>NZ_SMJZ01000093.1 GCF_004348345.1 Nonomuraea longispora
GCTACGGGGTGCGGCGGGCGAGGTAGAGGGCGGTCGTCACGCTGAGCGTCACCTGGTCGCCGAAGACGTCGCGCAGCGCGCCGAGCAGGCCGGCGCGTACGTCCTCGGGGAGCATCCGGATGGCCGAGCGGGTGCCGAGCAGCGTGAGGTAGTCGGCGACGGGAAACGTGAGCTCCGACGGGTAGAGCCGGGCCGACAGATCATGGAAGGCGTCCTGCCGTTCCAGCTCCAGCCACCAGCGCGACGACTCGATCGACGACTCGGTGGGCAACTCGGTGTCCAGGAGGATGTGCGGCGTGTGCGCCCGGTAGACGGCGAGCGCCGCGTCCAGCACCGCGGGGTCCTTGAGCATGTCGAAGTGCCAGAACAGGGCGACGGCGCCTCCCGGGGCGAGCACCTCGGCCGCCTTGCGCCACCTGAGCTCCGGGTCGGTCCAGTGCCAGGCCTGGGCGCTGAACAGCAGGCCGAACGCCCGGTCGGGCCGGAACTCCTCGAACGGGGAGACGACGACGCGCACGTCGGGCCGTCCGTCCAGCCGCCGGTTCAGCACCGCGGCCATCGCGGCGTCCGGCTCGACGGGGGTGAGGTCGGTGCCGCGGGCCGCGAACATCGCCGTGGCCTTGCCCGTGCCCGCGCCCGCCTCGACGGCCGGCGCGCCGCCGAGCCCGGCGTAGGCCAGGACGTCGTCCACGAGGGCGTCCGGGTAGGCGGGACGGACCCTGTCGTATGCGTCGGCCACTTCTCCGAAGACCCTGGATTGCACCCGCTCCGCAGTCATATGCGCCCTTTCGTCGTCGATAACCGCCTTCTTACCAGAGCGCGGTCAGGTCATCGGGGAGCGGTCGGCCGCCGTGATGGCCCGCAACATGTACGGGTGCAGCAGCTTCGCCCGCTGCCGCGGGATGCCGCCGGCGAGGGCGGCCTCGGCCAGCGCGTCCCTCAGCCACTCCACGTCCACGGGGCGCCCGTCGTCCCGCCGGAGCAGCGGCTCGCCGGGACCCCGATCCGACGACAGCGCCTCCAACAGTGGCCGGGCCGGAGGCGGCACCGGGAAGGCCACGATGTCCCCGCGGCTGTCGTGCACGGTCACGATGGCGAGGTCGTCCCCCGCCACCGGGTGCAGGTCCTGGAAAGTCAGCTCGGCGAGGGCGTCCGCGGCGGCGCCGGTGGCGTCCAGCAGAGCGACGGCCGCGGCCTCGGCGTGCCGGCCGCCGGCGGCCAGCCGGGCGACGCCCTGGCGCAGCAGCCGCCGGTCCTCGCGGGTGAGCACGCCGGTGCCGGGAGCGGCGACGCGGTCGTGGCGTACCGAGCCGGAACGCCAGGCGAAGGCGTAGAAGGAGGACAGCACGCCTCGCCTCCTGTTCACCGTCGCGCTGGCCAGGGGCTTGCCCGGCACGCGTACGCCGATGGTGAGGGCGCCGGCGCGCGCCGCGTCGCAGTAGGTGTCGAGGTGCGCTCCGGTGACCGCGAGCAGCTCGACGGACGGCTCGGCCTCGCGCAGCCAGCGCAGGAACGCGGCGAGGACCCGCAGGCGGACCTGCCTGGTGGCCGCCGACGGCCGCTCCCGCAGCCAGGCCGCGACCGTGCGCCAGGTCAGCGGGTCGAGGGAGTCGAGCAGGTCGACGTCGGCGCCGGGCACCTCGCCCGCGTCCTGCGGGCCGCGGCGCGGGCGCAGACCGGCGATCTGCCCGACGCTGGCCGCGGCCGCGGCCCGGCCGGCGCCTGCGCCTAAGGCCGTGCCCGCCGGTGGGGCGCTCTGTGCTCGACCGGCGATCCCTGAGCCAGGCAGATCAGTCATGATCTTGATCATCTCACGGAGCCCGCCTCACTCGCGTCCTCCTTCGGGACCTGTTTCGGGGAAACACGTTCCCGGGCGCGGCGGACGTACGACCGCCCCGGTGCTCGCGCGGTGCCGGACGCGGCCGGGCGACCCGGCCGACCTGGTGATCACCGCGACCGACACCTCGGACGTCGCCCCGGCGGCGCTGCGCGACATGGAGGTCGTCGGCACGCTGCTCGGCGGCCGGCGGACGCACCGGCTGCCCGGCTGAAACCCGCGGCGGGCCCGGCTGTTCCAGCTGACAAAGCCGGGCCGCAGGGTTGGACCTTTCCCACGATGAACCCGGCCATCTGGTGGCCTGTCGCCTGGCGGAGCGGCCCGCGGGAACGGGGGCGGCCTGACAGGACCCTCAAGTATCAGGTACCTTATTCATATATCAGGTGCCTGACGGAGGGAGCGGACATGAAGGTGCTGATCATCGGGGCCGGCATGGGCGGGCTGACCCTCGCCCAGGCGCTGCGGCGCACGGGGATCGAGGTCGCGGTCCACGAGCGCGACGACGCGATCGAGGCGACCGGCGGCTACCGGCTCCATCTCGACGACCTGGCCTGCGCGGTGCTGGCCCGCCACCTCACGCCCGACCACTACCAGGCACTCCTCGGCAGCTCGGCGGGGTGGCAGGCGTTCCGCCGCTTCGCCGTCACCGACCACCGGATGCGGCTGCTGTCGGCCGAGCCGCGCGAGCGCACGGCCGAGACACTCATGATCGGCCGCATCCCGCTGCGCCGGCTCCTCGCCCATGGGCTGGACGGCGCGCTGAGGTTCGGCGCCGAGTACACCGGCCACCGCACCCACGCGGACGGCACGGTCACGGCGCACTTCGCCGACGGGAGCACCGACCGGGGCGCCCTCCTCGTCGGGGCCGACGGCGTCGGCTCGCGGGTCGCCGCGGCGCTGGCCGGCCGCCCGACGTCGGCGCCCGCCGGGGTGAGCGGCATCGCCGGCCGCACCCCGCTCGACGGGCGGACCCGCCCGCTCGTCCCCGGGCTGCTGGCCGAGGGTCCGGCGCTGGCCTTCGGGCCGGGCGGGATCGGGATGTTCGTCACCGTGCACGACCCGGCGGGCGGCGCCGTCGTCGACCCCGCCTCCTGTACCCGGGTGCCCGCCGTCCTGGAGGAGCCCGCGCTCGTCTGGGGGCTCCTCGCGCCCGACGGGCGGTTGCCCGGCAGGCCGCGCGAGCTCGACGGCGCGGGCCTGACGCGGGTCACCGGCACGCTGCTCGACGGCTGGGACGGGCGGGTGCGCGCGCTCGTCCGCGCGGGAGACCCGGACACGGTGGCGCACTTCCGTTTCCACGCCGCCGACCCCGACGCCGACCTGACCCCCTGGCCGGCCGGAGCCGTCACGGCGCTGGGTGACGCCGTGCACGCCATGCCGCCCACTGGCGGGCGGGCCGCGGCCACCGCCATCCGCGACGCCGGGCTGCTGGCCGGCGAGCTGGCTCGCGCGTACGCGGGGGAGTCCACCATCCCGATGGCCGTGCACCGCTACCAGAGCGCGATGGCCGCCTACGCGGGCGACGCGATCCGCACCTCGATGCAGCCGCTCGGCTGGGTGCACCGGCTCGCCGGTCCGGTCGGCACGGGGCTGGCCCGGCTGAGCCTGCCCGCTCTCGCCACGGCCGCCCGGCTCGGCCGCGGCGTCACGGCCGCCCGCGGCCGTCGTATGAGCGGGGCCCGCGTTGCCTGAGCGGGGGCCCGGCTACGGGGCCTGGCCCGACGGTGAGCCCGACCTGCCGCTGTGGGAGCTGATCCGGACCTCCCACGTCGTCGCCAGGGGCTTCACCGCTCTCTTCGCCTCGGTCGGGCTCACCCCGACGCAGTTCGGCGTGCTGGCCACGCTCGCCTCCGGCGAGGACCTCACCCAGGCCGAGCTGGCCCGCGCGATCATGGTGCGCCCGCAGAGCATGAACGAGCTGTTCGTGTCGTTGCTGAAGCGCGGCCTGGTCGAGCGCGACGGGCCAGGGGGCCGCGGGCGCAGGACCGGGTTGCGCATCACCGACGCGGGCCGCGAACTGCTGGCCCGGGCGCAGCCCGAGGTGGAGGAGTTCAACGCGCCGGAGGCCATCGGCCTGTCCGCCGCCGAGGCCGCCGAGTTGTCGCGGATGTTGCGCGTCGTCCGCGACACCCTGGCGTGACCCCGTGCGGTCAGGGGGCGTAGCCGAGCACGTGGTCGCGCAGCAGTCGGCCGACCTCGGGGTCGCCGCGGTCGAAGGCCTCGACGAGCGGCTCGTGATCGGCGGCGTTCTCGTGCGGCCGCATCCTGAACAGCCGGATCGAGACGTGCGTCCACACCTCGATGCCCAGCGACTCCCACACCGAGGCCAGCACCGCGTTGCCGGACGCGGTCACGATCTCGCGGTGGAAGCCCACGAGGTGGCGCACCTGGCCGTCGAGCGAGCCGGCGGCGGCCGCCTCGTGCATGCGGGCCACGTGCGCCCGCAGCGCGGGGACGGACGGGCCGCCCAGGCGGGTGGCGGTCTCCTCCAGGCCCGCCCGCACCTGATAGACCTCGCGCAGGTCGGCCGGGGTGAAGCCGCGGACCCGCGCGCCCTTGTTGGGTGCGGACTCGATCAGCCTGAGCGCTTCGAGCTCGCGCAGCGCCTCGCGGACGGGGGCCTGACTGACCTGGAGCTCGGCGGCCAGGCGGCGCTCCACGATGCGGTCGCCCGGCCCCCAGCGGCCGCTGATCATGCCCTCGACCAGCACGTCGCGGATCTCGTCACGCAGCGGCGGCCGCGCCACAGGCTCCACAGAGAAATCCTCTCATCATATGATCGATCATAGGGTGTTTAATGGAAGCATGCAGAGAGATCTGGATCCTCAGG
The DNA here is from genome assembly GCF_004348345.1 of Nonomuraea longispora. Taxonomy (GTDB): domain Bacteria; phylum Actinomycetota; class Actinomycetes; order Streptosporangiales; family Streptosporangiaceae; genus Nonomuraea; species Nonomuraea longispora. Next base: position 4,668 of record NZ_SMJZ01000093.1, read on the forward strand.
AGACCGCCGAATGGCTCGAGTCGCTCGAGGCGGTCCGGCGGGAGGCCGGTCCCGAACGGGCCGGCTACCTGCTGCGCAGGCTGGCCACGAGCACGCGCTATCTCAACACGGTGCCCACGGCGGAGGAACCCGCCTATCCCGGCGACCTCGACCTGGAGGAACGTGTCGCGGCCTACGACCGGTGGAACGCCGCCGCCATGGTCACCCGTGGCGCCAAGCTGGGGCTCGGCGGCCACCTGGCCACCTACGCCTCGGCCGCGTGGCTCTATGAGGTGGGGTTCAACCACTTCTTCCACGCCGGCAACGACCAGGTGTATTTCCAGGGGCACGCCTCTCCCGGCATCTACGCCCGCGCCTTCCTGGAAGGACGGCTGAGCGAGGAGCAGCTCGACCTCTTCCGCCGCGAGCCCGAGGGCGGCCTGCCGTCCTACCCGCACCCGAGGGCCATGCCGGACTTCTGGCAGTTCCCCACCGTGTCGATGGGGCTCGGCCCGCTCAACGCGATCTACCAGGCGAGGTTCAACCGCTACCTGCACAACCGCGGCATCAAGGACACCTCGCGCAGCCATGTCTGGGCCTTTCTCGGCGACGGGGAGATGGACGAGCCCGAGGCCACCGCCGCACTCACGCTGGCGGCACGGGAGGGCCTCGGCAACCTCACCTTCGTGATCAACTGTAACCTCCAGCGGCTCGACGGCCCCGTCCGCGGCAACTCCCGCGTCGTGCAGGAGCTGGGGAGCGTCTTCATGGGCGCGGGCTGGCACGTCGTCAAGGCGCTGTGGGGCCAGGAGTGGGACAGCCTGCTCGGCTCCGACGAACTGGTGGCCAGGCTCGGCGAGGTGCCGGACGGCCAGTTCCAGACGTACGCCGCCTCGTCCGGGGCCTACATCAGGCAGCACCTGTTCCACGGCCTGGACGTGCCGCACTCCGACGAGGACCTGCGGCGCATCGTCGGCGGCTCGCGGGCGGGGCACGAGCCGCGCAAGGTGTACGCCGCCTACCGCAAGGCCATGGAGCACACCGGCGCGCCCACCGTGATCCTCGTCCAGACGGTCAAGGGCTGGACGCTCGGCGCCGGTGTCGAGGCGCGCAACGCCAACCACCAGATGAAGAAGCTCACGCAGGACGAGTTCCGCGTCATGGGCGAGCGGCTCGGCCTGCCCGTCCCCGACGGGGCGCTCGACGGCGAGCTGCCGCCCTACCTGCACCCCGGCCCCGGCTCGCCCGAGGCGCGCTACGTCGCCGAGCGCCGCGCCGCGCTCGGCGGGCCGCTGCCCCGGCGCGCGGTCTCCCACCGCCCGCTGCCGCAGCCCGGCGAGCGGCCCTTCCGCGGCCTGGCCAAGGGCTCGGCGCAGCCGGTGGCCACCACGATGGCGTTCGTCCGGCTGGTCAAGGACCTGATGAAGGAGCCGGAGACCGGGCGGCGCTGGGTGCCGATCGTGCCCGACGAGGCCAGGACGTTCGGTATGGAGTCGCTCTTCCCCACCGCGCAGATCTACTCGCCCCACGGCCAGCGTTACGACGCCGTGGACCGGGAGCTGCTGCTGTCGTACAAGGAGGCGGTCGACGGGCAGATCCTCATCGAGGGCATCACGGAGGCGGGGTCGATGGCGTCGTTCACCGCCGCGGCGTCCAGTTACGCCACCCACGGCGAGCCGATGATCCCCTTCTACATCTTCTACTCGATGTTCGGCTGGCAGCGCACCGGCGACCAGATGTGGGCCCTGGCCGACCAGCTCGGCCGGGGGTTCCTCATCGGGGCGACCGCCGGCCGCACCACGATGACGGGGGAGGGGCTGCAGCACGCCGACGGGCACTCCCCGCTGCTCGCCTCGACCAACCCCGCGTGCCTGGCCTACGACCCCGCCTTCGCGTACGAGGTGGGGGTGATCGTGCGTGACGGGCTCAGGCGCATGTACGGCGCGGAGGCCGAGGACGTGTTCTACTACCTGACCCTCTACAACGAGCCGAAGCCGCAGCCCGGCCTGCCCGAAGGCCGCGAGAAGGAGGTCGAGGAGGGAATCGTCAAGGGCATCTACCGCTACTCCGCCCGCGGCGGCGCCGCTCACCTGCTGGCCAGCGGCACCGCGATCCACTGGGCGCTGGAGGCGCAGCGGCTGCTGGAGGACGAGTACGGCGTCGGCGTCGACGTGTGGTCGGTCACCTCGTGGAGCGAGCTGCGCCGGGAGGCCATGACCGCGACGGGCGTGCCCTACCTGCGGCAGGCCATGGCGGGGACGAGCGGGCCGGTGATCGCGGTCAGCGACTGGATGCGAGCGGTGCCCGACCAGATCCTGCCCTGGATCGACCGGCCGTGGACCTCGCTCGGCACCGACGGGTTCGGGTTGTCGGGCCCGCGGGAGGACGTACGCCGCCACTTCGGGGTGGACCCGCGCTCGATCGCGGACGCCGTGCTCAAGGCGGTCGAGGAGTAGGGCCGCCCGCCTGGTCCGTCCAGGCCGTTCGATATATTGCGGAATGCCGTGATCGCCCGAGGAGGAGACATCCATGGACGCCGATGAGTTCTTCGGCCGGCACCTCGACCGCGTCCCGATCCTCGGCATCTTCCGCAACCTCGACCCCGATGCCACCGTGGCGATGTGCGAGCGGGCGTGGGAGTTCGGGGTCGAGCTCATCGAGGTGCCCGTGCAGACCTCCAGCGCGCTCCCCTCACTGAGGGCGGCCGTGGAGGCCGCGAAGGGGCGCGGCAAGAGCGTCGGCGCGGGGACGGTGACCACGGCCGCCCAGCTGACGGCGGTGCACGAGATGGGCGCGGCGTTCACGGTCGCGCCCGGCCTGCATCCCGAGGTCGTCGCCGGGTCGCGCCGCCTCGGGCTGCCGCACCTGCCGGGCGTGGCGACCGCCACGGAGATCGCCGCGGCCCTCACGCACGGCTTCACCTGGCTCAAGGCGTTCCCGGCCAAGCAACTGGGGGCGGGCTGGATCACCGCCCAGCTCGCGCCGTTCCCCTCCGTGAGGTTCGTCGCCACCGGCGGCATCGACGCCGGTAACGCGGCCGGCTTCCTGGCCGCGGGGTGCCGCGCCGTGGCCGTGGGCTCGGCGCTCAACGACGACGAGGCGCTGGCCAGGCTCCGCGCGAGCATCCCCGCCTGAGACCGCTGTCCCCGGCGGTCGTTCCGCCGCCATTCTCATGTTGGAACGCTCCACGGCTTGCGCACCACGAACCGTATGACGTACGGTACAGCGTACGCTTCAGCATGGAGGAACCTTGACCGATATCCGGCCCTTCCGCCTTGAAACCGCCCAGGCCGACCTCGACGACCTGGGCGCGCGGCTCGATCGGGTGCGCTGGCCGGACGAGGCGCCCGGCCACGGCTGGCGCCTCGGCGTGCCCCTCGACCACCTCAAGCGCCTCGTCGAGTACTGGCGCACCGGCTACGACTGGGAGGCGGCACAGGCCGGGCTCAACCGGCACGACCAGTTCGTCACCGAGATCGACGGGCAGCGCGTGCACTTTCTGCACGTGCGCTCCGCCGACCCCGGCGCGCTGCCGCTGCTCATCACCCACGGCTGGCCCAGCTCCCCGGTCGAATACCTCGACGTGATCGAGCCGCTCAGCCGCGACTTCCACCTGGTCATCCCGTCGCTGCCGGGCTACGGCCTGTCCGGGCCCACCCGTGAGGTCGGATGGGGCTCCACCCGCATCGCCCGCGCCTGGCTCGAGCTGATGACCCGGCTCGGCTACGAGCGCTTCGGCGTGCAGGGCGGCGACTGGGGCACGTGGATCTCGCGCGAGGTCGGCATCCTCGCCCCCGAACGGGTCGCGGGCATGCACGGCAACGGCATCATCTGCTTCCCCATCGGGGCGCCCGGCGAGCTCGACGGGCTGAGCGAGGCCGAGCAGGAGCGGCTGGCTTTCCGCGAGAGCTACATGACCGAGCAGTACGCGTACAAGCTCATCCAGTCGGCCCGCCCGCAGACGTTCGCCTACGGTATGGCCGACTCGCCGGTGGCGCTGCTGGCCTGGTTCGCCGGCGTCTACCACGAGTGGAGCGACACGGAGATCGAGCCGGGGATCGACCGCGACCGGCTGCTCACCACGGTCATGCTCTACTGGCTGACCAACACCGCCGGCTCGGCCGCGCGATCCTTCACCGAGACGCCCGACACCGAGACGGACACCGGCGTCGAATGGGAGCTCAAGCCCGCGACCGTGCCCACCTCCATCTCGGTGTTCCCGAAGGACATCCTGCGGCCGATCCGCCGCTTCGCCGAGCGCGACAACAACATCGTCGGCTGGGTGGAGCACGAACGGGGCGGCACGTTCGCCGCGCTGGAGCAGCCGGAGACCTTCACCGCCGACGTACGCGCGTTCTTCGCGACCGTGCGTTGAGCAGGCGCTCCCACCCGCCCCGGCCGTCATGGCCGCCTGGCGGCGTCGCCGGCCGGCTCCTGACCGCCGTCCGCCGTGATGTCGCCGGCCCCAACTACGGGACGACCCACGCGCCGGCCGTCTCCGCCGTCGTCATGTCGGCCGCGGCGGTCGCCGCCGCGCTCACGTGGCGGGCCGGGACGTGAGCGCGCCCGATACCGTGTGCGCATGAGCGTGCGGTACTGGCGGGAGCCGCTGTGGGGCGGCGTGGACCTGATGCGGGCCCGCTTCACGGGCGACCGGTTCGCCCGGCACAGCCACGACACGTACGCGATCGGCGTCGTCGAGGAGGGCCTGGAGGAGATCGCCTTCCCCGACGGGCCGCGGTACACCGGCGCGGGCGAGGTCGTCATGATCGACCCGGGCGTCGTGCACACCGGGCGGGCGCGCACGCCCGAGGGCTGGACCTACCGCGTCCTCTACCCGAGGCCCGACCAGCTGGCGGCCATCGCCGACGAGGCCGGCGCCGGCGACGAACCTCCGTCGTTCACCACCTGGTCGGCCGCCGACGAGCGCGCGTGCGCGATGCTGCTGTCCGCGCACCGCGCGGCCGAGCTGGGGCAGCGGCTGGCCGCCGACTCGCTGCTGCGCGTCGTCATGGCCCGGCTGATCGGCGCGTACGCCGCCCGCGGACCACGGCGGCGGCCGGCGGCGGCCGGCCGGGGCGTCGCCGCCAGGGCCCGCGAGCTGCTGCACGAGTCCCTGGCCGACCCGCCCGACCTGGGCCGGCTGGCGGTCGCCGCGGGCGCGGCGCCGTTCGCGCTGCTGCGTTCCTTCCGCCGCGCGTACGGGCTGCCGCCGCACGCCTACGTCGTCCAGTTGCGGGTCAGACGCGCCCGCGAGCTGCTGGAACGGGGCACGCCTCCGGCGGAGGCGGCGGCCGCCGTGGGGTTCTGCGACCAGTCGCACCTGTCCCGGCACTTCCGGCGCATGGTGGGGGTGACCCCGGGCGCCTACCAGCGGGGGGTGCTGGCGGGCCGCCCGGCCAGGGGCCGCGCGTGAGCGGCGGCGGGCCGTACGTCAGAGGGCCGTACGTCAGAGGGCCGCGCGGATGACGCGCAGCGCCTCCTCCACCCGCTCGGCTCGGGTGCGGACACTGAGCACGCACAGGCGCAGGTAGAACGCCCCGTCCAGCGTGGTGCTCGACAGGTAGACCCGGCGCGTGGCGTTGATCCGGTCGAGAAGGCGCCGGTTGGCGTCGTCGGAACCTCGCAGGCGGAACGGCACCACGCTGAGGTCCGGCCGCCACGGCACCTCCAGGCGCGGATCGGCGGACAACTCCCGGTGCACCTTCCCGGCCAGGTCGAGCTTCTCGTCCAGCGCCTCCTCGAAGGCCCGTACGCCGTGCAGGTGCAGCGGCAGCCACACCCGCAGGCCGCGGAACTCCCGGGTGAGCTCCACGCCCAGGTGCCCGTAGTCGGGCAGCCCGTCCACCTCGTGGAGGTCCTGGAGGTACCGGCCGCCGCCGGCGTGCGCGGCGCGCAGCACGGCCGGCTCGCGTACGAGCAGCACGCCCGTCCCGTACGGCAGGAACAGGCTCTTGTGCGGGTCGAACGTGAGCGAGTCGGCCTCCTCGATCCCGGCGAGCCGCTCCCGGCCGCGCCGGGTGAGCTGGAAACCGCCGCCGTAGGCCGCGTCGACGTGGAACCACAGTCCCTGCTCGCGTGCCAGCCGGCCCAGGTCCGCGAGCGGATCGACGGTGCCGGTGCTGGTGCTGCCCGCCGTGCCCGCCAGCAGGAACGGGCGCAGCCCGGCCGCGCGGTCCTCAGCGATCATGCGAGTCGCCTCTCGGACGTCCATGCGCAGGTCCGCGGTGGTGGGGACGGTCCTGATGCGCTCGGCGGGCAGGCCGGCGATCTGGGCGGCCTTGGCCAGGCTGTAGTGCGTGTGCTCGGTGACGTACACCGTGCCGTCGCCGAACGCGGGCCCGAGCCGGTCGTGCCGGGCGGCCACCACCGCGGACAGGGTGGCCTGCGAGGCGCCGGTGGTGATCAGCCCGCACGCGCCGGACGGCAGCCCGAACAGCCCCGCCATCCAGGTGAGCACGCTCTCCTCCATCGCGACGAGCGCGGGCGCGGTCTGCGCCACGCCGGTGTAGCGGTTGGCCACCTGGGCGAGCAGTTCGCCGAGGGCCGACGAGACGAGGCCGCCCGCGGGGAAGTAGGCCAGGTAGCCGGGGCCCGCCGTGTTGACGCCCTGCGAGGCGGCCTGGCGGAAGGTCTCGATCAGCGTGCCGAAGTCGCCGGGCTCGCCGGCGGGCGGACGGCGCAGCAGCGCGACCAGACTGGCGGCGTCGCCGTAGTCGCTGGCGGGTTCGTCCGGGAGTCCGGCGACCTGCCGGACGATGAGATCGACGGCCTGCCCGCCCAGCTCGGCGACGGCGTGCGGGGCCAGGTCCAGGGGGAGTGCGGTGTGACGTTCCTGCTGGGTGCTCATGCCCGGACACGGTAGGGAATGAGGCAAGAGTGAGGATTGGACGTTCTTGCACCTCGGCCGTCAGAACAGGTTCTCCCGCTGGGGCAGGTCGATCACCCCGGTGAGCGCGAGCAGTCCCAGCACCGCCAGCGCGCCGAGCACGGCCCACGTGACGGGGTGGCCGAGGTTGAGCGTCCAGGTCGCGCCGATCCTGGCGGGCACCAGCACCGCCGGGTCCTGCCGGTTGAGGTAGACGGTGCCGCCCAGGAACCAGCGGCGGTCGTCGTCGCGCTGCGTGGCGCGGGTGTCCTCGGCGTCCTCTCCGGGCAGGTCCGGCAGCCGGTGCCCGCCCTGGCCGACCCGGATCTCCCGGACGACCAGGACGACCAGCAGCACGACCAGCGGGGCGTACGTCGCGATCCACCAGGCGGGCGACGGCGGGACCAGCCGCCACAACTGCAGGGCGGCGACCAGCAGCCCGAGGTTGAGGCAGGCCGCGCCGGCCAGCGTCAGCCTGGCGATGCCGCGCAGGTAGACGCGGTACTTCCGGGCCGAGCCCTTGGGGCGGGCGGCGTCGAGGTCGGGGCGGGCGCGCAGGATGAGCAGCGTCACCACGGGGAGGAGCATGGTGATCCCGGCCTGGACGAACACCGGCTCGAACGCGGCGGACGGCGTGAGTGCCCGGGGCGGGGCGGCCGGGTCGACGCCATAGCCCGCGAAGGCCGGCAGCGTGGTCAGCGAGCCGTACCGCCACCCGCCCACACCGGCGGTGACCAGCGTGATCACGAGCGCGGGCAGCGCCCACGCCCAGGGCACGCGCACCGGGTCGGTGCGGAACGTGGTGTCCACGGCGACGCGCGGGCGCAGGCCCTCCTGCCAGCGTCCGTCACGCTTGGCCGCGCGGAGCCTGCGGCCGGCCAGCACGTAGAGCGCCAGGTCCGCGACGCCGAGCACGGCGGCCAGGGCACTGACGACGCCGGCGCCCCGGCCGGAGGTCACGAGCGGCACGCCGGCCGCGGTGGCGCAGAGGGCGGCGAGGAGCACCAGCCTCGTGTAGACGCGGCGCTGCCTGATCACCTGCGGGTCGCCGACGTGGCCGTGCGGCACCAGCACCCCGAACGGCATCGTCGGCCTCGTCAGCGCGGGCAGGGCCAGCGAAAACCCGGTGACCAGGGCGATCGTGGCCAGCATGGTGGCGATGGGCAGGGTCATGCCTTCGTCTTCTCCTCGGTTCGGAATCCCGACAACACGGTCCGGCAGCGGTGTACGACCTCGTCGTGGCCGAGGCCCTGCACGATGGCCTCGGCCAGCAGCACCTGGGCCCGTTCCTCCCAGTCCGCCACGAAGCCGTGCTCCGGCGGGCCGGAGGAGGGATCGCGCCTGACGACCGCGCCGCTCTTGCGGTTGACGCGGATGACGCCTTCGTGCTTGAGCAGGTCGTACGCCTTGGTGACGGTGTGGAAGTTGATCCCGAAGTCGGCCGCGAGCCGGCGGGTGGAGGGCAGCGGGTCGTCCTCCACGGTCTCGCCCCTGGCGATCGCCTCCACGACCCGGTCCCGGATCTGCTGGTAGATCGGGATCTCGCTGTCGAGATCGAGCTGCAGGTTCACACTGAGAGCCTATCTGATATACAACTAATAGAACAGATGGCGCATCGACGATGGGAGCTCGCCCATGTTCACCCTCGACATCACCCCGACCACGCTCACCGTGCGCTACGACCAGTGGACGCGGCTCTGCGTCCGCCGGGCGCGCACGGACATCCCGCTGGAGGCGATCCGCGAGGTCGTGCCCGTGGCCAAGCCGCTGGCCCAGGCCAGGGGCATCCGCGCGGGCCTCCTCGTCAGCGGGCTGCTCAAGGTCGGCACGTGGACGGGCGTCACCGGCGTCAGGCGGCTGGTGTGCGCCCGGCGCGGCGAGCCCGGCCTGCGCATCGTGCTCGACCGGCGCATCGACGGCGTCGACGAGCTGGTGCTCAGCCTGGAAGGCGCCGACGACGTCCGGCGCAGACTGGCCGGAGCGGCGGCGTGACCGCCGTCGAGGTGCGCGGGCTCGGCAAGACGTACGGCCCCGTCGCCGCCGTCACCGACCTGAGCTTCGACGTGCCGCCGGGTGAGGTCACCGCCTTTCTCGGCCCCAACGGGGCGGGCAAGACCACCACCATGCGCATGGTGCTGGGCCTGGTCGCCCCCGACACCGGCAGCGCCACCATCGGCGGCGTGCGCTACGCCGCCCTGCGCCGCCCGGCCGCGACCGTCGGCGCCGTCCTCGACACCTCCGGGTTCCACCCCGACCACACCGCCGGCGCCCACCTGCGGGTGTACGCGCGGATGGGCGGCTTTCCCCGGCATCGCACGGAGGAGGTCATGGACCTGACCGGCGTGACGCCGTTCGCGGGACGTCCCACCCGCGGTCTGTCCACCGGGATGCGCCAGCGCCTGCACCTGGCGACCGCGCTGCTCGGCGACCCGAGCGTGCTGCTGCTCGACGAGCCCGCCAACGGCCTCGATCCCGAGGGCAACGCGTGGTTGCGGGGCTTCCTGCGCGAACTGGCCGCGCAGGGCCGCGCGGTCCTGGTCTCCAGCCACGTGCTGAGCGAGGTGGAGCAGCTCGCCGACCGCGTGGTGGTGATCCGCGAGGGCCGGCTCGCCGTCGCGGGCCCCATGACCGGCCTGTACGCCGCGCCCGGCGTGCTCATCCGCACACCCGGCGCCGACGGCCTGAGCGCGCTCCTGTCCGGCGACGGGGTCACCGTCGAGCGCACGGCCACGGACACGCTGCTCGTCCACGGGTTGCCGGCCGACCGCATCGCCGCAGAGGCGAGCTCCCACGGCATCCTCCTGCACGAGATCACCCCCGTACGTCCCACGCTCGAACAGGCGTACCTCGACCTCACCGGAGGACCGGCATGAGCGCTCTCGTCCTGGCCGAATGGCACCGCCTGACCAGCGCCAGGCTCTGGCGGTGGGCAGTGCTCGCGGCGATCGGCAGCGGCGCGTTCACCGCGCTGCTCGCCTTCATCGGGCCGGAGAACTTCGACCCGCCGCTGCCCGGCCTGCACACGGCGGAGGGCACCCGCGTGGTGCTCGGCGTGCTCGGGCTGCTCGCGTTCGTGCCCGCGCTGCTGGGCACGTCGGCGGTGGCCGCGGAACACCGCCACCGCACGATCGCCACCACGATGTTGTACGCGCCCAGGCGATGGACCGCACTGCTCGCAAAGATCGTCACGTTCACGGGGGCGGGCCTGGCCTACGGGGCGATCACCGCCGTCGTGGCCGGGGCGGGGCTGTTCACGGCCGCCGCCGCCAAGGGCTCCACGCTCGGGCTCCCTCCCGGTGAGGTGCTCGCCCTGCTGGTCAGGATCGCGGTGACCATGGGCGTCTACACCCTGCTGGGTGTGGGCTTCGGCGCCCTGTTCCGCAACCAGGTGGCCGCGCTCGTCGTGCTCGGCTCGTACTTCTACGTCGTCGAGACCGCGCTGATGCTCGTGCCCGGCGTCAAGGCGCTCTATCCCTACCTTCCCGGCGGGGCCACCGCCGCGCTGACCGGCTTCACCTACCTGGCCGACGCCGTCGCCGCCCAGACCGGCCAGGCGGCGGGCACGCTCCTGCCCGCCTCGCTGGGCGGCGCCGTCCTCGTGGGGTACGCGGCGCTGGCCGCGCTCGCCGCCGTCGCGGCCCCGCTGCGCAGGGACATCACCTGAAAAATGGTGCGTGGGCCGCGGGGTGCTCCGGCATAATCCTCCGGGATGATTCGACACCTGATCAGTCACCTCGCACACCGCGACCATCCCATCGCCGCCCCCGTCAGCGACGACGCACTCGAGCGCCTGCTGCGGCGGGCGCGGCTGCCGGCGCGTGCCCGCGTGCTCGACCTCGGCTGCGGAGAGGCCGAATGGATCATCAGGGCCCTGGAGCTCCATCCGGAGGCGACGGCCGACGGGGTGGACGTCTCCGAGGCCGCGCTCGCCGCCGCCGCCGAGCGCGCCGCGGCCCGAGGCGTGGCCGACCGGCTGCGCCTGCACCACACCACCGCCGCAGGCCACACCGGCTCCGAGCCGTACGACCTCGTGCTGTGCGTCGGCGCCACCCACGCCTTCGGCGGGCTGACCGGGTCGCTGCAGGCCATGCGCCGCCATCTCGGTCCCGCCGGGCGGGCCCTCGTCGGGGAGGGCTTCTGGGAGACGACACCCTCGCCCGAGATCCTGGCCCTGCTCGACGCGGGCCCCGACGAGTACGCCGACCTCTCGGGTACGGTGGAGCGGGCCGAGCGGACCGGCTACGCCACCGTCCACGCCCACACCAGCACCCGCGCGGAGTGGGACGTCTACGAATGGTCGTGGACCGGCTCGCTGACCGACTGGGCGCTCGACCACCCCGGCTCCGACGGTGACGCCGCCCTGGCGGCGGCCCGCGACCACCGCGCCGTGTGGCTCGACGGCTACCGCGACGTCCTCGGTTTCGTCACCCTCCTGCTGCGGCCGGTGTGAGTCACGTGCCCGGCCGTCGCGGGAACGGTGAGAAGGTCACGACAATCATCCCCGGAAAGAAGGCCATGAACATCACCCACGCCGTCGTCACCGGTGCCGGCGGCGGCATCGGCAAGGCCCTGGCCGCCGCCCTGCGCGCGGAGGGGGCGCACGTCGTGCTCGCCGACATCGACGCGGCCGGGCTCGCCGCCGCCTCCGCCGAGATCGGAGCCGACGCCGTGCCCACCGACGTCGCCGATCCCGCGGCGATGGAGGCGCTCGCCGACGCCGCGCCCGGCGCGGACCTGGTGTGCCTGAACGCGGGCATCGTCGGCGGGGATGTCGGCGTGCCGTGGGAGGTGGCCGACGACGACTGGGACAGGGTGTTCGCCGTGAACGTGGGCGGCGTGCGCAACGGCCTGCGCGCCTTCGTGCCGAGGATGCTCGACTCAGGGCGGCCCGGGCACATCCTGATCACGGCGTCGCTGGCCGGGCTGGTGACGTTCCCCGGCGGCGGGGCCTATCCCGTCTCGAAACACGCCGTGGTCGCCCTGGCCGAGCAGACCGCGCTGGCGCTCGACGGCACGCCGGTCGGGGTGACGCTGCTGTGCCCTGGTGCCGTACGGACGGCCATGATGCACCAGGGCGAGGAGCCGGCGGACGTCGCGGACGCGGCGCTGGCGGCGGTGCGCGAGGGCCGCTTCACCGTGACGCCGGCCGAGTGGCGCGCGGCCGTCACCCGACGCGCCGAGCGTCTGGCCTCCGGCGCTCATCCCGGGATCCCTTCACCCTCGTAGCGGCCCATGCCGCCCGTTCCCGCCGGGCTGCTCGGTTGCTGATCTGTCACGCCTTGACGCGATCGGGGAACTCGTAGAGACTATTCCTACTTGTACAGTAGGAATGATCGGGAAAGAGGGGATTGTGCGAGCGCTGATCCTGCTCGGGCTGGTCGGGTTCGTGGCCCAGCTCGTCGACGGCAGCCTGGGCATGGCCTACGGTGTCACCTCGACCACGCTGCTGCTCGCCGTCGGCACCAACGCTGCCGCGGCCTCCGCCACCGTGCACCTCGCCGAGATCGGCACCACGCTCGTCTCCGGCCTCTCACACTGGCGCTTCGGCAACGTCGACTGGAAGGTCGTCGCCAAGATCGGGTTCCCGGGGGCGGTCGGCGCCTTCGCCGGAGCGACGTTCCTGTCCAGCCTGTCGACCGAGGTCGCCGCGCCGGTCATGTCGATCATCCTCCTGGCGCTGGGCGCCTACATCCTGGTCCGCTTCACCGTCATGGGGCTGCCGCGCGGCAACCTGGGCAAGCCGCTGCGCAAGAGGTTCCTGGCGCCGCTCGGGCTGGTGGCCGGCTTCGTCGACGCCACCGGCGGTGGCGGCTGGGGGCCGGTCGGCACACCGGCGATCCTGGCCAGCGGCCGCCTGGCCCCTCGCAAGGTGATCGGCTCCATCGACGCGAGCGAGTTCCTGATCGCCATCGCCGCCAGCGTCGGCTTCTTCGTCGGGCTCGGCTCGGAGAACATCACCTTCTCCTGGGTGGTGGTGCTGCTGATCGGCGGCGTCATCGCCGCGCCCATCGCCGCCTGGCTGGTCCGTCACATCCCGCCCCGGATCCTCGGCTCCGCCGTGGGCGGCATCATCGTGCTGACGAACGTACGCACCCTGCTGCGCAGCGACTGGCTCGACGCCCCCGGCGCGGTGCAGACGGTCTCCTACGTGGTCATCGCCCTGATCTGGGCGGCCGCGATCGCCTACTCGGTGCGCGAATACCGTCGCGACAAGGCCGGCGAGTCGGTCGAGGCGATCGAGGCCGAGCTGCGGCGCAAGACGGGGGACACGAAGGAGGAGACGGCCTCCGCCTGAGGCCCGCGCCCCCGGGGCCGGCCCTCCGGAGAGGGCCGGGCCGCGGTGCTGACCCGCCATGCTCGCCCTCGCCAGGGCGGCCGGCCCGGCCTCGTCAACAGTGCCCGGCGGCCTCCTTCAACGCCCGGATGTCGATCTTCCGCATGCCCATTCGCCTTCATGACCCGCTGGGCCTTGGCCGGGTCGGGATCGGTCAGCAGCTCGGGCAGCACGCGCGGCACGATCTGCCAGGACAGGCCCCACCGGTCCTTCAGCCAGCCGCGCTCCGACTCCTCGCCGCCCTCGGTGAGCCTGGCCCACAGCTCGTCGACCTCCTCCTGCGACGCGCAGTCGACGTACAGGGAGATCGCCTCGGTGAAGCGGAACCGGGGGCCGCCGTCGAGCGCCAGGAAGCGCCGGCCCGCCAGTTCGAGCGTGACCATGGCCTCTTCGGCCTGGTCGTCGAACCACAGGTAGGTGGTGATCTTCTGCATGGTCTTCCTCCGAGGTCGGGGGGACGGCGTCGCCGTCCTTTCGCCTACGCGTCGAACCGGTCACGACCGGATCGACAACCCCGGGGAAGGCTTTTTCGGACGTGCGCGAACGACGGGCGCCGCCCGCGCGAAGCTGCCAGAGCACGATTCGAACGTGCACCTACCCGGTTCAGAGCCGGGCGTCCTGCCTGTTAGACGATCTGGCATCGAAAGGAGAATCGTGGACCGACAGGGACTCGAACCCTGAACCTCTGCTTGCAAGGCAGACGTGATGCCTTTCACCATCAGCCCATGGCGCGCGAAAAGAAAAAGCCGCCTGAGTCACCAGGCGGCTCGTGAGCGAATCACGGGGGAGTCACCCAGGAGCACGCCGGACCACGGCCTGAGCGGCCTGGCGTTGCGTCCTTCTGACGGTGGCCGCGCGGCTCATGGCTCCTCCTCCGGCGATGTCGCGGCCCGCTCTTCGGCGGTTCGCGTGAGACCACGATAATCCGGGCGTCCGGCATGCCGCCACGTATTATTCGCGGCCTTGCGGCGCTTCGCGCCGACCCGCGCGGTGTTGCCGCGGACGCCGGACCACTTGAGGAACCCGGGGCGTCATCGCGGGGTGCCGGTGTCGCGCAGGAGCAGCACGGCGATGTCGTCCGTACGCTGGTCGTCGTGGGCGGCCGCCTCGACGAGGTCCGCCGCGAGGTCGCACAGCGGCGTGCCGGGCGGGGGCGCGAACCGGCGGGCCAGCCCGGCCATGGCGTCGCCCAGGTCGAGGCCGGGCTCCTCGATCAGGCCGTCGGTGTAGAGGGTCAGGATCGAGCCGGGTTCCAGCACCAGGTCGGTGGTGGCGTACTTGGCGTCGGGGTCGATGCCGAGCAGCGGCCCAGGGGAGACGTCGATGATCCGCGTGGCGGCGCCGGGGCGGCTGAGCAGGGGCGGGAAGTGCCCGGCGCTGCTCAGGCACGCGGTGTGCTCCTCCAGGTCGAGGCTGAGGTAGAGGCAGCTGGTGAACCGGTCGGGGGACAGCTCGGTGAGCAGGCGGTTGGTGTGCGCGAGCACCTCGCCAGGGGGCGACCCCGCGCTGGCGTGAGCGTGGATGGCGGTGCGCACCTGGCCCATGAGGGCGGCGGCGTTCATGTCGTGCCCCTGCACGTCGCCGATGACGGCCGCCGCCATGGTGGGGCTCAGGCGGATGAGGTCGTAGAAGTCGCCGCCGATGTCCATGCCGGGCAGGGCGGGCACGTACCGGGCGGCCACGTCGAGGCCGGGGATCTCGGGCAGCTCGTGGGGCAGCAGGCTGGCCTGCAGGCATTGGGCGAGCTGGTGTTTGGTGTCATACACCCGGGCGCGCTCGAACGCCTGCGCGATCAGCCCGCCGAGCGCGGTGAGCGTGGCCCGCTCCTCGCCGCTGAAGCGGTGCGGGTGGGCATAGGCCAGTACGCACGTGCCGAAGGGCCGGCCCGAGGTGGCCAGCGGCAGGAACGCCCAGGCACTCATCCCGTCGGCGCGGATGGAGTCGGGACGGTGACGGCGCAGCTCCTCCCACGTGGCGAAGAAGGCAGGCTCCGCCGCTTCGTAGTGGTCCGGCGGGCCGAGCTGGTGGATGGCGGGGCGGCTGTCGTACTGTTCGACGGCCTCCTGGCTGTAGCCGCGCGACGCGGCCACGCGCATCCGGTTGTCCTGCCAGGTCAGGATGGCCAGGGCCTGCGCGCCGTACACGGGGATGACGTGGTTGGCGACGCGGTCGACCACCTCCTGCGCGGTCACCGCGCGGGCCAGCGCGGTCGCCAGGTGCAACATCTCGTGCAGCGCCATCACACGCGGCTCACGTCCGGCGACGGCGTTTGGCTCGACGACGCGGGCGGCCTTGGCGGGCGCGACCCGTACGGTGACGCCTGACAACCCCGGATAGAACCGGAAGGTCAGCTGCCGCGCGCCGACGCCGCTCGCGGTGTAGCGGGTGGCCTGCCGGCTGATGACCGCGGCCCGGTAACGGTCCTCGAACGCGGGGTCGTTGAGCCACGGCAACGACTCCCACAGCGGCCGCCCGAGCAGCTCGGGCGGGCTGTGGGCGAGCAGTTCGGCGGCCGGCGCGCTGACCAGGCTGACCCGTCCCTCCGCGTCCAGGCAGCAGTAGCCGTCCGGCAGGCGGTTGAGGCAGTCAAGGGCGATCCGGCGGGCGCGCCGGCTGGTGTCGGTCACGGGACGCGGGTCCAGGAGCCGGGGCCGGCACTGCGGGGTGATGCGACGGCCCTGCTCGGCGGCCTGCCGCAGCAACTCCCCGATCTCGTCGCAGGCGTGGCCGATGACCTCGCGCTGGCGCGGGGTGAGTCCGGAGGCGCGTCCCGACGGCCACAGCAGCACGAGCCCGCCCCAGGCGGCGCCGCCCGAGCAGACGGGGGCGGTCACGAGCGCGAAGTGGTACGGCAGGGCGAGTGCGGCGGCGGGGAACGAGCGGGCCAGTTCCTCTCTGCCGCCCACCCAGATGAGCCGCCGGTCGCGCACCGCCAGGGCGATGGGGATGAAGTCGTCAGTCCTGACCCTCGCCCACGCCCTGGCGATCGAGCCGGGGAGGCCCACCGCCGACTCCAGGGTGAGGACGTGGCCGCCCCTGTCCAGCACGTACGCCATGCCGATGTGTGCTCCCGCACCGGCGACGGCCTCGATCAGAAGATCGTCCAGATGGGACGATTCGCTCGTCTCGCCCGGGCCCGGGAGGTGGTCGCCCCGCATGGCCTCAGTACGCCTCGACCGCGAGCGAGGGGCGCGACAATCGGACAAAGGGCCACATAGGGGCAGAATACACTTTTGGGTGTGATGGGATGGTTACGATCCGGCATATCAGCAGCGTGCGCCCGGTCAGGCGGCTAGGAATGCGGCAACTCCAGCGAGGGCCGGGCCCGCCACTGGACGACCAAGGGCTCCAGCATGCCCGACAGCTCCGGTCGCCCCCCGGTCGTCAGCAGCACGTTGTACGGCGGTGAGTCGCCGTGCACTGGCGCCTCGACCACGGCGTTCGTTGAACACGTCGTGCAGCACGCGCGGCTCGTGCGCGCGCAGCCCCCAGTTTCCGCCCGGCCGAGACCGCCAGCCGCATCGCCTGCTCGGCCCGCTCACTGAGGGCCTGTCCGGAACCAGCCATGCGGGTGATCTTTACCGGGTCGCGGCCCGTCGTCAATGAGGCAGGCCCACCATGCGATCGAGCAACTGGTGCATGTGAGCGCGGAACCTCCGCAACAGCTCGGGATCGTCCATGCCGATCCGGCGGCCGGTCCCGTCGAGGGTCCCGCTCAGCGTGAAACCGTGGACGCACCACACGATCGTGTACGTGAGCAGCGCCGGATCCGCCCCCGCCGGCTCCGCGAGCGTGGTGAACCCGGCGACGAACTCCCTGGCCAGTGGCAGAAGGCTGTGCTCCTCCAGGTCCTCGATGTCGCTGGCGTCGGACATCCAGCGGTGCGTCCACAACGCGGGGATCTCGGGATGTTCCGCGCACAGGTCGATGTAGGCGTCGACGAACCGGTGCAGCGCCTCCAGGCTCCGTTCGGGCGGCCCGGTCTGCGCCTCGCGGGCCGGCTGCTCGACCGCGGCGGCGAGCGCCCGGTGAGCGTACGCCATGACCTCCAGGTAGAGCCCTCGCTTGGTGGGGAACCACCGGGTCGCTGTGGCCACGTCCACCCCGGCGGCCTCCGCCACCTGCGCCATCGACGTAGCGTCGTGGCTGAGGGCCGCGAACAGCCGGATCGCCGCCCCCACAATCGCCTCCCGTTCGCCGGTCTCTGGAGTGTCCATGGACGCGACCATAGGCGCGGTCCGGCGACCGGCCCATCACTTGATCCGCAAGCCCGGGTAAAAGTAGCTTCTCGATCACACTTTCGCCCGGCAGGCGGTGATCCGATGGAACTGTCCGGTGTCGAGCAACGTTGATCCCCGGGCGCCGGGTCAGCACGTGGACGGCCATGCCGCAGCTCACGAGCCGGACAACCCGCCGCCTGCGCCGTGCCCGAAAGACGGCCTGGTGCTGGCCGGCAGCACTGGCCGACGGCAGGGGCACCACCACCAACCACACCGACCGCTGGCCCGACCAGCTCTTCGACCGGCTGGGCCCCGCCGAGGGCGTGGCCGTCGCCAACCAGGCCGCCGGCGGCAACCTTCCCTACGACGCCGAGGCCACCGCGAGGTGGCCGGGCACGCGGTCAACGACTGGATCAGGCGCGGCGGCAGGTTCGACGCCGTGATCGGCTTCGACCGGGCGGCCCGCGACCCGGCCGCGTCCCCGGCGGCTCCTGCCCGAGCTCGACCTGGGCGACCACCTGCACCTCGACCCCGCGGGCCACAGGGCGCCGACCGGGGCGATGCCCGCCCGGCTGTTCACCGGCTAGATCTGCACGAACTCCAGGTCGAGCAGATGCGCGAGCGACTTCAGCTCGCCCGCGCGGTGACCGGTGCCGAGGGCCCAGTGGTGGGACATGCCGGTGGCGCTCCACTCGTCGGTCCACTCGCCGGGGTCGCGGCCGAAGTCGACGCGCGAGGTGGTGTTGCCGATCTGCAGGTGGGGCCCGTCGACCGTCTCGCCCTCGGAGGCGAGGAAGGCGAAGCGCCCGTCGCGGCGCTGGATGAGCCCGAACGCGGTGACCGGTCCGTGCTTGACGTCGAACTCGACGGAGACGCCCCAGCCGCGCTTGCCGTGGTAGACGCCGAGACCGCGCAGAAGCGGCTTCCTCGCGCTGATGGCGAGGTGGGCGGGGCCGTCGTGGCCCATCTCGACGTGAGCGCGGTGGAAGTCGAGCGCCTGGAGCTCGGTGAAGGAGCCGCCCGCACCCAGCCGGTCCATGATCAGCATGGCCAGGCTGGTGCGCAGCTCGTACTCGCCGGCGGCGGGGATGCCGCGGGCGGTGAGCAGGGAGGCGCCGAGAATCATGCCCGCGCCGAGGCGCTCGTGCGTCTCGCCGTCCAGCCCGCGATGGTAATAGGCCAGGCTGTCCAGCTCGAAGTCCGCCACCAGCCGGTCGAGGCCGACCGAGACGCGGCAGGCCCAGTCGAGGTCGGTCTCGTTGACGGAGTCGGCGAAGTCGAAGATCTTCTCGGTCTCGGCGCGTTTGGCCGCGGTCTCGGCGTCGGTGACCTTCTCCACGCGTACCCGCAGGTCGTCGAACTCCAGCACCTCGACGTGCCCGCCGAAGTTCGAGCTCACCAGCGTCAGGTCTGTGGAAACGTCCAGCATGCCGGGGTAGAGGTGACCCATCAGGCCGTGCCGCCCGTGCCGCAGCGCGGCCCTGGCGGCGGCCGCCCGAACCCAGCCGCCGATGCGCTTCCAGGCCCGCTCGTCCTCCAGGTGGCCCGACACCGAGCGGAACGGGATGCCGCACCGCTGGAAGGCGTTGGCCATCTCGGGCAGCGGGCAGGCGCCGCAGTAGGCCAGCCACTGGCCGGTGTCGAAGGTGGCGTGGTCCATCGACTCGGTCGGCTGCAGGTTGATCAGCAGCACGGGGGCGCCGCTGCGCTGCGCGATCGGCACCAGCATCGTGGCGGTCATATAGGTGGTCAGGAAACCGACGATGAGGTCGCAGTCGGCGGCCCGCAGCTTCCCGGCCGCGACCGCCCCCTCCTGCGCGTCGGAGATGAACCCGACGTCGACGATCTCCGCGTCCAGCTCCCGCATGCGCTCCGAGACCCGCGCCGACGAGCGCTGAAGCTGGGGGAGCAGGTCGGGGAACTGGGGCCAGTACGCTCCCAGCCCTCCCGCCACGAGCCCTACGCGTACCTGCCTGGTGCTGGCCATGGTGCTGCCCTCCGACGCGGCTTCACCGCACAAAACGTTTTACCTGGATCGGCCTCACCGGGACGGTATTGTGGCGGCAGCGTAGGGTCAAGAGGCCTGCACAGGGGCTTCACACGTTTTAATGCACGACGTGGCGGTCGAGGAAGCCGGTGACGGTCCGGGGCAGCGTCAGCCGGTGGTCCGGCAGGGCGTGGTCGGTCGGACAGAGCCGATGCCGCAGCCCCCAATACCGGATGCGCCTGGTAGGCCGAGACCAGGGCCGCGCCACTGGCGCCACGGAGCGGCAGCAGCGCGTCCTCCCACGCGGCCGCGTACGCCTCGCACGCGCCGGGATCGGCCCGGCAGGCCGCCGCGGCCACGCCCAGATCGAAGGCCGCCACGGATCAGCGGCCGCTCCACTTGATCTCGTACGGCTTGAGCGCGAACTGCGTGCCGTCGACGGTCGTCGTCACGGGGCCGCCGGAGGTGTTGACCAGCAGCAGCTGCTCCGGCTGGGCCAGCACCCTGACCTGGGGATCGGAGGAGGTGAGCGGCTCCAGCTCCGCCCCGGCAGGGAACCATCGGGTGAAGCCGGCGACGAGCCTGGCCGTGGGCTGCTCGGCGCCCGTACGCGGATGCCACAGACATGCCGGGCAGGAGCCCTCCTTCGCCTGCGGGTTCCAGTAGAGGGCCGTGGCGGCGCCGCTCCGCGCGAACTCGATCATCGAGGCGGCCTGCACGGCCAGCCGCTTGGGCTCGGGCCACGTGGTGCCGTCCTCCGGCACGAAATACCACTCCGACCACCACACCGGCAGGTCGCCGGCCTTCTCGCGCACCCACTGGGTGACCGCGGCGAACTTCTCCAGTGCCCGGAACTCGTCGGGCAGCAACTGGTGGGCGTCGGTCACCGAGGCGCCGTCGACCACGACGAAGTCGGCGCCCTTCTTGTTGTCGAACCAGTAGGTGAAGGCGTCGATGACGTGCTGGTTGACCACGCCCCACTCGCCGCGCAGCTCGGAGTCGCCACCCTCGTTGCTGTCGAACCCGAGGTAGGGGCCGCCGACCTGGGCGTCTGGCCGTGCCGCCTTCACCGCGTCGTACACCTTGTTGTACAGCTCGGTGTACCCCTTGGCGTCGGCGGGCTTGGAATGGTCCTTCCAGAATCCCTTGAACTCGTTCCACACCATGAAGTACTTGACGTCCTTGTACCGCTTGGCCACGGCCGCCGACAGCTTGGCGAAGTCGTCGAAGTGCTGCGGGTAGGGGGCGTCCTCCAGGTGCTCGGCCCAGCCCTCCTCCGACGTCGGGCCCTCGGGGCCGCCCTTCATCCAGTCGGGGGCGCAGCAGAGCGTGATGACCGGCGTGGCGCCCGACCGGCGCATGAGGTTCATCCGGCTGTCGAGGTCTTCCCAGACGTACTGCCCGGGACGCGGCTCGGGGTTGAACGCCCCGAAGCCCATGATGTGCTGGTTCTGCAGCATCGGGGTCCTGGCCAGCTGGCCGGTGACCCGCTGCTCGAACTCCGGGGCGATGTTGTTGGCGCTGACGCCGGTGTGCGTGAACCCCCAGCGTGGCCAGCCGTCCTCCACCTGCGGCGGCTTGCCCGCCGCCCCGCTGCGGCCCGGCGACGTCTCGGGCGCCGCGGTGGTCTTCTGCGCGACGGGCGGCTGCTCCTGCGCGGACTGGCCCAGCAGGGAACAGCCCGCGGCGGCCAGCGTCACGGCCATGGCCGCCGCGGCCGAGGCGACCGGCCGCCCGGACCGTAGCCTCATCCATGCCCGGTTACCCGCTGTCACCAGATCCTCACTCCTCCCGTCGACATGCCGCCAGTAGCGTTCCACGGGCTGAGCTGGCAGGACACATGGAGTGGCCGGTTCACAGTCAATCGTTATCGTTTGGCATCCTTCGCCGACGTAGTCTCACGAACACCGGCGGTGCAGCAACAACATCGCCGCGTCGTCGAGCAGCGGCCCGCCGGCGTGCTCCACGAGGTCGGCCCGCAGGGCGTCCAGCGCGGCCTGCGGATCGGGCAGCGTCAGGAAACCGGCGCGGTCGGTGAGCGGGTAGAACTCGCCCGCCGCGTTTCTGGCCTCGATGACACCGTCGGTGACGAACAGGATCCGGTCGCCCTCGCCGAACGGGATGCGGTGGGGCTTGGCCGCGGAGGCGTCGAGCGTGCCGAGCCCGAGCGGCAGGCCCTGCTCCGGCGGATCCATCGTGGTGCACGTGCCGTCGGGCCTGATCAGCAGCGGCGGCGGATGGCCGAAGTGCACCAGCGTCATCTCGCCCGCGTGCACCTCGGCGACGGTCGCCGTGACGAACTGCTCGTCGTCCAGGTGCCGGGTCAGGCTGACCTCGAGCCGCTCGCCGATGTCGGTCAGCTCGGCCTCGTCGTAGGCGGCCTCACGGAAGGCGCCCAGCACCCAGGCGGCCGTCTCGACCGCGGCCAGGCCCTTGCCCTGGACGTCGCCGATCAGCAGGCGTACGCCGTGCGGGGTCGTGACGACCTCGTACAGGTCGCCGCCGATCTGCGCCTCGGCCGCCGCCGAGGTGTAGGAGAGCGCCACCTGAAGGTCGCCCGCCCGGCGCGGCACGGGCCGCAGCAGCACCCGCTGGGCGGCCTCGGCGACCTGCCGGACGCTGGCCAGCTCGCGTTCGCGCTCCAGCCGCAGGCGGGCGGCCAGCATGCTGGCCAGGGTCACGCCGGCGATGCTGACCACCGTGAGGTTGTTCTGCCAGTGCAGGACCAGGTTGTTGTACGACGCCAGGAACAGGCAGATGGCCAGCGCCACCGCCCCCACCGCGGAGGTGCGGCGTACACCGCCCGACAACGAGGCGAAGGCCGGGCCCAGCGTGAGCAGCGGCAGGAACATGAGCGACCGGCCCGCCAGCACGTCGAGGACGGCGACGCAGAGCATGACGGCGAAGGGCAACCACCGTAGAGCCCGCAGGGATCTCATCTGCCCCCTTGCGTCGCCATGTGCGTGTCTCGCACGGCTCACTGTCCGCCCGCCCATCCCGGTCAACGAAAAATGAAACATCAATGATTGGCCATATACAAGCATGGCTCAGCGCATGTCGCTTGCGGGCCGCGCCCGGCATCCCGGCGCGGTCCGGATCAGTGGACACGACGAAACAGACATGAAGGATGCTTCCGGCGTCTGCTCGACGAGCGGAACTCCGGCCGGGCGGCACGCTGGAAGGGGACGTGCGAGCGCGCGTCCCGGAGCCCGGTGCTTCGGCGCGCTCTCCGTGTGCCGCCGTTCCGCTGTCCCATGCGGGCGTCCGGTGTGTCCTGCGTGTCGGGGCTCGTCCGCAGGTATGTCCGTGCCCCGGTGGCTCCGTGTGTCCGCGGGGTCTGTTCGTGCGCCGGCGGTTCCGGTGTGGGCTCGTTCGCGGGCCGGCGGGTTGGTGGCCGGGCCTGGGTTACGGGTCGACGGGGAGGCGGCGGGCGGCGAGGCCGGCCCAGCCGAGGCCGAAGGCTGTGAGCAGGAGTACGCCCCCGGCTCCCGCGCCGGCCGCCACGAGCCCGGCGGCGCCGGGCAGCAGGAGCTGGCCGGTGCGGTTGCCGACCAGGCGGAGCGACATGGCGCGCCCGCGCAGCCCCGGCGGCGCCGACTCGGCCAGCCATGACATGGTCAACGGCTGCCCCACGCCCAGCCCGAACCCCAGGACGACCAGCACCGGCGTGAGCAGCCACAGCGGCATCGGCAGCGGCGTGACGAGCATGGCGACAGCCGCGCCCACGGTGCTGCCGACGAGGAGCCGGCGCCTGCCGAGGGCGCGCGAGAGGCTGCCGAGGAAGAAGCGCGAGACCATCGACGCCAGGCCGCGCACGGTCAGCAGCAGCCCGATCGTTCCCGCGCTCAGCCCGTGCTCGGTGCCCAGCGCCGGGAGGTAGACGAGCGTGATGTCGACGGCCGCCAGCACGACGCAGCTCGTCACCAGGGCGTACGCGAGCCCGGGACGGCGCAGCAGCGAGCGTACGTCCCCGCCCGCGCCGCGCTCGCCGGCCTCGGGGCGGGGGCTGCGTGCGAGCGCCGCCGACAGCGCGACGAGCACGGCGGACAGGCCGCACGACCACAGGAAGATACGGCCGGTGTCGGGGATGGCCTGGTCCCCGCCGAACACGGCGATCAGCACGGGCCCCGCCGCCTGCCCGAGTGAGGCGGCGAACGTGTAGCGCCCGAACGCGGTGTCGTGGCCGCCGCGCCGGGTGGTGTTGGCCACCAGCGCCTGCTGCGCGATGACGCAGCCGAGGTGGCCGGCGCCGAGCAGGATCCCGGCCGTGACGAGCCCGGGGACGGTGTGGCCGAGCACCAGGAACGCCGCGCTCGACGCCGTCAGCAGCAACGCCCCTGTCACGGCCACGCGCCGCTCGCCGTAGCGGTCGGCGATGTGGCCGGCGGGCAGGGCCAGCAATAGCGGCGCGATCGCGAAGCTGGCCCCGAGCAGCCCCAGCCACGCGGCGGGCACGTCCAGCTCGATCGCCCGGTACGCCATCGTGGGCCGCAGCACGAACGTGATGGCCTGGGTGGCCACGGCGTGCGCCGGCAGCACGGCGACCGCGTACCGTCGATGCCGGTGCTCGGCCGCCGGTTCGCGCATCGCCGTCCTGTCCTGCTCCGTGGACCCGTTATAAGGACCGTACGTGTCCTGCTTCCGTCGTACATGTCTACTTCATCATCGCCAGGGCTGACATGTGCAGTCATAAAGGGAGATAAGCGTCACAGGTTATAACCTGCGAGCCGCATTGACCTCAACAGGACTTGAGGTCCTAGCGTGACGCGTATGAACAAGACTGCTTCCCCACAGGCTGGTTGGCGGGAATGGACCGGACTGTCCGTGCTCGTTCTCCCCACCTTGCTGCTGTCGATCGACATCTCCGTGTTGCACCTGGCCGTGCCGGCGCTGACCGAGGAGTTGCGCCCGACCAGTTCCGAGCTGTTGTGGATCTCCGACATCTACGGGTTCCTCATCGCGGGTTTCCTCATCACGATGGGCACGCTCGGTGATCGCGTCGGGCGCAGGAGGATCCTGCTGATCGGCGGCGCCGCGTTCGCGGTGGCCTCGGTGCTCGCGGCGTACGCGCCGACGGCGGAGCTGCTGATCGTGGCGAGGGGTCTGCTCGGCGTCGCCGGCGCCACGCTGATGCCGTCCACGCTGTCGCTGATCAGCAACATGTTCCGGGATCCCGTGCAGCGTACCCGCGCCATCAGCCTGTGGATGGGCGGGTTCATCGGCGGCATGGTGATCGGGCCGCTGGTCGGCGGCGTGCTGCTGGAGCACTTCTGGTGGGGGTCGGTCTTCCTGATGAACGTGCCGGTCATGGTGCTGCTGCTGGTGGCCGGGCCGCTCCTGCTGCCGGAATACCGCAATCCCGGCTCAGGCCGCATCGACCTGGTGAGCGTGGTGCTCTCGATGGCGGCGGTGCTGCCCGTGATCTACGGGTTGAAGGAACTGGCCGCCGGAGACTTCGGCTGGGGCCCGGTCACCGGCATCGCCGTAGGGCTGGCCCTGGGCGTCGTGTTCGTCCGCCGTCAGCGGCTGCTCGCCGACCCGCTGCTCGATCTGAAGTTGTTCGGCGACCGCAAGTTCAGCGCCTCCCTCGGTACGCTCATGCTGGTCGCCATGATCGGCCCGGGGCTGGGCCTGCTCGCCGCCCAGTACCTACAGCTCGTCGAGGAGCTCTCCCCGCTGCAGGCCGGGCTCTGGATGTTGCCGACGAGCGCCACGGTGATCGTCGGCATCGCCGTCACTCCGGTACTGGCCCGCCGGTTCCGCCCGGCTCACGTCATCGCGGGCGGGCTGGCGGCAGGTGTGCTCGGCATGGTGCTGTTCACGCAGGCAGGGGGTGCCGGCGGTCTGGCGTACGTGGTGATCGGCCAGACGATGTTCTTCGCCGGCAGTTCCCCGCTGGTAGTGCTCGGCATCGACATGGTGGTCGGCGCCGCCCCGCCGGAACGTTCCGGGGTGGCTTCGGCGTTGTCCGAGACCGGGCAGGAGTTCTCCGCCGCCCTCGGGCTCGCCGTACTGGGCAGCCTTGCCACGATCGTCTACCGCGCCGGCCTGGCCGTACCCGAAGGGACGCCGGCGGGGCTCGCCGACGCGGCCCGCGACACCCTCGGCGGGGCCGTGGGAGCCGCCGAGGGCCGGCCGGCGGCCGCCGAGCTGCTCGCGGCGGCCAAGGACGCGTTCTCCGGCGGCCTGGCCGCCGCCGGGGCCGCGAGTGCCGTGATCATGCTGGCGGCCGCGGCGCTCGCGCTCACCTCGCTGCGCCACGTCCCGCCGATCGGCTCCGCCGCCCCCGCAGGGGAAGCCGCACCCGTGAGCTCGTGACCCGTGCTCCTCGTCGGAGAGCTCGCCGGAGAGCCACGACCTGCGCACCAGCGGCCCCGCCCACCAGGGCCTGGTGGCGCTGCGGGAGGCCGGCCTGCCCACCGGCGCGCTGACGGGCTTCGACGTGCTCGTCCCCGGAGGTGACCCCACCATGGCGGAACGCCTGCGCCGGGTGGACGGCGCTGCCGCGGTGCTCATCCCCTGGAAACACTCCGGCCTTGGATGACCCGGATTGAGGGATCGCAACCGGCCTGGTCAGGGGGCCGACTTGTGTCCTGAGCTGCTAAAACGCGGTGGTTCCAAGAGCTGTGTGTCTCACAGAGTCTCACGATGTCCCGCAGTGGCTGACTGTTCGCGGGCCATGCACGGGCCAAGCTGTGAGGCCGTGAGCAGGGTTCCTTTCTGCGACGTTACGCGGGGACGTGAGGGGGGTGGACGAATCGTTGCGGTGGCGC
>NZ_SMJZ01000094.1 GCF_004348345.1 Nonomuraea longispora
GGGGGTGGGCCTCTCGGAAGTGGTTGTGTCGAGGGCGACAATGACAGAAAATTACCTTCAGATCAACAATCGTGAAGGAAAATGCCGATGAGCGGTGACCTGTACAGACTGGCGATGACGGTGCTGCATCCGGGGTATGAGGGGACCTCTGCTCCCGAGTGGCTGCGCCGGGCGCTGGGCGAGGGTCTCGGCGGCGTGGTGCTGTTCGCCCGCAACGCCATCGACGCCGATCTCGTACGGCAGTTCCGTGCCGAGAACCCGGACACCGTCGTGGCGATCGACGAGGAGGGCGGCGCGGTCACCAGGCTCGAGGTCGCCGAAGGCAGCTCCTTCCCCGGCAACCGGGCGCTGGGCGTGGTCGACGATGTGGCACTCACCGAGCGGGTGGGCCGGCAGATCGGCAGGATGCTCGCCGAGCTCGACATCACGCTCGACTACGCGCCCTCAGCCGACGTGAACTCCGACCCGGCCAACCCGGTGATCGGCGTACGCTCGTTCGGCCCGACCGCCGACCTGGTCACCCGCCACACCGTCGCCTACGTCAACGGCGTGCAGGGCGCGGGCGTGGCCGCCTGTGCCAAACACTTCCCCGGACACGGCGACACGGTCACCGACTCCCACCTGGCGCTGCCCACCGTGCACGCTTCGCGCGAGCTCTTCTCCGAACGCGACCTGCCGCCCTTCCGTGCCGCGATCGACGCCGGGGTGCGCTCGATCATGTCGGGCCACCTGCTCGTTCCCGCTCTCGATCCGTCGATGCCGGCGACGCTCAGCCGTACCATCCTGACCGAGCTCCTGAGGGGCGAGCTCGGTTTCGGCGGGATGCTCGTCACAGACGCGATCGAGATGCAGGCGGTGGCCGACATGTTCACCCCCGGCGAGATCGCTGTGCGCGCCCTCGACGCGGGCGTGGACGCGATCTGCGTGGGGCTGTCCACCGAGGAGAGCCTGCACGAGATCCGCGACGCGATCGTGGCCGCCGTGCGCGAGGGGACGCTGAAGGAGGAGCGGCTGGCGGAGGCGGCCGGCCGGGTGAGCGCCCTCGCCGGCTGGTACGCCGCCCGCGCCGAACTGCGTGACAAGGCCCGCGGCGACGTCGACGAGGGCGTCGGCCTGGAGGCCGCCAGGGCGGCGCTGGCCACCTCCGGCACCCCCGCGCTCGACCGCGCGCCCCTGGTCGTCGAGGTCAACACCCGCTTCAGCAAGGCGGTCGACCCGGCCACGCCGACCGGCGTCACAGCCGCCCTGACCTCCCTGCTGCCCGGCACGGCAAGGGTGCAGATGGAGCCGCAGGGCGAGCTGCCGCCCTTCGACGAACGGCCGGTCGTGCTCGTGGTGCACGACGCCGCCCGGCACCCCTGGGTGCGGGAGACCGTGGCGACGGCCCTCGCGCGCAGGCCCGACGTGATCGTGGTCGACACCGGCATCCCCGCACCGCCTGACGGCGCCACCCCCGGGTGCACTCATGTGGCGACCCACGGCATCTCCCGCGTGTCCGCCCTCGCGGCGGCGGAATGGCTGCTGCTTTGAGCGCCGAACCCGCGAACCCGGTCGCGACCGTACGCGCCGTGCTGCCGTCGCTCACCCCCGCCGCGCAGTCCATCGCCCGCATCATCCTCGACGATCCCGGACTGGTCGTGCGCAGCACGATCACCGAGTTCAGCGCGGTGTCCGGCACCAGCGAGGCGACGATCGTGCGCACGGCGCGGGCGCTCGGCTTCGCCGGATACTCGCAGATGCGCTTCGCGCTGGCCGCGGCCGTCGCCAAGGAGCCCGAACGACTGGTCCCCGGCGACCTCGCCCCCGACGACCCGCTGACCGACGTGATCGCCAAGGTCGCGCGCGCCGAGTCGGAGGCGCTGGCCGACACGGCGGCGCAACTCGACCCCGACCAGTTGGGCGAGATCGTGCAGGCCATCTCGACGGCCCGGCGGGTAGACGTGTACGGCGTGGCGGCCTCCGGCCTGGTGGCCGCCGACATGTCGCAGAAGCTGCTGCGCATCGGCCTGTCCAGCCATCCGTTCAGCGACGCCCATCTGGCCCTCACCAGCGCGGCGCTGCTCAAGGACAGCGACGTGGCGGTGGCGATCAGCTGCAGCGGCGAGACGCCCGACGTGCTGGTGCCCGCCAGGACCGCGGCCGAGGCCGGCGCACTGATCGTAGGCATCACCAACAACCCCCGATCGTCGCTGGCCGGGATGGCGCACCACACACTGGTGTCGGCGGGCCGCGAGACGGCCTTCCGGCCAGGCGCCCTGGCCAGCCGGATCAGCCAGCTGCTGATCGTCGACTGCATCTTCGTGGGGCTGGCGCAGCGTACGTATGACAGGGCCGACGCCGCCATCCGCGCCACCAGGGAGGCCACCGACCGCTACCGCGCCCGCTGAATCCCGGGCGACGTGCTCGCCGTCGGGCACGCGGGCACGTCTACAGGGCACATCCAGCGGGCAAGGAGGTAGCGATGAGCACCGTCAGGGACGCCGCGTTCGACGTGCTGAGGAGCCGGGGGCTGACCACGGTCTTCTGCAACCCGGGCTCCACCGAGGTGCCCCTGCTCACGGACCTGCCCGACGACCTGCGCTTCGTGCTCGCGCTGCACGAGGCGTCCGTGGTCGGGATGGCGACCGGCTGGGCCATCGGGACCGAAGCCCCTGCCCTGGTCGTCCTGCACACCACCGCGGGTTTGGGCACCGCGGTCGGCGCCATCGCCACCGCCCGGGTCAACCGGGCGCCCCTGGTGATCCTTGTGGGGCAGCAGGACCGCCGGCACGTGGCGCTGGAGCCGTTCCTGACCGGGCGGCTCGAAGGACTGGCAGGCGACTATCCGGTGTGGGCCGACCAGCCGGCGCGGGCGCAGGACGTACCTGGTGCGCTGGCCCGCGCCTGGCACGAGGCGGTCACGGCCCGCGGGCCCGCGCTGGTGATCGTGCCGATGGACGACTGGCGGGCGCCCTTCGACGGCGAGGTCCTCGCGGCGCCCGCCCGGCTGCTGCGGCCGGCCGCAGTCCCGGACGCCGATCTGGCGCCGCTCGTGCAGCTGCTGACCGGCGCGCGGTCCCCGGCGATCGTGGCGGGCGCGGGGGCCGCGTGGGATCCCCTGGTCGCGCTGGCCGAGCGGCTGCGGTGTCCGGTGTTCCAGGAGTCGTTCGGGGCACGGGCCGGCTTTCCGCAGGACCACCCGCAGTACGCCGGCGTCCTGCCCGCCGACAGGGCACGGCTGCGGGAACGGCTGGCTCCGCATGACGTGGTGCTCGCGGTGGGCGCGCCGGTGTTCCGCCAGTATGTATACGCGCCCGGCCCGCTGGTCGCCCCTGGCACGTCGGTCGCGCTCGTCACCGACGACCCGGCGGAGGCACACCGCAGCCCGGCCGACCTGGCCTACCTGGCCTCCCCCGCCGCGGTCTGCGCCCGCCTGACCACCCTGCTCCCCACCCGAACCGCTTCCGCACCCCGGGCAACCGCGCCGGGCGCTTCTCCATCCGGCCCTGACGATGCTCCGCTGCGCGGGCGGCCGCTACGGGCGGCGCACGTGCTGAGCGCGCTGGCCAGTCGGCTGCCCGCCGACACCGTGCTCGTCGAGGAGACTCCGTCCTCCCGCCCCGACCTGCACCGGCTCGTGCCGGCGCGAACCTCGCTGGGCTTCGTCTCCGCCGCCATGGGCGGCCTCGGCTTCGGCGTGCCCGCCGCCGTGGGACTGCGCATGGCGCTGCCCGACCGCCCGGTGGTCGCGGTCGTCGGCGACGGGGCGGCGTTGTACGGGCTGCACGCCCTGTGGAGCGCCACCCACTACCGGGTGGGAGCGCTGTTCGTCGTGCTCGCCAACGGCCGGTACGCGGTCATGGACCGGCTGGCCGACGACCAGGGCGGCAAGGCGCCGTGGCCGCCGTTCACCGAGGTGGACGTGCGCGGCCTGGCCAGGTCGCTCGGCTGCCCGGCCCGGCGGGTGGATTCGTACGACGAGTTGACGGCGACGCTCGACGAGGTCGTGCCCAATCTGGCGGCCCGCGAGGAGCCCTTGCTGCTCGACGTGACGGTGGCTGTGGATCTCGACTTCCAGCCTTGACGGAACCCCGCGGTTGACCCCGGCACGCACTCCCGCGACCGCGCGATGGCAGGTGTGGCAGGTGCCGCCTGCCGCCCGTGTCAGCCGGCGGAAGCGCCTGTCTGGAGCCGCTCAGCGGCCTCCACCACGTTGGAGAGCAGGAGGGCGCGTGTCATGGGGCCGACCCCGCCCGGGTTGGGGGTGAGGAAGCCCGCGACCTCCTCGACGTCGAGCGCCACGTCCCCGGCGATCTTTCCGTTGACGCGGGAGACGCCCACGTCGAGCACGGCCGCGCCGGGCTTGACGATGTCGCGTGTGATGAGCTCGGGAACGCCTGCCGCCGCCACCACGATGTCGGCCCTGCGCACGTGGCCGGCCAGGTCCTGGGTGCCGGTGTGGCAGAGGGTCACGGTGGCGTTCTCGCTGCGGCGGGTCAGCAGCAGGCCCAGCGAGCGGCCCACGGTGATGCCACGGCCGACCACGGCCACCTCGGCGCCCTTGATCGGCACGCCGTACTCCTGCAGGAGCAGCACGATGCCGTGCGGGGTGCACGGGAGGGGCGCTTCGACCATGTGGACGAGGCGGCCGAGGTTGATCGGGTGGAGGCCGTCGGCGTCCTTCGCCGGGTCCATCCGCTCCAGCAGGGCCATCGTGTCGAGGTGCTTGGGCAGGGGCAGCTGGACGATGTAGCCGGTGCACTCCGGGGAGGCGTTGAGCTCGTCGATGGCCGCCTCGACCTCGGCCTGCGTGGCGGTCTCGGGGAGATCGACGCGGATGGAGGAGATGCCCACCTCGGCACAGTCGCGGTGCTTGCCTCCGACGTAGATCTGGCTGCCGGGGTCGTCGCCCACGAGCACGGTGCCGAGGCCGGGCGTGATGCCGCGTTCTTTCAGCGCGGCCACCCGGGTCGTGAGGTCGGCCTTGATCTTGGCGGCGGTGGCCTTGCCATCGAGTTTCACTGCGCTCATGCGGCAATCCTTCCATGCCTCGTCGCGACCGCCGTACAGGGTGTGCGGGGGTTCGCGGCGGGGGTGGAACGGTGATCGCGTACGTGACGGAGAAACGAGTCGGGCCCACTGGTTATCCACAGACCCCAGGCAGTTGGATCAGGATATCCACAGGCAGTTGTTGACATCGTTGTCATTGATCTTTCAAAGGCTTAGTGTTACGGGCGCCAGCAACAAGCTCAGGAGGTCCCCCCTTGCCCACCCGCCTGTTGTCCGCAGAGTCGACCGATCTGTTCGTGGGCTCGCGTGACGAGCCGCATCAAGTGCTGCGCGTCACCGTCGCCGCAGGAGACCAGGAGACGTCGCTCGACCTGCGCGGCGAGGGTGTCCGCCTGGCCGGGCCCGTGAGCGTTCCGGCCACGGCCGGCGTGGTCGAGGCCCCCATGGCCGTGTCCGCGTCACCGGGCGCCGCCGTGCCCTGCCGGCTCACCCTGGGCGAGGAGTCCCTGGAGGTCACCGTCACAGCCGAGGAGCCGGGCTGGACCATGCACATGGTCTCCCACTTCCACTACGACCCGGTGTGGTGGAACACGCAGGCCGCCTACACCAGCCCGTGGGAGCTGCTCTCCGCCGACTCCACGACCAGGCCACTGTACGAGCGCAACGCGTTCGCGCTGGTCGAGGCGCACATCGAGCTGGCGCTGCGCGATCCCGACTACCGTTTCGTGCTGGCCGAGGTCGACTATCTCAAGCCGTTCTTCGACACCCACCCCGAGCGGCGGGCCGACCTGCGGGCCCTCATGGCGGAGGGCCGCGTCGAGCTGATCGGCGGCACCTACAACGAGCCCAACACCAACCTGACCGGCGCGGAGACCACGATCCGCAACCTCGTCTACGGCATCGGCTACCAGCGCGACATCCTGGGCGGCGATCCGCGCACCGCCTGGCAGCTCGACGTGTTCGGGCACGACCCGCAGTTCCCCGGCCACCTCGCGGCGGCCGGGCTGACCGGCAGCGCGTGGGCACGCGGGCCGTTCCACCAGTGGGGCCCGATCAGCAAGAACTTCAAGCAGGCCAAGAACGACGCGGCGCTGATGCAGTTCCCCAGCGAGTTCGAGTGGATCTCGCCGTCGGGGCAGGGCGTGCTGACCCACTACATGCCCGCCCACTATTCCGCCGGCTGGTGGATGGACTCCTCGCCCTCGCTCGACGATGCCTGCCAGGCGGTCTACGACCTCTACCGCTCGCTCAAGCCCGTCGCCGCGACGAAGAACATCCTGCTCCCTGTCGGCACCGACTACACGCCGCCCAACAAGTGGGTCACCGACATCCACCGCACGTGGGCCTCCCGCTACGTGTGGCCCAGGTTCGTCTGCGCCACACCACGCGACTTCCTCGACGCCGTCCGCGCGGAGCTGCCGGCGTTCAGCCCTCAGACGCGCGACATGAACCCTATTTACACCGGCAAAGACGTCTCCTACATCGACACCAAGCAGGCGCAGCGGGCCGCCGAGGTGGCGGCGCTCGACGCCGAGCGCCTGTCGGCGTTCGCCGCGCTGCTCGGGCTCGGCCGCTACCCGCACACCGCGCTCGACAAGGCCTGGCGGCAACTGGCCTACGGCGCGCACCACGACGCGATCACCGGCTCCGAGTCCGACCAGGTCTACATCGACCTGCTGACCGGCTGGCGCGAGGCCCACGACCTGGCCGCGGCCGCCCGCGACAGCGCGCTCGACGCTCTGACCGGCCAGATCACGCTCGACGGCCACAGCGTGGTGGTGACCAACACCCTGCCCTTCGCCCGCGACGGCCTGGTCCGCGTGCGCGTCCCCGCCGGTCACACCGTGGCCGAGCTCTCCGGGGCCGAGCTCTCCGGAGTCGAGCTCCCCGCCGTAGTGGAGGGCGACACGCTGACCTTCCTGGCCCGCGACGTGCCCTCGCTGGGCTGGCGCTCCTATCGCGTGGTGCCGGGCTCCCCCGGCTCCTGGCAGGGTCAGGCCGCTGCGGCCCGCGCCGCCGACCAGGAGACCCGGCCGGCGTCGGCCGCCTCCGACCAGAGGCCGACCGCCGCTGACGCGCCCGTCACCATCGAGAACGACAGGTGGCGCGTCACGGCCGATCCGGCACGTGGCGGGGTGCTGACCTCCATCCTCGACCTCGCCTCGGGCCGCGAACTGCTCACCGGCCCCGGCAACGAGCTGCGCCTCTACCACGAATATCCGCAACACCCCGACATGGGCGAGGGCCCCTGGCATCTCATCCCCACCGGCCAGGCCGAAGGCTCCGCCGAGACGCGGGCGCTGTCGGCGAGCGCGCAGACGAGCCCGATCGGCCGCCGCCTGACGGTCACGGGCCAGGTCGGCGAGATCGTCTACGAGCAGACCGTCACCCTGCCGACCGGCTCCGACCGCATCGACTTCACCACCCGCGTGCTCGACCACACCGGCGCCGACCGCCTGCTCCGCGTGCGGTTCCCCGCCCGCGTCGACGGGGCGCTGCCGGTGTCCGACGTGGCCGGCGCCGTGGTGGGGCGCGGGTTCGCGCTCCCCGACGTCGACACCGCCGAGCACCCGTGGACCCTCGACAACCCGGCCAACACCTGGTTCGGCCTGTCCACCACGGCGAAGGTCGACCTCGGCGAGGCGGGCGCGCGGGCGCTGGGCGTGGCCGAGGTCGTGGTGCCCGCCCTCGACGACGCGCCCAAGGCCCGAGAGCTGGTGGTGGCCCTGGCCCGCGTGGGCGTGACCGCCACCACGTCCTCCGCGCCCGGCACCCGCTACGGCTGGCTCGACGTCGATTCCAACCTGCCCGACGTACGCATCGTCATCGGCGGCCCCGACGACAACCCGCTGGCCGCCGAGCTGCTCTCCCGCGCCGACCCGGCCTACCTCGACGCGCTCAAGTCAGGCGCGTCCCGGGTGTGGGTGCCCGCCGAGCGCCCGCTGACGGAGGTCTGGCAACCGAGCGCCGACCTGCGCGACGTACGCGCCCTGCCCGCCCTGATCGTCACCGGCCCCCTTTCCGACCTCGTGGCCGACCTCACCGACGCCACGATCGAGGCGGTCTGCCCGCTGGGCGCCGAGCACCTCGACGACCGTACGGTCGCGCTGCTCACCTACGGCCTGCCCGGTTTCGCCGTCGACCCGTCGGGCGCCCTGCACCTGTCCCTGATGCGCTCGTGCACGGGCTGGCCGTCGGGCATCTGGCTTGATCCGCCCCACCGCACGACACCCGACGGCTCGGGTTTCCAGCTCCAGCACTGGACACACGAGTTCTCCTACTCCCTGATGGCCGGCGAGGGCGACTGGCGGGCCCTGCGGCTGCCCGCCGCGGCGCAGGAGCACATCACCCCGCTGCTCCCCCGCACGATCGACACCGCCCAGCAGGGCGACCTGCCGCAGGTGCACTCCCTGCTGACCCTCACGCCGGCCCGTGACGTGCTGCTGAGCACCCTCAAGGTCACCGGCAACCCGCACGCCCACGGCCGCGCTGACCAGCCTGACGACGGTGTGACCATCCGCCTGGTCGAGTCGACCGGGCTGGGCTCCCAGGCCGCGCTCGCCTCCCCCGTGCTCCCTCTCGACCGGCTCGCCCAGGCCGACCTGCTCGAACGTCCCGGCGGGCCGGCCACCAACCTCACGCTGACCGGCGCGGAGATCGCCACCTACCTCGCCCCCGCAACCCTGCCCGCCGCCGAAGCGCCCGAGTTCGGCCGGGAAACCGAGCTGGCGCAGCCCGTCTACAGCCGCTACTGGCTGCACAACAAGGGCCCCGCGCCGCTGGGCTACCTGCCGATCTCCGTCGCCATCGACCCCGGTCTCGTCACCTCGCCGCAGGAGCCCTTCCAGGTGGAGGTCGTCCTCTCCTCCCACCTGACCGACGAGCCCCATGAGGGCGTGACCGAGATCCGCGTGCCCGACGGCTGGGCCGCCACCCCGGCCCAGCGCCCCTTCCGCCTCGCTCCGGGCGGCCACCTTCGCTTCCCGGTGACGGTGACGCCTCCGCCCCGGCCGGGCTCCGGCCTCCACTTCGTCGCGGCCCGCACCACCGCGGGCGGCCAGGCCATCGAAGACGTCGCCACGGTCGCCTTCGGCGACACTCCTGAGCTGCCCGTGGCGGACACCCCCGCGGAGCCGCGCAGAGCCACCCGCGGCACCACGTCGGCCACCGCCCGCCCCACGGGCCTGTCGGTCACCCCCGCCACCGAATCGCTGACGCTCCGTCCCGGCGACCGCACCTCGCTCACGCTCCGGCTCGCCAACACGACGTCGGACGAGATCCGCGGCGAGGCCCAACTCGCCTCTCCCTGGGGCACGTGGGCCATGCTCCCTGAGGTCATCCAGGGCTTCACGGTGACCGCGGGCGAGACGGCGGAGGTGTCGTTCCCGGTGGAGGTCCCCGCGGACGCCACCGACGGCCACGCCTGGGCCCTGGCCAAGGTCATGTGGTTCGGCCGCTGCCAGTACGCTCCCGCCGTCCGTCTGGAGGTGACCCGATGACCCACCGCCTCCGGCCCTCCACGACCTCTGCGGCGGGCGGGGACACGACTGGCCGGCGAACGGGTCAGAGGCCAGATCCACAGACCACTCGGACGGCGGGCCCCTCGCCGGCAGCGCCGACCGGCTCGGCCACCGGCCCGGAGACGAAGCACTTCGCTCACCAGGAGGTGATCGGCTGGGTCGATGGCCGCCCGATCTCCCGCAAGCTGCTCGACGACCGCCTCACCGCCCTGCGAGAGGGCCCGCTCAGCGCCGCGCTTCCGGTGCCTGGCACCTCCGAGGACCGCCAGCTCGCCAGGTGGCTGACGCAGGTCATCCTCACCGAGGCGCTGTGTGAGAGCACGGCCACCGGCCTCGGCCTGAGCCCGCAGGAGAGACCGCCACTGGATCGGCTGGCCGCCGTCGAACTCGGCTCCATCAACGCCGCCGCCTACAACGGCAGCCCGTGGGTGCGCGCCGTGTTCGACCATGTCACCCTCGGGGTCGTGACCCCGTCGGAATGGCGTCGGAAGCCGTCTCCCGCCCCCGCTTCCCCGTCACGGCACCTCGTACGCCATCGGCTGTTCACCGATCGCGAGCAGGCGTGCGACGCCGCACCCGCCGATCTCGAACCCCTCGGGCCGATCACGCTCGACTCACTGCCGGCCGTGATCGCCGAGGCGATCCAGTCCCATCCGTACGACACACTCGTCGGCCCGGTCGAGGACGGCCTCGGGTGGCACGTCGCCATCGCCACCCCGGTCACGGCCCCGCACATACCCGGCCGCTCGGGCTCGGCTCCAATTCCGGGCTCACGTTCGGCGCCTCCCTTCCCGAGCCTCACCCCAGCACCACTCCGAGCCGAGTCCCCGAGCCTGGCCCCGTCGCCTCGGCCCGGAGCTTCGACGGCCGGGTCTTCGGAACCGACCGCGAGCACCCTCGCGGGTAGGACCGCCGGCGGGCCGGACCCTGCCTCCGACCTGGCGCCCGATGCCACCTCAATCTCACCTTCGGAAACTTCCGCAACCATGACCCCCGGAGCGACTTCGGGGCGGTTTATGGGAGGATCCGCCCTGGAGGAGCAACAATCGCATCGGATGTCCCATGCATCGCACCAAGATCCATACCTCTTGGGGGCGGCGCAGCGGCAGGCGTTCGCGCGGTGGCTCGACGACCTACGTGCCAAGAAGGTGAAGCTCGTTCCCGGCTTTGAGCATCCTGGCGACCCCCGCCAGCCCGACAACCATCACAGACATTGATGACCTGCGTACTCGCCATCGACATCGGAGGGACCAAGCTCGCCGCCGCGCTGGTGGACGAGACCGGTTCGATCCTGCGGTCCGCCACCCGGCCCACACCTCGTGCGGACGTCATGAACGCGCTGGCGGCTCTCGTCACGGAGGTGACCACGGGTGGCCCGCCGCCCGTGGCCGCCGGCATCGGTTGCGCGGGCCCCATCGACCTCGCCACCGGAACCGTGAGCCCGGTCAACATGCCGAGCTGGCGGGAGTTCCCGCTGCGCGACGAAGTACGCAGGCTGACCGGTCTGCCCACCATGCTGGCGGGCGACGCGCAGTGCTTCGCCCTCGGGGAGCACTGGCTGGGCGCGGGCCAGGGCAGCGACACGCTGCTCGGCATCGTGGTCTCCACGGGCATCGGTGGCGGCCTGGTGATCAACGGCTCGCCTCTGCTCGGCCCGACGGGTAACGCCGGGCATGTGGGGCACATGTCCGTGGATCCGAACGGTGAGCGTTGCGAGTGCGGCGGTCTGGGGTGTGTGGAGCGCTACTCCAGCGGGCCCAACCTGGTTCGCTGGGCCGTCGGTCACGGCTGGAAAGGAGAGCCGGCCGACGCCCGTACTTTGGCCGAGGACGCGGCGGCGGGCGACGCGGTCGCGCTGGCGGCGTTCGAGCGCGGGTCCAGGGCGCTGGCGGGGATGATCGCCTCGGTGACGGCCGCGACCGAAACCACGAGGGTGGTGGTCGGTGGTGGCGTGTCGATGGCGGGCAAGGTGCTGTTCGAGCCCTTGGCGCGGGCGCTCGACGACGTCGCGGGCCTCGCCTTCGTCAGGGCCGTCCGGGTCGTGCCCTCCGTGCTGGGGGTCCGGGCCTCTCTGGCGGGGGCGGCCAAGCTCGCGCTGGATCATTCACCATCGTCATAGTGCGACGGGCGGCAACTCCGCCGCCCGTCCCGCACGGTCCGCCGTTCCGTACCGCTCTCATCGCGATGTGTCCGTCCGGCGTGCCCGTGTGGCAGCACGAGCCGGCCGCCGCGCGGGCGTCACTTCCCTCCCGTGCGGATGCGAAAGGGTGCCGGGGTCGGGTTACTCGGGCTCGGTCAGCCGGGCCTCGCGGCGTTCGATGATGCGGCGGGTGAACGGGATGATCTCAACGACGCGGGTGCCCAGATAGGCACCGATGAAGGCAAGCACCAGAAGGACGAAGGGGCTGGTGGCAAGGCCGTTCACGGTGACGAGGGCCTGAAGGGTCGCGTCAAGCAAGGCAGACTCCGGGGAACGAGCGAACTGGGGAAGGCATCAGGTTAACCGGAAGCACGGAATGCTCGCCGCAAAACGGCCAAAGGGCGACATGATCGGTCATGTCGCCCTTTGGAGGATGATCAGTGGAAGAAGTGGCGCGTGCCGGTGAAGTAGAGGGTGATGCCCGCCTTCTCGGCCGCGTCGATGACCTCCTGGTCACGGATGGAGCCGCCGGGTTCGACGATCGCACGTACGCCCGCCTCGATCAGCACCTGCGGGCCGTCGGGGAACGGGAAGAACGCGTCGGACGCCGCCACAGAACCGGCGGCGCGCTCACCCGCCCTGGTGACCGCCAGTCGGCAGGAATCGACCCGGTTGACCTGGCCCATGCCGACGCCCACGGTCGCACCGTCGGCGGCGAGCAGGACGGCGTTCGACTTGACCGAGCGGCAGGCCCGCCAGGCGAACTCCAGGCCGGCCAGTTGCTCGGGCGTGGCCGGCGTACCGGTCTTGAGCTCCCACTGGGCGGCCGAGTCGCCGGGCGCGTCCACCTTGTCGACCGACTGCACCAGCAGGCCGCCGTCGATCTCGCGCAGCTCGGTACGCCGTGACGGGCCCTGCCCGCACACCAGGAGGCGCAGGCTCTTCTTGGCGCGCAGCGTCTCCAGCGCCTCGGCGGCGTAGGAGGGGGCGACGACCACCTCGGTGAAGACCTCGGCGATCTGGCCGGCCAGTTCGGCCGTGACCTCGCGGTTGACGGCGATCACCCCGCCGTAGGCGGACACGGGGTCGCACGCGTGCGCCTTGCGGTGTGCCTCGGCCACGTCGGAGCCGACCGCGATGCCGCACGGGTTCTGGTGCTTGATGATGGCCACGCAGGGCTCGGAGAAGTCCCACGCGGCCCGCCAGGCGGCGTCGGAGTCGAGGTAGTTGTTGTAGGACATCTCCTTGCCGTGCAGCTGCTCGGCGTTGGCGAGACCGCCCGTGCCGCCCGTGTAGAGCGCGGCGCCCTGGTGCGGGTTCTCTCCGTAGCGCAGGGTGGCCTTGCGCTGGTAGGTGCCGCCGGTGAACGACGGGAAATCACCCTCCTCGCCGTACGTGCCGGCGAACCAGTTGGCCACGGCCACGTCGTACGACGCCGTGTGGGCGTACGCGATGCCGGCCAGGCGCCGGCGCTCGGCCAGCGTGAAGCCGCCCTCGGCCACGGCGGTGAGCACGTCGCCGTAGGAGCCGGGGTCGACCACGACGGCGCAGGTGTTGTGGTTCTTGGCGGCGCCGCGGATCATGGCGGGCCCGCCGATGTCGATCTGCTCGACGCACTCCTCCGCCGACGCCCCCGAGGCCACCGTCTCCTGGAACGGATAGAGATTGACCACCACGAGCTGGAACGGATCGATCTCCAGCTCCGCCAACTGGGTCACGTGGTGCGGCTTGGTGACGTCGGCCAGCAGCCCGGCGTGCACGCGCGGGTGCAGCGTCTTGACCCGTCCGTCGAGGCACTCGGGGAACCCGGTCAGCTGCTCCACCTTCGTCACCGGGATCCCGAAGGACGAGATCGCGGCGGCCGTGCCGCCGGTCGAGACGATCTCCACACCGGCGTCGTCGAGGGCTCTCGCCAGCTCATCGAGCCCGGACTTGTCGTAAACAGCGATCAACGCGCGCCGGATGGCGATGCGAGTCACGTGGATTCCCCTCCTGTGTGGTTGCCGATGCGGACGCTGCGTCCGCTGACCGTCCAGCCCTCGCGAGCCATCCGGCCGACGATCTCGACGAGCAGGCGGCGCTCGACGGTCTTGATGCGCTCGTGCAGCACGGCCTCGTCGTCGTCAGGGAGCACGGGCACGGCCTCCTGGGCGACGATCGGCCCGGTGTCGACGCCCTCGTCGGCCAGCATGACCGTGCAGCCGGTCACTTTGACCCCGTGGGCGAGCGCGTCGCGCACGCCGTGCGCGCCGGGGAACGACGGCAGGAGCGCGGGATGGGTGTTGAGCAGAGGCGCCGCCTGGAGGGTGGGCTTGCCGAGAATCTTCATGAAACCCGCCGACACGACAAGGTCAGGCGCGTACGCGGAGATCCTGGCCGCGACGGCCACATCCCATTCCGCCCGCGTCGCGTAATCGTCCACTTTTTCCACAAAAGTCGGGATTCCTGCCTTCGAGGCCCTGACCAGCCCCTCTATCCCCTCCCTGTCGGCGCCGACCGCCACCACGCGAGCACCGTAGGACGGGTCGGCAGAAGCGTCCAGCAGGGCCTGTAGGTTGGTTCCAGAGCCGGAGACGAGGACGACGAGCCGCCCAACCTTAGACACGCACACTCTCCCAGGTGGTAACAGGGTGGGGCTGTCAGAGTATCTGTTCCTCGCCCGGCGACGCAGAGGAGGTCAGGTGTCGACACCGGTGAAGGCGCCGGCAGGCCAGCAGCCCGCTGAATCGGCGGGCCGCCGAGCGATCTGGTTGTCCATCGCAGCGCTGGCCATGACGTTCATGTTGCCGCTCGCAGGCCTGGTCATGGCGCTGTTCGCGCTCATGGCCGGCATCAAGGCGCTGCCACTGCTCAAGGGCGAAGGCAAACCCACCGGGGTCGTCGTGGGTGGCATCACCGTCTCTGCGATCGCGCTGGCGCTGTCCACGATGGCCTCCGGGATGCAGCTCTACCTCATGGACGAATACTCCGCCTACCAGGAGTGCATGAAGGGCGCGGGGACGGTGTCGTCCCAGGGTGAGTGTTTCACGCAGTTCAGGGAAGCGGCGCAGCGCAAGCTCCCGGCCGACGTGCTCGAACTGCTCGGCGCCATGCAGCCGTAAGCCACGCGCGAACAACCGTGCGGCGATCACCCCCGCGTGGGCGGTCAGTCGCGGTCCCACGCGTAGGGGTCGACGTAGATGACGTGGCCGCCCCGGTCGTCCGACTCGTCCACGATGTCCTTACGCGGAGGGCGTGCGTCTTCCGGCCTCGGCTCCGGCGCGCGTGAGCGGGACTGGGCCAGCGTCTCGGCCGCCGCCGACGCGTGCTCGTCCTGCCAGTCGTCCCTGATGACGGGGATCTCCTGGGTGTCGGCCTCCGTCGCGTCCATCCAGTGGCCGGGCAACGGGCGCGGATCCGACTCGGCCAGCCCCACCTTGCTGGCCGCCTTGGCCAGCGCCGCCCCGGCCCTGCGCACGGGCGCGGCCGCCTTGTCCAGCGGCGTACGGGCACGTTTGTTGATCAGCAGCAGGTTCGTCACGCCGGCGGAGATGCCCGCGGCCACGCCCACCTCGAGCGCCACCGACAGCGCCACCTCCCAGGGGGAGGGACCGACCGTGGCCAGCCTGCCCCCGCCGATCGGCCCGCCGGACAGCGCCGCCAGCACGCCGGCCACGACACCCGTCGAGACCCCGCTGAGGAACCCCCACAGCGGCGCCGCCTCATAGGACGGCGACGGTGAGATCCTGGCCACCATCACGCCCGCCACCGCTCCGGCCGCGAACGGCAGCGCGACCACCACCATCATCCACGCCGGCATGGTTCCGCTGTCCGGCAGCGCCCCCAGCAACGGCAGGCTCGGCACGGTGCCGAGCTGCACCCCGGTGGGCGCGACCAGGGTGTCGGCGCCGATCGCGAACCCCGGCCCCGCGACGTAGGACAGGGCCCACACGACGGCGTTGAGCGCGTAGAGGAGCTGCAGCAGCACCAGCAGCACCCCGCCCACGAACCCGGGCGAGAGCACGCTGGACAGCTCCATGATCTGCCCGAAGTTCAGCACGATGGCGACGAGCAGGAGCGCGAGCCCGGCAACGAGCAGCACCGCCGTGGCGACGGCCGTACCGACGGTCAGCGCGCGCACCCGCTCGGGCAGCAGCCGCAACATCACCCGCCATGGACCGATCATCCGGGCCGTGGCCAGCGAACCCGCCAGGAACGCCAGCACGAAGTGGCTGAGCAGCGTCTCACCCAGGAAGGGCTGCGTGATCTCGTTACGCGCGACGAGCGCGATCAACCCGGCGAGCAGCGCGTAAGGGGCCGCGAGCGACACCCCCGCCTGCACCACCAGCACCAACTGGGCCCGCCGCCGGGCACTCGCCTGCGCCTTGGGGCTGTTCTTCGGCAG
Source organism: Nonomuraea longispora (assembly GCF_004348345.1). GTDB lineage: Bacteria > Actinomycetota > Actinomycetes > Streptosporangiales > Streptosporangiaceae > Nonomuraea > Nonomuraea longispora. Next base: position 16,034 of record NZ_SMJZ01000094.1, read on the forward strand.
CCGGGCGGGCAGGCGCAGCCGCAGGTCGGCGTCACGGGCCATCCACCGCGCCGCGCGGTAGAGCAGCACGGCGGGCAGCAGCATCAATCCCAGCGGCAGCAGGCCGACCCGCCCGCCGGGGATCGCGAACCCGGCGTGGTGCGCGGCCAGCCAGAGCTGCGCCGCCGTGCGGAACACACCTGGCAACCCCGCCCCGAGCGTCCCGCGCGGGGCGGCGATCCAGCCGACCAGGGTGAGCGTGGTGAGCGCCGCCAGCCCGACGCCGAGCGTGGCGGCGGCCGCCAGCATCCCCGACACGGGCAGCGGCCGCCTGGTCTCGTCATCGTCGCTCGAGACCCCTGGCAGTCGGCCGAGCACCGACCGGGGGGCGGCACGTAGCTGGTCGAGAATCGCCGTCACAGTAGGCGATTTTCTCAAGCTTTCCCGACCAGCGCTTGGTTGACGCGCCGCCGGCCCCTACTTTGTGCCCGCCGCGCGCGGCCCTCTCCCACTTTGCGACCGCGATCGCGCGATCTCCCGCCACACGGCACTGCTCCAGTCCTTCCCGTACGGCACCGCCACCCTCACCCACTCGCCGACCGTGCCCGGGGTCTGTCCAGGGAGACGCCTCTGAACCGGTCAGTGGCGCGCCGCCGTTACGGCGCCCCGCCGGCCGTGTTCCGTGGCCGAGGTGTGACCCCGTGACCTGGTACCGGAATCGTGCACGCGTACGGCAGAACATCGCGAAGCCCCGCACGGGATCCCGTGCGGGGCTGTCAGGGGAGGCGGCGCTCAGCGGGCCTGCATGATCTCGCGCATCAGGCGGGCCGTCTCGGAGGGGGTCTTGCCGACGCGGACGCCGACCTTCTCCAGGGCCTCCTTCTTCGCCTGGGCGGTGCCGGCCGAGCCGGACACGATGGCGCCCGCGTGGCCCATCGTCTTGCCCTCGGGCGCGGTGAACCCGGCTACGTAGGCCACGACCGGCTTGCTGACGTGCTGCTCGATGTAGGCGGCGGCCCGTTCCTCGGCGTCGCCGCCGATCTCTCCGATCATCACGATCGCGTCGGTGGCGGGGTCTTCCTGGAACGCCTGGAGCGCGTCGATGTGGGTGGTGCCGATGACCGGGTCGCCGCCGATGCCCACGGCGGTGGAGAAGCCGAAGTCGCGCAGTTCGTACATCAGCTGGTAGGTCAGCGTGCCGGACTTCGAGACCAGGCCGATGCGGCCGGCGGTGGTGATGTCGGCGGGGATGATGCCGGCGTTGGAGGCGCCGGGAGAGGCGATGCCCGGGCAGTTGGGGCCGATGATGCGGGTCTTGTTGCCCTTGGCCACCGCGTAGGCCCAGAACTCGGTCGAGTCGTGCACCGGCACGCCCTCGGTGATCACGACGCAGAGCGGCATCTCGGCGTCGATGGCCTCCTTGACCGCGTTCTTGGTGAACGCCGGGGGCACGAACACGACGGACACGTCGGCGCCGGTCTGCTCCATCGCCTCCTTGACCGTGCCGAACACGGGCAGGCCCTCGTGCGTGGTGCCCGCCTTGCGGGCGTTGACGCCGCCGACGACGCGGGCGCCTGAGGCGAGCATGCGGCGGGTGTGCTTGGTGCCCTCGCCGCCCGTCATGCCCTGAACGATGATCTTGCTGTTGTCAGTCAACCAGATGGCCATGGGTCACACACCTGCCGCAGCGAGCTCGGCGGCCCGCTTGGCCGCGTCGTCCATCGTGTCTACCAGCTCGACCCGCGGGAGCGCGGCATCGGCGAGAATCTGCCGCCCGAGCTGGGCGTTGTTGCCGTCGAGGCGGACCACCAGCGGGTGGGACACGGCCTCGCCACGGCTTTCCAGCAGCTTGAACGCCGAGACGATGCCGTTGGCGACGGCGTCGCAGGCGGTGATGCCGCCGAAGACGTTCACGAAGATCGACTTGACGCTGGGGTCGGAGAGAATGATCTCAAGGCCCGCGGCCATGACCTCGGCCGAGGCGCCGCCGCCGATGTCGAGGAAGTTGGCGGGCGACGGCTTGCCGGGGAACTGCTCGCCCGCGTAGGCCACCACGTCGAGCGTGGACATGACCAGGCCGGCGCCGTTGCCGATGATGCCGACGTCGCCGTCGAGCTTGACGTAGTTGAGGTCCTTCTCCTTGGCCTTGGCCTCGAGCGGGTCCTCGGCCGCCTTGTCGGCGAGCGCCTCGTGGTCGGGCTGGCGGAACACGGCGTTGTCGTCGAGGGTGACCTTGCCGTCGAGGGCCTTCACCTGGCCGTCGGCCGACAGGATCATCGGGTTGACCTCGACGAGCGTGGCGTCCTCGTCGACGAAGCAGCACCACAGCTTCTCGATGAGCTCGGCGGCGCCGTCGAGCGCCTTGTCCGGCAGGCCGCCGGCCGTCGCGATCTCGCGGGCCTTGGCGCGGTCGATGCCGGTCAGTGCCGATACGGGCACCTTGGCGACCTTCTCCGGGGCGGTGTGGGCGACCTCTTCGATGTCCATGCCGCCGGCGGCGGAGCAGATCGCGAGGAAGGTGCGGTTGGCGCGGTCGAGCAGGAAGGAGAAGTAATATTCCTCCGCGATCGCGCTGGCCTCCTCCACGAGCACTTTGTGGACCGCGTGGCCCTTGATGTCCATGCCGAGGATGGCGGTGGCCTTCTCGACGGCGTCGGCGGTGTCGGCCGCCACTTTCACGCCGCCGGCCTTGCCACGGCCACCGGTCTTGACCTGAGCCTTGACGACAACGCGGCCTGTCAGCTCCTCGGCCGCCGACCGCACCTCCTCCACGGTGTGGGCGACGATGCCGCGTGGCACCGGGATGCCGTAGTCAGCGAAGAGTTCCTTCGCCTGATGTTCGAACAGGTCCACGAGGGGTCCGTCCTCTTCCCATGTGTCGCTCACCCTCCTCACTCGCTCCGTGGAGTGCCTTTTGCGCCGGCCCTCCACTCCGCTCGCTACGTCGGGTTCGCTCCTTGCTTATCCGACTGAATGTTCGACGCTTGTCCGACTGATGTTCGGCGGCCCGTGCACCTGCACTTACGGTCGCGTCCGAGGTGCCGTTCGTTGGCATCGTGCCTTGCCCTCTCACGGCGAGCTCCAGCGCTCAGGGTGCGTGCCGGGCGTTTCCGCCAGTGAAGCCTAGCCCGAAGCTTGACCTGACCAGGTCATCGGGTGGGGGTTCTCGCGCTATGTGACGGTGATCTCACTTCTCCACGACGGCACCTGCACGAATTTTGCACCGATTCGATGGCATACGCCCTAGTTCTCGATATACGGTCGTGATCTTCGATTGGCAGGATCTCCTTCTCTTCCTTTTGGAACCATAGGGACCTCGTATGAATGGATTTGTCGCGGGCCTGGCGGTGACCACGGCCGCGCCTCCGGGGGCATGCGGGGTCCTTGAGGAAGACCTGAACCACGCGCTGAACTCGCTCGGCGGCATTCCGTAATGTCCGGCTTCGCCGAGCCGCTTCACAAGGTGAACTTACGCCTTGACCTCAACAACACGACTTGACGAAGGAAATCCGCATGAAGCGAATCCTTACCGGCGTGGCGTTAGTCACGACCGCCGCACTGGTGACCGCCACCCCGGCGATGGCCGCCCCCAAGGACCCCGTGGCGGCCGTCAAGAAGCGGATGGCCCCCGGCAAGGGTGTGAGCTTCACCGAGCGCACGACGATCAGCCAGGGCGCCCGGCGCGAGGTGTTCCTCCGGCGCAGCGGCACCCTGCAGTTCGGCAAGTCGGGCATCGCCGCCTCCGACATCACCGGCAAGCTCAACATCACGTCCAAGGACCTGGCCGCCGCGCCGGACGACGAGTTCGGCGAGTCCCTCAGGGCAATCGCCAAGCCTGAGCGCACGATCAAGATCGGCACCACGTCCTACCTCTCCGGCAACATGTGGGCGACCCTGCTGCCCGAGGGCAAGACCTGGTTCAAGGCGGCCAAGGGCCTGGCCGGCGGCGCCACCGCCACATTCGGCCAGTTCGTCAACCTCGGCGAACACTCCACGCTCAAGACCCTGCTCAAGGGCGCCAAGGCCACCAGCCACGGCTACACGGGCACGATCAAGCTGGGCGCACTGTGGAAGGCCTCGCCCTGGCTGCGCGCGGGATCGTCGCTCGGCTCGCCGAGCGCCAAGGCGATGAAGAGCCCGATCAAGTGGAGGCTCACCGTGAACGCGGCCGGCCTGCCGACGCGCCTTGTGACGACGTTCTCGACCTCGGTGCACGGCCTCGGCGACGAGGGCCGCGTGAGCGTGGACACGAGATACACCGGCTGGGGCAAGGCCGTGTCGATCAAGGCGCCGCCGGCGAAGGACGTCGCGACCTCGTTCGAGGACAGCGCGGACGACATCCCCAGCCTGACCGAGATCCCCCTCGGCGCGTACGCCGTCACCGGCTGACCTGCCGGGCCGTGCGCGCCTCTCCCACCTGAGGACGGAAGAGGCGCGTACCGGACGGGAGAGGCGCGTACCAGCGCGTACCGGACGGGACGGGCGCGGCGGCGCGGGAGAGGGACGGCCGGGCTCAGCCCAGTCTGGACTCCCGGAGTGCCGCCCATTCGAGCGAGTGCCTGACGCCCTCATCGAGGGAGTAGCGGGTCTGCCAGTCCAGCAGGCGTCGGGCCCGGTCGCTGCGCGTGTAGGCGCCGGGCACGTCGCCGGGGCGGGCGGGGGCCTCGACGACCTCGATGGGACGGTCCACGACCCGGTTGAACGCCTCGGCCAGCTCGCGGACCGTGGTGCCCGCGCCGGTGCCCAGGTTGACCACGTCGGTGTCCAGCGCGTCGAACCTGCGCAGGGCGGCCACGTGCGCGGTCGCCAGATCCCATACGTGCACGTAGTCGCGGATTCCGGTGCCGTCTCTCGTGGGGTAGGCGGTGCCGGTGATCTGGAAGGGCACGCCGTCCTCGTACGCCTCGATCATCTTGCCCGGGGCGTGGCTGGGACGGCGCACCTGCAGGCCGGTACGCATCCGCGGGTCGGCGCCGATGGGGTTGAAGTAGCGCAGGGACAGGATTTTGATCGGACGACTGGCCGCGATGTCGGCGAACATGGCCTCGCACACGGCCTTGGTCCGCGCGTACGGGCTCTGAGGGGCGAGCGGCGAGTCCTCGTCGACGGTGTGGTCCGCGCCCGCCTCGCCCGCTCGCTCATCGCGACGGCCGCCGTCACCGCGCGACGCCCCGCCGGACGGTTGGTGGTCGCGCGGGTGGGTTCCTGGGTTCATGTGGGGCTCAGTGCGCGGTAAATACTGGGCTGCGCGCTGGTTTTGGGGGCGTGGGCGTGCGACATTTCGTGGTATGGGGAGGGATGTTCCAGTTGTCGTCTTCAGCCGGGACGACCGCCGGAAATATCGGGAGAAGGTGCGTCGATGTCTCGACGTCTTCGCCCAGATGTTGCGCGAGTCCCGTTTCGACTTCGAACGCCCGCTCGCCGGCCTGGAAATCGAGCTCAACATCGTGGACGCGCACGGCGAGGCCGTCATGCGCAACGCCCAGGTGCTCGCCGCCATCGAGCGGCCGGACTGGGCGACGGAGCTGGGCCAGTTCAACATCGAGATCAACATCGAACCCCAGGAGTTGGGCGGGGACGGCGCGCTCCGCCTGGAGGACGACGTCAGGGCCCGGCTCAACCACGCCGAGGAGCGCGCCCGTTCGCAGGACGCCCACCTGGTCCTGATCGGCATCCTGCCCACGCTGCGCGAGCAGGACATCGGCGAGGGCACGCTCTCGGCGAACCCCCGCTACCGGCTGCTCAACGAGCAGATCTTCGCGGCCCGCGGCGAGGACCTGCACCTGGCCATCGACGGCGTCGAACGCCTCGACACGCACGCGGACAGCATCACGCCCGAGGCCGCCTGCACCAGCGTGCAACTCCACCTCCAGGTCAGCCCCGAGGCGTTCGCCGCCCATTGGAACGCGGCCCAGATCATCGCCGCCCCTCAGGTCGCGGTCGCGGCCAACTCGCCGTACCTGTTCGGCAAGGAGTTGCACCGCGAGACCAGGATGGCGCTGTTCGAGCAGGCCACGGACACGCGGCCGGCGGAGCTGAAGACGCAGGGCGTACGGCCGAGAGTGTGGTTCGGCGAACGGTGGATCACGAGCGTCTTCGACCTGTTCGAGGAGAACGTCAGCTACTTCCCTGCTCTGCTGCCGCTCTGCGAGAGCGAGGACCCCCGCGTGGAGCTCGAACAGGGCCGCATGCCGGAACTGCACGAGCTCACCCTGCACAACGGCACGATCTACCGCTGGAACCGGCCGGTGTACGCGGTGGTGGACGGGGTCCCGCACCTGCGCATCGAGAACCGGGTGCTGCCCGCCGGGCCGTCCGTGGCCGACATCGCCGCCAACGCGGCCTTCTACTACGGGTTGATGCGCGTCCTGCCGTACGCCCAGCGGCCGCTCTGGAGCCGGATGTCGTTCCAGGCGGCGGCCGACAACCTCGCCGCCGCGGCCCGGCACGGGCTGGACGCGCGCCTGTACTGGCCGGGCGTGGGCGAGGTGCCGGCGGCCGAGCTGATCCTCCGCCGCCTGCTGCCCATGGCGCGGGAGGGGCTGGCCGCGTGGGGCGTGGACGGCCCGGTCGCCGACCGGCTGCTCGGCATCATCGAGGGACGCTGCATCGCCGGCCGTACGGGGGCGAGCTGGCAGGTGGAGCACGCGAACGCGCACGGAGGCGACCGGCACCAGGCGCTGCGTGCCATGACGCTGGACTACATCGAGCGCATGCACAGCAACGAACCCGTGCACACTTGGGATGCGTGAAGCCCGTGAAACGAGCTTTGGCCCTCGTCCTGGTCCTGCTGGCCGGCGCGTGCGGCATCATGCGGCCGACGTCGATGGACAACGAGGGCGCCGACTCCTTCGAGGAGGACGTCCGCACCGCGCGCACGTTGTCGGAGGCCTTCTGGAAACAGCAGTTCGAGCAGTTAGGCAGGAACTATCGGCCGCTGACCGCCTTCGTCCCCTATTCGGGCCGCTCCGGCCCGGCCTGCGGCAATGAGCCCGCCGCCCCGAACAACGCCTTCTACTGCCCGCTCGGCCACTTCGTCGCCTATGACCGGGATTGGATGGAGATGTTGTGGACGGAGATGGGCGACGGCTCGGTCTACGTCATCATCCCGCATGAGATCGGGCACGCCGTGCAGGCGCAGCTCCGGACCGGCTTCCAGCTGAACGTGCAGGTAGAGCTCCAGGCCGACTGCTACGCGGGCGGCACCCTGTCGGCCCTGGTGCGCTCGGGCGCGTTGCGGGCGGAGGAGGGCGACGAGGAGGAACTGCTCTACAGCCTGGAGGCGGCGGGCGACCCCACGGACGACTGGCTCGACCCCTCGGCGCACGGCACGGCGGAGCAACGTCAGGCGTCGTTCGCGGCGGGATACCGGGACGGGGTGAACGCCTGCTGACGCCGTACGGGCCCGGCCGGCCTCAATCCCAGGGATGTATGAGCGCGTCAACCGAGAGGATGATGTGTCTGATCATGACCACGCCTTACCTTTGACCCATGTCACTGGAGGAGATCCCCTGGCTGCGCAGGGGCGCGTGCAGGTTCAGCGACCCTGACCTCTTCTTCCCCCTGGCCCCCACCCCGTTGCAGGAGGCTCGGGCCAAAGCGGTCTGCGCCGGCTGCCAGGTCATCGAGGAATGCCGTTCGTACGCGCTGAGGACAGGCGAGGCGGAGGGCATCTGGGGCGGCCTCACGCCGGAGGAGCGCCGCCGCACCCGCTTTCCCGCGGGCTGGCGCCGTCCCGCCGCCTCGTGACGGCGCGGGCGACGTAGTCTGCAGGAGTGCTGCTTCGCTCGATCGCGATCCTCGCCGCCGCCAACATCATGAATAACAAGATCGCTCCCAGGCTGGGCCCGCTGACGTCCGCCGCGGCGACGGCCGCCCTGGTGGCGATGGCGCGCAGGTCGGGTCTGTCGTGGAAGGAGCTCGGCTTCGAGCACGGCCGCCGCGGCGCGATCGCGGGCGGCGCCCTGGCCGCGGGGGTGGCCGCCGTCTACGCGGCCGGCATCTCGATGCCGCGCACCAGGCGGCTCTTCCACGACGACCGCGCGCTGTCGCTCTCACGCGCCCGCGTCTGGGAGGAGGCACTGATCCAGGTGCCTTTCGGCACGGTTCTGCTGGAGGAGGTGGGCTTCAGAGGCGCACTCCACGCGCTGCTGCGCCGGCGGCACGGCGCAGTGGCCGCCACCGGGGTGTCCTCCGCCCTGTTCGGCCTCTGGCACATCCTTCCGGCCATCGACATGGCCCGCGCCAACCCCGCGCTCGGCGCTCTGGTCGCCGACGAGTCCCCCGGCCGCCTCGACACCGCGCGCGTGGTGGCGGGCAGCGTGGTGTCCACGGCGGCGGCGGGCGTGCTGTTCTGCGAGCTGCGCCGCCGCGGCGGACTGCTCACCCCGGTGATGCTGCACCTGGCGACCAACTCTTTCGGCTATCTCTTCGCCCGCCTCGCCGCCTCTACGGGGCGGCGATCCTGCACTACAACCGCGACTTCGACGTCATCTCTGAGATCACGGGGCAGCCCGCGCTCTGGGTGGGGACACCCGGTTCGGTGCCGTAGACCGGGATCATCCGGAGGTCAGGCCGTGGAGACGACCTGGAAGCCCTCCGCGTAGCGGCCCACGCCGAAGCCGGCCTGCTCACCCCAGGCCGCGAAGCGGCTCTTGACGAAGTCGGCGAAGCCCTCGACGTGGGCGACCTGGCTCACATGTGACTGCAAGGCCGCGAGCTTGCGGTCCATGGCGCTGGTGACGTCCACCCAGTGGTCGGGTGCGGGGCCGCCGGTCAGCCACACCTCACGCACGGTCCACGCCTCCAGGCCTTCGTCCCGCGCCAGTTCGGGGAAGGCGTAGGGGTTGCGGGCGTCGGGGTAGACGGCGTCGAGGGCGGCGCCGCCCACCGCGCGATGGTCGGGATGACTGGGCGCGATGAACCCGTAGTTACGGTCGGGGTGGTGGGTGATGACCAGGTCGGGCCTGACCTGGCGGATCACCCGGGCGATGTCGCGTCTCAGCTCCAGTGACGGCACCACCTGACCGTCCGGATGACCGAGGAAACGCAGATCCGTGACGCCGACCGCCTTGGCGGCGGCCCGCTGCTCGGTCCTGCGCAGCTCGGCCATGCCCGAGTTGTCCAGAGTGCGTTCGTTGCCGCCCGCGTCTCCGTCCGTGACCAGCAGGTAGGTGACCTCCACGCCCCTGTCGGCGAGCAGCGCCACGCTCCCGGCGGCACCGAAATCGGCGTCGTCCGGATGGGCGGTCACGACAAGAACCCGGTTGATCTCGCTGTCCGGCAGCATGCTTCCCCTTTCCGCGCCTTCCGTCGAGCACAACCTGAGCCCCGGCGATCGCATTCCGTGCCACGTTTGTCGGTGGGGCGTCTTACCCTGGGTGGGTGCCGACCCAAGTCTCCGTTGACCACCCCTTGCTCGATGGCCTCAACCCGCAGCAGCGTGAGGCCGTGATCCATCATGGCAGCCCGCTGCTCATCGTCGCGGGCGCGGGGTCGGGCAAGACGCGGGTGCTGACACATCGCATCGCCTATCTGCTGGCCGAGCGCGAGGCCCATCCGGGCGAGATCCTCGCCATCACCTTCACGAACAAGGCCGCCAAGGAGATGAAGGAGCGCATCGACCAGCTGGTCGGGCCGCGCTCCAAGGCCATGTGGGTGATGACGTTCCACAGCGCCTGCATGCGCATCCTGCGCCGGGAGGCCAAGCGGCTGGGCTTCCCGTCCAGCTTCTCGATCTACGACCAGGCCGACTCGCAGCGGCTCATGGCGATGGTCTGCAGGGAGATGGAGCTCGACCCGAAGCGTTATCCGCCGCGCTCCTTCTCCGCCCAGGTCAGCAACTTCAAGAACGAGCTGATCGACTACGAGACCGCGCTCGACAAGGCCGGCTCACACCTGGAGAAGACGCTCGCGCAGGCGTACAAGGCCTATCAGCTCAAGCTGACCGAGGCCGGCGCGATGGACTTCGACGACATCATCATGAACACGGTGACGTTGTTCCAGCTCTTCCCCGAGGTGGCCGAGCACTACCGGATGCGCTTCAGGCACGTGCTCGTCGACGAATACCAGGACACCAACCACGCCCAATACATCCTGATCAGGGAGCTGGTCGGGCGTCCCGAGCTGCGCACCGCCGACGGCGACCTCGTGCGGTCGGGGGCCGGCCAGTCGGAGCTGTGCGTGGTGGGCGACGCCGACCAGTCGATCTATGCCTTCCGCGGCGCGACGATCCGCAACATCCTGGAGTTCGAGCGCGACTATCCCGACGCGCGCACGATCCTGCTGGAGCAGAACTACCGCTCCACCCAGAACATTCTGGCCGCCGCCAACGCCGTCATCGCGCGCAACGAGTCGCGCAAGCCGAAGAACCTCTGGTCCGACCAGGGCGACGGCCCCAAGATCGTGGGCTACGTCGCCGACAACGAGCACGACGAGGCCATGTTCGTGGCCCAGGAGGTCGATCGGCTCAGCGACGAGGAGGGCGTCAAGGCCGGCGACGTCGCGGTCTTCTACCGCACCAACGCCGCCTCCCGCGTCTTCGAGGAGATCTTCATCCGCACCGGCCTGCCCTACAAGGTGGTCGGGGGCGTGCGCTTCTACGAGCGCAAGGAGGTCAAGGACCTGCTGGCCTACCTGCGGGTGCTGGCCAACCCGGCCGACGTCGTGTCGCTGCGGCGCATACTCAACGTGCCCAAGCGCGGCATCGGCGACCGGGCCGAGGCCATGATCGAGGCGCTGTCGTCGCGCGAGCGCATCTCGTTCTGGGACGCGCTGCGCCGGGCCGACGAGGCGCACGGCATGGCCACCCGCTCGCTCAACGCGGTGCGCGAGTTCGTCGCGATGATCGAGGAGCTGATCGGCAAGGCCGAGGGCGTCCCGCCGTCCGCGCTGGCCGAGGAGGTGCTGGTGGCCACCGGCTACCGCGCCGAGCTGGAGGCCTCAGAAGATCCGCAGGACGAGTCGCGCCTGGAAAACCTCAACGAGCTCATCTCCGTCGCCTCCGAGTTCGAGGAGGCCAACCCCGAGGGCACGCTGGTCGAGTTCCTTGAGCAGGTGTCGCTGGTGGCCGACGCCGACCAGATCCCCGACGCCGACGGCGGCCAGGGCGTCGTCACGCTGATGACCCTGCACACCGCCAAGGGCCTGGAGTTCCCCGTCGTCTTCCTGACGGCGATGGAGGACGGCGTGTTCCCGCACGTCAGGTCACTGAGCGAGCCCAAGGAACTGGAGGAGGAGCGGCGGCTGGCCTACGTCGGCATCACCCGGGCCCGGCAGCGGCTCTACCTCACGCGGGCGGCCGTGCGCAGCTCCTGGGGGGCGCCGTCGTTCAATCCCGCCTCCCGCTTCGTCAGCGAGGTGCCGGGGCAGCTCATCGACTGGCGCACCGACCCGGAGAAGTCCGCTTGGAGCGCGGCCACCCGGCGCGAGCCGGCCGCCCGGCCAGCCCCGGCGAAGAGCGGCGGGCGCACCGTGCCGTCGCTGGCGCCGGGCGACCGGGTCACCCATGACGCGTTCGGGCTCGGCACGGTGGTGTCCGTGGACGGCGTGGCGGAGAAGACCAAGGTCAAGATCGACTTCGGCGGGGGCGGGGAGAAGACGTTGCTGCTGGCGTACGCACCGCTTGAGAAGTTGTGAGCCGGCCCGCGCGCCCGCGCGGGCGTTCAGACCAGGCGGCGGGCGGTGGCCCAGCGTGAGAGCTCGTGGCGGTTGGAGAGCTGGAGCTTGCGCAGCACCGACGAGACGTGCGTCTCCACGGTCTTGACGGAGATGAACAACTCCTTCGCGATCTCCTTGTACGCGTAACCGCGCGCGATCAGCCGCAGCACCTCGCGCTCGCGCTGCGTCAGCGAGTCGAGCTCCGGGTCGATCGAGGGCGCCTCCGACGAGGCGAACGCGTCCAGCACGAAGCCGGCCAGCCGCGGCGAGAAGACGGCGTCGCCTTCCGACACCCTGCGGATGGCGTCGGTCAGCTCCTTGCCGCTGATGTTCTTGGTGACATAGCCCCTGGCGCCGCCCCGGATGACGCCGATGACGTCCTCGGCGGCGTCGGAGACGGACAGGGCGAGAAAACGCACCTGGGAGCCGGAGCCGAGGACGCGGCGCAGCACCTCCTGGCCGCCGCCTCCGGGCATGTGCACGTCGAGCAGCACCACGTCGGGCTGCTGCTCGGCGATCGCCTTGACCGCGGAGTCCACGTCCTCGGCCTCGCCCACCACCTCGATCGAGTCGCCGAGTTCGGCGCGCACGCCGGAACGGAACAGCCGGTGATCATCGACGATCAACACTCGCGTCATGCCTTCTCCACCTTCATGGTCAACATCACTTCCGTGCCCTCGCCGGGCTCGGTGCGCACTCTGGCTGCGCCTCCGTGACGTTCCATTCTGCCGATGATGGACTCTCTGATTCCCATCCTGTCGAGGGGGACGGCCTCAAGGTCGAACCCCTTGCCACGATCCTTCACGAAAATCGCGACCTCTTCACCCTCTACTTCCGTATAGACGGAAATGGACGGACTACCAGAGTATTTGGCGGCGTTGACCATCGCCTGCCTGGACGCCTTCAGCATGGCGGCCAGCTTGCCCGCCGAGTCGAGGTCGATGTCCCCGACGCAGACCACCTCGATGGGCACGCCGTGCGCGTCCTCCTCCTCGGCGGCGATCCTGCGTACGGCGGCCGCCACCGTGGCGTCGGCGTCCTGGGCCGGCTGGTACAGCCAGTTGCGCAGGTCGCGCTCCTGCGCGCGGGCCAGGCGGGTGACCTCGCGCTGGTCGTGGGCGACCCGCTGGATCAGCGTCAGCGTGTGGAGCACCGAGTCGTGCACCATGGCGGCGACTTCGGCGCGTTCCTCCTGCCTGATGCGTTCACGCCGTTCGAGCTGCAGCTCCTTCCACAGGCCCGCCAGCCAGGGAGCGGCGATGACGGCCAGACCGCCGACCACGACTCCGGTGAACAGCAGCCCCTGGCTGGCCTGGGCCAGCTCGCCCTGGGCCGCCAGGAACCCGGCCCCGCCGATCACGACGAGCGCCACGCCGAGCAGCGAGCGCACCCGGTTCTTCCGCATGCTGAGCGCCGCGCCGCTCATCCAGTTCTTGCGGCGTTCCGGGTCGGCCTGCTGCCAGAGGATCAGGGCGCCGATCCCGCCCACCGCGAACGGCAGCATGCCGATGCCGCCCTGGGAGGCGCCCGTCAGCCAGCCGAACGCGAGCAGCGCCACCCCGATCGCGCTGAACGCGGCGAGCTGGCTCCAGTCACGCGGCGGCGGAGCAGCCCCCTTGTACGGCTGCTTCGGCGCGATCATCCACAGCACCGCGTACGCGACCATGCCGACCCCGTTGACCGCGCTGAGCAGCACGAACATCAGCCTGATCACCACCGGATCAAGCGAGAGCTGCGTCGCCAGCCCCTGGGCCACGCCGCCCATCAGGCGGCCCTCCATGGGGCGCATCATCCGCCGGTAAGGCGTTTCGCCACTGGGCTCGGCGAGTGTCTTCTGGTCAGCCATAACATGGCCATAGTCACATGTCCCGGGCATCGAGGCATCCGGGAACGACCCCCGGGTCGGGTCAGGGGTGTCCCGGATGCGGGCACCCGGCACACAGGTACACGATGGTGACATGACAGAAGCTCCGCCCAGGGAACCGGCCGCCCCTCACCGTGTGCTGCGACGCAGCAGCGAGGGGCGCTTCCTCATGGGAGTCTGCGCGGGCCTCGGGCGGCACACCGGCATCGACCCCGTGGTGTTCCGCGTGGGCTTCGCGGTGCTGATGTTCGGCTCGGGCATCGGCTTGTTCCTCTACCTCTCGGCGTTCCTGCTGATGAAGGAGCCGAACGGCAAATCCGGCCTCATCGAGCAGTGGACCGGCCGCGACTTCGACGCGGACACCGTGATGGCGCTGATGGGCGCGGTCCTGGCGTGCGGCCTGGGGCTCAACCTGGCGACGGTGTGGCTGGACGTGGGCACGCTCGTCGTGGGCGTGTTCCTGGCGGTGTCGCTGCTGGCCGCGCACGCGAGCGGGGTCGACCTGCTGGGGCTGGCCCGGTCGATGCCCGAGCGGCTCGGCAGGCGCAGGACCGACGGCGAGCGGCAGGCGGCGTCGTGCACGACGCCGCCGGTGCGGCCGCAGTCCGCACGCACAGGCTTGGACGAGACCGCGCAGACGTCGTCGCCCTCGCGGGAGACGCCCGCGCCGGGTCCGGCCGAGTCGGCGACGCCCGATCAGGTCCAGGCCCAGCGGGCGGCCGGCCGGCCGTTCCAGGAGCGGTCCGGCGAGCCGGCGCCGGGGACGACCCGCCACCCGTCCCAAGGGCCGGCGCACGAAACCACCCGCCACCCGATTCCCGAGGCGGCGCAGGAGACGACGGGCCACCGGCCGGTCGAGCAGCCGACCCGGGAGTTCACCGGGCCGGTGGGCGAGGACGCGCAGGAGCGCGCCGCCGCCGGGCCCGACCCGGCTCTCGGCGACGCGGTGACGGCGGAGCACGCCGTGCCGCCGTACAGGCCGTCCGAGCCGTACAGGCCGTCCCAGCCGTACGAACAGGCCGAGCCGTACGAACAGGCCGGACCGTACGAACAGGCCGAGCCGTACGGGACGCGCGCCGGCGGTCCCCGTCGGGCGCCGACGACGTCCTCCGGCCACAGCGGCTACGGCGACCCGTTCGCCCCCAACGGCCCCTACCAGCCACTAGACCCGGCCAAGAGAGGCGGCGGCTACTCGCCGTACGACCCCGCGCTGTACGCCCGCCCGGCCCCCGCGCCGGCCC
>NZ_SMJZ01000095.1 GCF_004348345.1 Nonomuraea longispora
CCGCCGCCCACCGAGCGTCTCGGGCAGGTCGCGGTGCCACCCGCCCGCAATGAACAGGACGAACAGGCACAAACCTTCACCAGCCGAAACTGATCAGGAGGGACGGCCACCTCGTGAGTCATCGAGGTTGACACGGATACGCCGCCGACCGTGTGGGTTCTCATCGACGAAATGGTTCTTCGCCGCCCTGTCGGGACGCCGCAGGTCATGGCCGCGCAGCTCGACCACCTCGTCACAGCCGCCGAGCGCCCGTACATAACCGTGCAACTCGTCCCATTCGAGACGCCCTGCACCGCAGGCTTTCTGTCGAGCTTCATCATCGCCGAACTGCCCGACGCTCCCACAGCCGTATCTGTAGACTCCGCAGGTCAAGGCGAGGTGTCAGCAGAGCACGACTTCGTTTCGCTCATCTGGGACAGATATGACAAAATACGAGCAGAAGCGTACCGTCCCGGAGATTCGCTGGAATTAATCGAGGAAGCCCGAGCGCGATGGAACCACAAGACCTGATTCGTGCAGACCTCTCCCAGGCAGCATGGAGGAAAAGCTCCTACAGCGGCGGTAACGGCGGGAATTGTGTCGAGGTCGCCAGCAATCTTCCCGGCCTCGTCGCCGTACGCCACAGCAAGGACCCCAACGGCCCCGCACTCATCTTCACTCCGGCCGAATGGAAAGCCTTCCTCGGCGGCGTCAAGCTGGGCGAGTTCGACACCTAGACACGTTGTCCCATCGGCTCCACGGGGGCGGGTGGGCGGCAGATCAGCAGGGACTGGCCCGGTAGCCGCACGCCCTCCCCGTCGGCCGTCACCGGTTCGTCCGAGGCCAGCACGATCGTTCCTGGCGTCAGGGGCAGCGTCACCGAGTCGGGCGTGAAGTTCACCAGTACGGCCAGCGAGCCCCGCCACATGATCAGCCAGGCGCCGTCCGGGTCCGTCTCAACGCGCACCCGGTCGAGGCGCGGGTCCGACAGTTCGGGCAGGGCCTTGCGCAGCGCGATCAGGTCTCGGTACCAGCACAGCAGCGACCAGTGCGCCTCCTCCTTCACCTCGCTCCAGTCGAGCTTCGAGGCGAGGAACGTCTCCTCCGCGGAAGGGTCGGGCGCATCCCACGCGGGCCAGAACCCGACGAACTCCCGCTCGCGCCGTTCCGCCTCGGTCTCGCGCAGGTGGGGCTCGACGTGGTCGGAGAAGAACAGGAACGGCGAGCGCGCCCCCCACTCCTCGCCCATGAACAACATCGGCGTGAACGGCGAGGTCAGCAGGAGACCCGCGCCGAGCTTGAGCGCGGGGATCGGCAGCCGGTCTCCCTGGGGCCGGTTGCCGATCTGGTCGTGGTTCTGCAGGCAGGCGACCAGCCGGTGTCCGGGAACGCCGACGTACGAGCGCCCGTGTACGCGCCCGCGGAAGGTCGAGTAGGTCCCGTCGTGCAGCACGCCCGAGGTCAGCACCTTGGCCAGCGCGGGCAGGCGCGCGAAGTCCTGGTAGTAGCCGTGGGACTCGCCGCTCACCGCGCAGTGCAGCGCATGGTGGACGTCGTCGTCCCACTGCGCCGTCATGCCGAGCCCGCCGGCCTCCGGCGGGCGCACCATGCGGGGGTCGTTGAGGTCGGACTCGGCGATCAGCGACAGGGGCCTGCCGACGGAGCAGGCCAGCGCGTCCACCTCCTCCGACAGCTCGGCCAGCAGGTGCTTGGCGCGCTTGTCGTGCAGCGCGTGCACGGCGTCGAGCCGCAGCCCGTCGATGTGGAAGTCGCGCAGCCACTGCAGCGCGTTGCCGGTGAAGTAGCGCCGGACCTCGTCGGAGCCGGGCCCGTCCAGGTTGACCGCTTCGCCCCAGTAACTTCCCTCGAAACCGGCGAAGTACGGGCCGAAGGGCCGCAGGAAGTTCCCCGACGGCCCGAGGTGGTTGTAGACGACGTCGAGGATGACGCCGAGGCCCGCCCGGTGGCAGGCGTCCACGAACGTCTTGAGCCCGTCGGGCCCTCCGTACGTCTCGTTGACCGCGTACAGGTCGACCCCGTCGTAGCCCCAGTTGCGCCCGCCCGGCACGGGAGCGACGGGCATGAGCTCCACGAAGTCGACGCCGAGCTCGACCAGGTGCTGCAGTTTCTCCGCGGCCGCCGCGAACGTGCCCTCCGGCGTGAACGTGCCGACGTGCAGTTCGTAGATGACCGCGCCGCGCAGGTCGAGGCCCTTCCAGTCGTGGTCGGACCAGGTGAAGCGGCCGTGGTCGTAGACGGCGCTCGGCCCGAAGACGCCCTCGGGCTGACGGCGGGAGCGGGGGTCGGGGTAGGGTCCGCCGCCGTCGACCACGAAGCCGTATGTCGTCCCGTGCCCCGCCTCGGGCACGTCGGCCGACCACCAGCCACCCTCACCGGGGGACATCGCCCGGCGCCCCTCCATGACCTCCACCTCGACTGCCGTGGCCTTGGGCGCCCAGACCTCAAAGATCATGTCTCTCCAGGAGTGCGACCGGATACTGACCGAGCAGGTGCGCGAGCGGGATGCGCCCGGTGTGCCGGACACCGGTGAGCAGGTCGCGCCAGGTCCCCGTGGGGAGCGTGAGCGTCGTGGCGCCCCAGCCCGTCGCGGCCAGGCGCACGGGGAGCCGGGTGGCGACGGCGACCGCGCGCGGGCGCTCGCCGGAGTCCTCGCCCGGGCCCTCGCCGCCCCGGGCGAAGGCGATCACGTGCTCCGCCGCCCGCCCGTCCGCCCGCAGCGGCAGGTACGCCCCCGCGCCGCCGAGCCGCCGGCGCATTCGCAGCGCCTGAGTGGTCACCAGGTGTTTGGCCGTGTCCCATGCGGTCACGGGCTTGGGCGGGTAGGACACCGGCCGCCGGTTGTCCGGGTCGACCAGCGAGAAGTCGGTGATCTCGTTGCCCTGGTAGACGTCCGGCACGCCGGGCATCATGAGCTGGACGAGCTTGGCCCCGAGGGAGTTGGACATCGCGTACGGCTCGATGCGCGCGGTGAACTCGCCCACGGGCAGCCGCACGGCCGCCTCGGCGAAGTCCCGCAACTTGCGCTCATAGGACGGATCCGGATTTATCCAGGAAATAGCGGTTTTCGCCTCGCGCGCGGCCTTCAGCAGGTAGTCCGTGAACCGCTCGGCCGAGATCGGCCACGCCGCCATGAGGTTCTGCCAGGCCAGGTAGTCGAGGCACGGGTCGAAGCTCAGCGCCGACGACCACTCCGCCACGGCGGCGGCCCACTCGTCCGGCAGTTCCGACAACACCGACAACCGGGCCCGCACGTCCTCCGAACGTTTCGTGTCGTGCGTCGACAAGGTGGTCATCGTGTACGGCCGCAGCCCGGCGCAGAAGTCGTGGAAGTCCTCCACCGGGACGCCGAACACGTCCGGCTCACCACCCACCTCGTTGAGGCAGGCCAGCGGGAACCACCGGTAGAGCGCCGTGTCCTCGACGCCCTTGGCCATGACCGGGCCGCAGGTCTGCTGGAAGCGGATGATCGCCTCGGCGGAGCCGTACAGGACCTCGCGGACGAGCGGGCGCACGGCGGGGGAGCACGCCTCGGCGGCCAGCTCGACGGTCTCGACCGACTCCGGCGGCGGCTCCTCCCCCGGCACGACGTACGCGCGGTAGACCGGCATCGCGGCGAGCAGCTCCCGCACGGCGGCGGGCTCACAGCCGGTGGCCCTGGCCAACCGGTCCACCTCGGAGCCGAGGAACAGGTCGAGCACCTCCCGCTTGGTCTGCGCCATCACGGGCCGGTAGTCCGAGGGCTGCCCGGTCCGCTCGCTGAAGAGCCGGACGAGCGGCTCCCTGCCGGCCGGGTCGACGAAGAGGCCGTTGACGCGGTTGAGCACGTCGTAGCCGGTGGTACCGTCGCAGGCCCAGTCGTCCGGCAGCCGCTCGGGTCCGATGAGGATCTTCTCGACGACCGTCCACGCGCTGGCCGCGCGCCTGCGCAGGCGTTCGAGGTAGTCGCGCGGGTCGGCCAGCCCGTCGGGGTGGTCGACCCGCAGGCCGTCCACCAGCCCCTCGTCGAGCAACCAGAAGATCACCTCGTGCGTGGCGAAGAAGACCGCCGGGTCCTCGACGCGCAGTCCGATTAACGACGAGACGTCGAAGAAGCGCCGGTAGCCGGGGCCCTCGCGCCAGCCCACCAGCCGGTAGTGGCCCGGGTAGGGGTAGGCGTGCTCGTGGTAGCGCAGCACGTCGCCGTCGACGACGGGCTCGACGTCGTCTCCCAGCACGGGCAGCGCCACCGTGCCGTCGACCCAGTCGATGTCGAACCAGCGCGCGTACGGCGAGGCCGGCCCGTCCTTCAGCACCGACCAGAACTGCGCGTTCACCGTGTTCATGTGGTTGGGCACGATGTCCACGACCACGCCCAGGTCGTGCGCGGCCAGGTGCTGGGCCATCTCCCTGAAGCCGGTCGCCCCGCCGAACTCGTCCCTGATCCTGGAGTGGTCGGTGACGTCGTAGCCGTGGCGCGACTCGGGCGTGGACTGCAGGATCGGCGACAGGTAGACGTGGCTGACGCCGAGGTCGCGCAGGTAGCCGGCGATCTCCGCCACCTGGGCGAACCCGAAGTCGGGCGTCAGCTGCAGCCGGTAGGTCGACGTGGGCCTAGACACGACGCAACACCCGTACGCTGCGGCCCGGCACCGCGACCGCCTCGCCGGCCCGGCTCATCCGCGAGCCCACGTTGATGGGCATGGCCGTGTCTATCTCCGTGTGCCACATCTCGCCGTAGTCCTTGGGGATCGTGAACTGGATCGTGTCGTGGTGCGCGTTGAACAGCAGCAGGAACGAGTCGTCCCTGATCGGACGCCCCCGACGGTCGGGCTCGGTGATGGCGTCGCCGTTGAGGAAGACGGCCAGCGACTTCGCGTATCCGACGTTCCAGTCGCTGTCGGTCATCTCCTCCCCCGACGGGGTCAGCCACGCGATGTCGCTCAGGCCACGCACCGGCTTGCCGTAGAAGAACCTCCTGCGCCGGAAGACGGGATGTCTTTTGCGCAGCTCGGCCAGGCTCTGCGTGAACTCGAGCAGCAGCCAGTTCTCCCTGATGTCCGACCAGTCGACCCAGGTCAGCGCGTTGTCCTGGCAGTAGCCGTTGTTGTTGCCCTGCTGCGTGCGGCCCAGCTCGTCGCCGTGCGAGAGCATCGGCACGCCCTGGGACAGGAAGAGCGTGGTGAGGAAGTTGCGTTTCTGCTGCTCGCGCAGCGTCTCGACGGCGTCGTCGGCCGGGCCCTCCGCGCCGCAGTTCCATGAGCGGTTGTCGTCGGTGCCGTCGCGGTTGCCCTCCTTGTTGGCCTCGTTGTGCTTGCCGTCGTACGAGACGAGGTCCTGGAGGGTGAAGCCGTCGTGGCAGGTGACGAAGTTGATGGAGGCGGCGGGGCGGCGGCTGTCGTCCTGGTAGAGGTCGCTCGATCCGGTGAACCTCGACCCGAACTCCGGCAGCGTGGCCGGCTGCCCGCGCCACAGGTCGCGGATCGTGTCGCGGTAGCAGCCGTTCCATTCCGTCCACCGCGACGGGAAGTTGCCCACCTGGTAGCCGCCCGGACCCACGTCCCACGGCTCGGCGATCAGCTTGACCTGCGACAACACCGGGTCCTGCTGCACCAGGTCGAAGAACGAGCTCAGCCGGTCGACCTCGTGCAGTTCCCGCGCCAGCGTCGAGGCCAGGTCGAAGCGGAACCCGTCGACGTGCATCTCGATGACCCAGTAGCGCAGCGAGTCCATGATCATCTGAAGGACGTGCGGCGAGCGCATGAGCAGGCTGTTGCCCGTGCCGGTGGTGTCGACGTAGTACCGCTTGTCGTTCTCGACCAGCCGGTAGTAGTCGGGGTTGTCGATGCCCTTGAACCCCAGCGTCGGACCGAGGTGGTTGCCCTCGGCGGTGTGGTTGTAGACCACGTCGAGGATCACCTCGATGCCCGCCTCGTGCAGGCCCTTCACCATCGCCTTGAACTCCAGCACCTGCTCACCGCGCTGCCCCTGGCTGGAGTAACGGTTGTGCGGCGCGAAGAACCCGATCGAGTTGTACCCCCAGTAGTTGGACAGGCCGCGCTGCTCGAGGACGTGGTCGGTGACGAACTGGTGCACCGGCATCAGCTCCAGCGCCGTCACGCCCAGCTTGGTCAGATGGTCCAGGATCTCCGGGTGGTGCAGCGCCGCGTACGTGCCGCGCACGTGCCTCGGGATCTTGGGGTGGCAGATCGTCAGCCCCCGCACGTGCGCCTCGTAGATCACGGTGTCGTGGTACGGCGTCGCGGGCGGCCGGTCGTGCCCCCAGCCGAAGAACGGGTTGATCACGATCGACCGCGGCACGTAGGGGGCGGAGTCGAGGTCGTTCCTGGTGTCCGGCTGGCCGAACCGGTAGCCGTACGCCGCCTCGTGCCAGCGCACCCCGCCCTCGATGGCCATCGCGTACGGGTCGAGCAGCAGCTTGGCCGGGTTGCACCGCAGCCCGCGCGCGGGATCGTACGGCCCGTGGACGCGGTAGCCGTACCGTTGCCCCGGGCCGATCCCCGGCAGGTAGCCGTGCCAGATGAACCCGTCCACCTCGGTGAGCGGCACCCTCGACTCCGTGTTGGCCTCGTCGAACAGGCACAGCTCGACCTTGTCCGCGACCTCGGTGTAGAGCGAGAAGTTGGTGCCCGCGCCGTCGTAGGTGGCCCCGAGCGGATAGGGGTCTCCGGGCCAGATCTCGATCATCGAGGCTCCCTTGCGGTCTCTCCCCATGTTCCGTTCCCCCGCTCTACCGGACAAGCCCGGGCCCCAGTGACGACCTTGTACCTTCCCCCCATCGGCCCTTCATTACTCCGCTGGACATTCACCCAGGTCAAAAGGGTGTACCGGGCCACGGTCGGCCGGTACGAGGGGCCCCGCGTCGCGCGCAGGCGGCGGCGGTTCGACAAGATGGACGGATGAGCGTTGAGTTGATGGTCTGGGACGAGCCGGTGCCGATCAGCAGGGACCAGGCGCGCGCCACCTACCTGGCAGTCAAGCGCGGCGAGCCCGGCGGCGACGTACCCGCCGTCGCCAAGGAGCTGCCGGGGCGGATCACGCTCTATCCGGGGCACGTGCTGGTGACGATGGAGCTCGACGCGATGGACGAGCTGTCCGCGCAGGTGTTCACGATCGCGCGGGCGCACGGGCTGGTCTGCTACGACCCGCAGCGCGACCTCGTGCACAACGTGGCGCCGCTGGGTGTCTACGAGGGCATGCAGCTGCACACGGGTGACGGCATGGTCGTGCACGACCCCGACCTGGCGCTGGTGCACGACGTGCTGGCCACGCTGTCGCCGCAGAACCCGTTCGCCGCGCTGGTCAGCTTCGGCCGGCACTTCCTTCAGGTCTCACCCGGCTACGAGCTGGAGTACAAAGAGGGCACGCTCGTCAGCACGACGGTGCCGGAACTGGCGGACGTGCGCCAGGCCTTCCACGAGTACGCCACCGGCGACCGGTCGTTCCTGGCCCGCCACACGTGGACGTGAGGTGGCAGGATCGGACGGCATGAGAACTCTGTACCCGCCCCTCGAACCGTACGATTCCGGCCTGCTCGACGTGGGCGACGGCAACCAGGTCTATTGGGAGGTCTGCGGCAATCCGGACGGCAAGCCCGCCGTCATGCTGCACGGCGGCCCCGGCGGCGGGTGCAACGCCAAGCACCGGCGGCAGTGGAACCCCGAGCTCTACCGGATCGTCCTGTTCGACCAGCGCAACTGCGGCCGCAGCCGGCCGCACGCCGCCGACCCGGCCACCGACCTCGGCGCCAACACCACGTGGCACCTGGTGGCCGACATGGAGCGGCTGCGGGAGCACCTGGGTATCGACGCCTGGCAGGTGTTCGGCGGCTCGTGGGGCAGCGCGCTGGCGCTGGCGTACGCCCAGACGCATCCTGACCGGACGACCGAGCTGGTGCTGCGCGGCATTTTCACCCTGCGGCCCCAGGAGCTGCGCTGGTTCTACCAGGAAGGAGCCTGCCATCTCTTCCCCGACCTGTGGGAGCGGTACATCGCGCCGATCCCCGTCGAGGAGCGCGGTGACCTGATCACGGCGTACCGGGCGCGGCTGGAGGGCGACGATCCGGGGGCGCGGCTGGCGGCGGCCAGGGCGTGGGCGCAGTGGGAGGGCGCCACCATCACGTTGCTGCCGGATCCCGAGCTGGTGACGGAGTTCGGCGAGGAGGAGATGGCCGTCGCCTTCGCCAGGATCGAGAACCACTACTTCCACCACGGCGGCTGGTTCGAGCCCGAGCAGCTCATCAGGGACGTCGGCAAGATCCGGCACATCCCCGCGGTGATCGTGCAGGGCCGCTACGACGCCTGCACGCCCATGACCACCGCCTGGGACCTGCACCGGGCCTGGCCCGAGGCCGAGTTCCACGTGGTGCCCGACGCCGGGCACGCCTACTCCGAGCCGGGCATCCTGGGCCGGCTCATCGCGGCGACAGACGGCTTCGCGCGAGCCTGACGGCGGGGGTGACGGCGCCCACCGTCAGCAGGGCGAACAACGGCGCGAGCGCCAGCCCGAGCAGGAAACCCGCGGCGACGTCGTGCGGATAGTGCACGCCGACGAACACGCGCGAGAACGCCATGACGGCCGCCAGCGGGAACGCCACCCAGGCCAGCGAGCGCCAGACCAGCACGAGCGTGGCCGCCGCGCCCGCCGCGATCACGGAGTGGTTGCTGGGGAACGACCAGTCGTCCAGGGGCGGGCAGGCGGCGATCGTCGCGATCCCGCCCCGGCACGGCCGGTCCTCCCTGACGACGAGCTTGAGCACCTCGCTGACGGCGTACGTCAGCACCACCCCGGCCGGGCCGGCGATCACCAGCGCCAGGTCCCGGGCGGGCGCTCGCCACGCGCGCCAGGCCGCCACCCCGAACAGCGCCACGAACACGAATAACCCGGCGTCCGTGCCGACCTCGGCGAACACGTGGAGCCATTCGGGCGTGGCCAGGGCGAAGTCGACGATCTCCTCGTACACAGGTGTCCAATCGGTGAATGAGCGATGGACATGACCTTACGAACTGAGATCATCAGATGCCTCCATCATGAGGTGGAAAGTACGGAAAAGCCTCAGCCGAAAGACCGACTTCCCGGCCGGGCGGCAAGGGCTCGGGAGGCTTCGCGTATTCCCTGTTCGGAGCGGGTAGGGAGGCACTCGTGATCGGTGAGCACGTGATCGTCGGCTACGCGGACGACGTGGGTGGGCGGGAGGCGCTGGCGCTCGGCGCCGCGATCACGCACATCACGGGCGGCGAGCTCACGGTCGCCACGATCTACCCGCCGGGCAGCCCGGGGCTGGCGGTCGAGGCGCAGGCCAACCTGGCGCACGCGGCCGACGCGCTGGGGGACACTCCGGCCGAGTACATCACGTTCGAGAGCAGGGGCACGGGGCGCGGGCTGTCGGTGCTGGCCGGGAGGATCAGAAGCGACCTCATCGTGGTCGGCTCCGGGGCGGGGGGCCGGCAGGGCCGCATCACGATCGGCTCCACCTCCAACCACCTGCTCCACCTGTCGCCCGAGGCGGTCATGCTGGCGCCCGCCGGGCACGTGCCCGTCGGCGAGCTCGCCCGGCTGACGCTGGCCTACGTGCACCGGCCGCAGTGCGACGAGGCCGTCGAGCGGGTGGCGCAGGCGGCGCTGCGGCTGGGGGTTCCGCTCCGGCTGATCACCCTCGACCTGCGTACGGACGACCAGGGCAGGCTCAGGGACGATCTCGCGCTGGCCGTCCGGCTGGCCTGGGAGACCACGGGCATCGAGGCCGAGTCGGAGGTGGCCGAGGGGCACGACGTGGCCGCCGCGATGGAGGACCTCGACTGGCTGCCCGGCGAGCTGCTGGTCTGCGCGGCCGGCGAGGACGCGCAACCGCACCGGGTGTTCCTCGGCGAGCTGGCCATGAAGGTGCTGAGGGCCGCCCCCTGCCCCGTCACCGTGCTTCCCCGGGGTTTCTCCTGAGGGTCAGCGAGCACGCGCGACCTGCTCGTACAACTCCAGGTAACGGTCAGCCATGACGGACGGAGCGAAGCGGCGGCGGGCCTCGCGGCGGCACTCCTCCGGGTCCAGCTCGTCCACCCGCAGGATCCACTCGGCCAGCTCCTCCTCGGTGTCGGCCAGGAAGCCCGTACGGCCGTGGTCGACGATCTCGGGCAGGCAGCCGCGGCGCAGGCCCACCGGCGGCACCCCGAGAGCCAGCGCCTCGACGACGGCCGTGCCGCCGGGCTCGTCCCACTGAAGGGGGAAGAGCGCGGCCCTGGCGGAGGCGTAGAGCAGGTCCCTGGCCTGGCCGCCGACCGCGCCGACCCACCGGACCAGCTCCTCGTCGAGATAGTGGGACACCTGGTCGAGGTGGTAGCGCACGTCCGGGTGGCTGTGCAGCGGGTGGTACGGGTTCTGCGCCACCACGTCAAGCTCGGCCGCGGAGGTCCGGCCGCACACCGGTCCGGCCAGCACCAGCGGCAGCCCCAGCTTCTGGCAGATCCTGGCCGCCACGTGCTGGCCCTTGAGCCCGCAGATGCGGCCCATGACGACGAAGTGCTCGCCGCGCTCTGTCCTCAGGTCGCCGTCGGCGAGCGGCGTGGATAGGTGGATCGCGCCGAGCGAGGCCGCGCGCAGGGCTTCGGGGGCGCGGGCGAGCTGCGACTCCGACACGCCGTTGACCGCGACCGACGGCGGGAACGCGCCGTAGAAGGCCGGATGTTTGTGCAGGTCCCAGTGGAGGGTGTGCAGGACGGGCGGCCCGGCGAACGCCGACAAGACCGCGGGCCCCACCACTTCGAGATGGTCGTGGACGAGGTCGATGTCGTCGCGGGCGCGCAGCTCGCTCACCACCCTGACCTGGTGCGCGTGCGCGATGCCCATGACCTGGTTGTACGGCTTCTGCAACTCGGGGAACTGGCCCTCGTCGTAGACGCTGACCAGCTCGTCCACCGCGAGCGTGCTCGATCCGGCGGCGGCCAGCACGACGCTGACGCCTCGCCTGCGCAGCTCCGGCACGAGCGTGGCGACGACGTTCTCGATGCCGCCGTATCCGGGGGGCGGGGTGGACAGCCACGGCCCCGCGTTCATGAGGACTTTCATGCCATATCCTCCTCCAGGACGAGGGAGGCGAGCGGAGGTCGCTCCGCCACGGCCACGTCCACCAGGTCGGCCCGCCCTTCGAGCCCGAACTGCAGCAGCGTGTGCGCTGGGGACGCGGGCGCGAGCACCCGGCCCTGCCGTTCCAGGCGGGACCAGGCGGTCTGCATGATCTGCCCGGCCATCCGGCCGAGCGCGTCGATCGGCTGGTGGGTGTGCGTACGGTGCCCCAGGTCCACCTGGGCCATCGCGTCGAGCCCGACGAGCTGGAGCAGGTCGACGAGGAGTCCGAACTCCACGCCGTACTCGGTGACGAAGGGCACCCGCTCCAGTGCCTGGCGCCGGGCGGCGTACTCACCGCCGAGCGGCTGGGCGAACCCGGCCAGTTCCGGCCAGAACATGTTGAGCAGCGGCCTGGCCACGAGCTCGGTCACGCGGCCGCCGGCGCCGCGCCGTACGACGCCGTCCTCCCCCGTGTACGGCCGCTCGTAGGCCGCCTTGACGAACTGGATGCCGGGGTCCGTCAGCAGCGGCCCGAGCAGGCCGGACACGTAGTGGGCGCCGAAACTGCGCAGGTCGGCGTCCACGAACACGACGACGTCGCCGTGGGAGGCGGCCAGCCCCTTCCACAGCGCCTCCCCCTTGCCGGCCAGCGGCGGCAGATGGGGGAGCACCTCGTCCTGGGCCACCACCCGGGCACCCGTCTCGCGTGCCCGCTCGGCGGTCGCGTCGGTGGATCGGGAGTCGACGACGAGCACCTCGTCGACGAGCGGCGCCCGCTCGACGAGGTCACGGCGGATGGCGGTGACGATGTCGCCCACGGTGCTCTCTTCGTTGTGAGCGGGCAGGACGACGCTCACCGTCGTGTTTCCCTTGGCGCGGTTTAAGGTGTCGACCGGCCACGCGGCGGCGGTGCTCGAGTGCGGGCCGTACCACTTCTGGACCTTGGCCAAAGCGCGCAGATCTGTCTCCATGCAGTCAGCCCCGATCTCATGAGGTCACGACAACTGCCCGATACAGGCGCTTATGAACATGTTTGTTTGATGACCGCCAGATGTGGCATATGCGGGATTGTGTCCCCAATGACCCGCATCGGCATCATCGGCGCCGGAAATGTGGCCGCTCGCCATGCAGACGTTCTGTCCGGATTCCCCGACGTGACGATCGCCGGGATCGCCGACACCGATCCGCGCCGAGCCGAGGATCTGGCCGCGCGGCATGGCGCCCGCGCGTACGGCGGCCATGCGGACCTGCTCAGTGCCGGCGGCCTGGACGCCGTCTACATCTGCGTACCGCCATTCGCGCACGGCGCCCCAGAGTTCGACGTTTTGTCATGCAATCTCCCAATCTTCGTGGAAAAACCGCTGTCCTTGGAGCTCCACACCGCGGAAAACATCTCCGCGGAAATCGACAGGAGGTCCTTGCCGTCCGCCGTCGGGCACCACTGGCGTTACCGCAACATCGTCGACCAGGCCCGCGACCTGCTCGACGGCCGTCCCGTACGCCTCGCGCTCGGCCACTGGCTCGGCACGGTGCCCCCGGTCGGCTGGTGGCTGCAGGCCGGCATGTCCGGCGGCCAGATCGTCGAGCAGGCCGTACACGTACTCGACCTGGCCCGCGTCCTGGTGGGCGAGGTGACGATGGTGCACGCCGTCCCCTCCGAGCACACCGGACAGGACGGCGAGATCGACCGGGCCACAGCCGCGGTCATGCGGTTCGCCGGCGGCGCGGCCGGGCTGCTGGCCACCTCCTGCCTGCTGGCCCACCAGCACCGGGTGGGACTGGAGGTGTGTGCCGAAGGCATCGCCCTGGACGTCAGCGAGACCCGGCTGCTGATCGACGGCCGGCGCGTCATCGAGGACGACGGGCAGGCGAAGACCCGGGTCGACCGGCAGTTCGTCAACGCCGTGCGGGGCGGGCAGGCGGACGTACGGGTGCCGTACCGGGAGGCGCTGCGCACACACCGGCTCGCCCTCGCCCTGGCCAGGTCGGCCGCCGAGCACAGGCCGGTCGCCCTCGCCCCCGACGCCGGCCGCCTGCCGGCCGGGGTGAGCCCATGAACACGAACACCGTCGTCAGCGTCGAGGCGCCGGGTGAGGTCTGCCTGGTCGAGGAGAAGCTGCCCGGCGTGCCCGAGGGCGGGTTCATGGTGGAGACGGTGTACAGCGGCGTGTCCGCCGGCACCGAGCTGACCTTCGTCAAGGGCAGCAACCCCTACCTGCACTCCAGCTGGGACCCGGCGCTCGGGCTGTTCACGGCGGGCGTGCCGTCGGTGGCCTATCCGGTGCGCGGCATCGGCTACATGCAGGTGGGCCGCGTGGTCGAGACGCGCACCCGGGCGGTTGCCGAGGGCACGCTGGTCGCGATGTGTTACGGGCACCGCACCGCGTACGTGGCCGACCCTATGACCGACAGGTTCGTACGGGTGCCGGACGACCTCGACCCGCTGCTCGGCGTCTACGTCGCCCACATGGGCCCGATCTGCGCCAACGGCCTGCTGCACGCCGCCCACGACCTGAACGGCCCGGCCGTCAGGGACCTCGGCGACGGCGTGCGCGGGCGGCGGGTCGCGGTGGTGGGCGCCGGCGTGGTCGGGCTGCTGACCGCGAGTTTCGCCCTCTCCGCCGGCGCGGCCGAGGTCGTGGTGGTGGACGAGACCCCGGAGCGGCTGGCGGTCGCGCGGGCGCTCGGCGCGGACGGCCTGGCCGCCGGCGACGACCCGGCGGTGGCGCTGAAGCGGCGCTGGCGGCACGGCCAGAACGACCGCGGCGCCGACGTGGTGTTCCAGTGCCGCGGCCAGTGCCGGGCGCTGGCCCTCGGGCTCAGGCTGCTGCGCCCGCAGGGCACGCTGGTGGACCTGGCCTTCTACACGCAGGGAGCGCAGGAGGTGCGGCTCGGCGAGGAGTTCCACCACAACGGGTTGTCGCTGCGCTGCGCCCAGATCGGCCGGGTGCCGCGTGGCCTGGCGCACGCCTGGGACAGGGAACGTCTCTCGCACGAGACGATCCTGCTGCTCAGGGAGCGCGGCAGGCTCCTACAGGAGCACGTGATCACCGACGTCGCCGGCTTCTCCGAAGCCCCCCGGCTGCTCACCGACCTCGCCGCCCGCCGCAGGCACACCCTCCAGGCCGTGCTCCGCCACGACGTCGAGGATGAGGGCGGCTGACCAGCTGAAGTCGTGGCAGCCGTGGCCGCGCAGCGTGAACGGGTCGAAGTACTCGCGGAACCCGGCGCCGGACACCGCGGCGATCATCCCTTCGGCGAGCGGCGCGGCCAGGTCGGGGCGGCGGTCCTTGAGACCCTGCCAGACGAGCCAGGCCAGGTTGATCCAGCTCGGGCCGCGCCAGTAGCGGGCGGTGTCGAACTCGGGCGCGGACGGCGAGTAGCTCGGCAGCACCCCGTCCTTGAGCGCGAACCGGTCGAGCGCGGTGCCGACCAGCGCGTTGACGATCTCGCGCGGCAGGCCGGGCAGCAGGAGCGGGGTCAGCCCGGCGGCGCTGCTGGAGCGGACCAGGCAGCCCGTACGCACGTCGCGGGCGTGGAAGAGGCCGTCGTCGTAGAGGTGCTCGACCATGGCGGCGGTGATCGAGGCCGCCTCGCGCTCGTGCGGCGCCGGGTCGAACCCGCACTCCGCGGCGATGCCGGCGAGGGTGGACTCGGCGACGCCGTACGCCGCGTTGAACAGGGGGTCCTCGACCTGGAACGCCCCGGGGTCGCGGTAGCCGGAGTCGCGGTAGGCGCGGGCGAGGGCGACGTACCGTTCGTAGTCGCGGTCGGTGGGCCGCTCGTCGGCGCTGACGGCGTCGAGGTCTTTGCGCACGAACCCGGCCGCGCCCGCCTCGACCGCCTGGAGCGGCAGGTCCCAGGCCGGGCTGTTGTCCATGCCCGACTCCCAGGGGTGCACGATCGAGACCAGGCCCTCGGGAGACCGCCGGGCGACGCGCAGGAACTCCTGCTGGGCCACGAGGCGCGGGTAGATGCGGCGCAGGAACGCCACGTCGGGCTCGGCCAGGTGCGTCTTCCACGCCGCCAGCGCGTGGACCGGCGGCTGGACGAGGCCCGAGGTCGCGGAGCCCGACGGGGCTCGCGAGCGCCAGAACGCGGGGCCGGGGAAGTACGCGCCGTCGGGCACCGCGGGGTTGAACACGATGTGCGGCACCCGGCCGTCGTACCACTGCGCCCCGAACAACGACAGCAGCTCCGTACGGGCCCTGCGCGGCGACCAGCGGGCGTTGCCGATGGCGACGAAGGCGGAGTCCCAGCTCCACTGGTGCGGGTAGAGACGGCGGGAGGGGATCGTGTAGCCGCCGTCCCAGTTGCTCACCAGGACGCGCACGGCCGCGCGGATCACAGGTATTTCCTGACGAAGGCCGCCGTCTGGGGTAGGACGATCTCGGGCTCGCCGCGCAGGCGGCATTCGAGCGCGAGATAGCCGTCGAAGCCGACGGCGTCGAGCGTGGCCAGTTGCGCGCCCCAGTCGAGGTGGCCGGTGCCCGGCTGGTTCCTGTTGGACTCGCTGATCTGCATGTGCGCGATGTAGGGGGCGGCCTCGGCCAGCGAGCGGCAGGGGTCGTCCTCCTCGATGTTCATGTGGTAGGTGTCGCCGACGATCCTGATGGAGTCCATCGCGCAGTAGGAGACCGCCTCGGCCAGCGTGTTGACCATGTGGTTCTCGTAGCGGTTGAGCGGCTCCAGCATGATCAGCACGCCGTTGCGCTGCGCGTGCTCGCCGAGGATGCCGAGCGCCTCGGCCAGCACCTCGCGGTCCTCCGCGGCGCTGCGCGGCGGCTCGAACGGCGGCAGCCTGCGCGAGAACTGCCCCCAGGAGGCGGGGGTCATCACGCCGATGCCACCGAGCTCGCCGATCACGGTCAGCTGGGACCTGAGCTGCTGGATGGCGTCCTTGCGCTTGGCCGGGTCGAAGTCGCCGATGAAGTGCGGCATGTCCACGCACACGGTCGGCATGACCACGCCGTCGGCCAGCGCCCGCTTGAGCTCGGTCAGACGGCCCGCGAAGTGGAAATCGCCCTTGCCGCGCAGCTCGATGGCGTCGAACCCGGCGTCGACCGCGAACGCGTACTTCTCCTGCAGCGTGCGGCCGGGAAGAAGCTGCTCCTGTACGGCGAGCTTCACTGTGACTCCTTGAAATCGAAGACGAGCTGGAGCACCTCTGACGGGTGCCGGTCGAGCAGGTCGTAGGCCTCGGCGGCCCGCTCGGCGGGGACGACGTGCGTGACCAGGTCACGCGTCTCGACCTCGCCGCGGTGCACGAGTTCCATGAACGTGCGCTGCAGGCGTTCGACGTCCCAGCGGTGCGCCAGCCACGAGGCGACACCGCCGATCTGGGAGGAGACGAGCTGCACCTGGTTGTGGTGGAACTCCTCGCCCAGGCGCAGCCCCATGCCGTCGCCCTGGTAGAAGCCGGCGGCCACCACCCGGCCGCTCTTGCGCACGGTCCTGATCGCCTCGTGCAGGCCCTGGTGGGTGCCGCTGAGCTCGATGACGGTGTCGGCGCCCTCGACGCGCTTGCGCATGAACTCGGCGACCGACCCCGAGGTGACGTCGAACGTCTCGGCCGCGCCGAACGCCCTGGCCCGTTCGAGCCGGTCGGCGATGGCGTCGGCGGCCACCACCCTGGCGCCGCTGAGCACGGCCAGGCGGGTGGCGAGCAGCCCGATGACGCCTTGGCCGAAGATCGCGACCTGGTCGCCGAGGTGCACGTCGGCGGCGTGTACGGCGTTGAGCGCGATGGCCCCGACCCGGGCGAGGACCCCGCTCAGCGGGTCGGCCCCTGGCGGCACGACGTGGCCGACGAGTTTGGCGGCCGGCACGACGGCCTCGGCGCGGTGGCCCCAGATGCCCCAGACGACGCTGCCGGGAGGTGGGGCGGCGACGTCGGGCGCCGCCTCCACCACCTCGCCGACCTCCTGGTAGCCCCATCCGGCCAGCGGGTAGGCATGCGTCTGACCGTCGACGAAGAGCCGGCGCTCGGTGTCCCACTTGCGGCTGAGATAGGGGTTGGTGCCTCGATAGGCGGTGAGTTCGGTGCCCGCCGAAACTCCCGAGTAGATCGTGCGTACGCGCACGGAACCCGGCACGAGCTCGGCGGGCGACTCGGAGTTGACGCGGACTTGGCCTGGCTCTTCAAAGGTGATGACGCGCATTCCCCACACTTACGCTTTATGATCAGACAAAAGTCAAAGATTTAGTCGTTGTTTGCACACCATAGTTGCGCTTGTAACGGTCGCAAGTCTACGACTTCCGCTTGGAGGTGCTGATGAAATTGGGGTTTCTGACAACGTGTCTTCCGGAAAGCGACCTTACCGACATCGCTCGATGGGCGGCAGGACAGGGCTTCGAGGCCCTCGAAGTGGCGGGCTGGCCGTCGCCGGACGACCGAAATCACATCAGAGTAGATCGTTTTGATGACGCAGAACGTGATCGGGTCGGGCGCATCTTCGCGGAGACCGGACTGACGCTTTCCTCGATCGCCTACTACGAGAACAATCTGCACCCTGAGCAAGGGGCGCAGGTGAACGCCCACGTGAGGCGGTGCGTCGACGCCGCCGCCGCGCTGGGCTGCCCCACGGTCGGCACGTTCGTGGGCCGCGACCCCGGGCTGCCGGTGGCCGACAACCTCAAGCGGGCCGCCGACGTCTTCGGCCCGCTGGTGGAGTACGCCGCCCGGCACGGCGTGCAGATCGTGATCGAGAACTGCGTGATGAAAAGCTGGCATCCCGATGGTTATCCCGGGAACCTGGCCTACTCCCCCGAGCTGTGGGAGTGGATGTACACGCTCGGGCTCAAGCTCAACTACGACCCCTCGCACCTGGTGGCGCTCGGCATCGACCCGGTCGCGGCGTTGCGGCCCCATCTCGCGAACGTCGCGCACGTCCAGGCCAAGGACACCGAGTTCCTGCCCGGCAAGCTCGACCGCTACGGTTTCCACGGCCCGATCAGCGGCGAGAAGGGCTGGTACCGCTTCCGCGTGCCCGGCCTCGGCCGGGTCGACTGGACCCGGGTGATCGACGTGCTCTACGAGGGCGGATATGACGGTGTGGTCTCCGTGGAGCACGAGGACCCCGTCTGGAGCGGCAGCACGGCGAGGGTGCAGACCGGTCTAGGTATCGCTTACCGCACGTTGCGTCATCTCATGCCTGGGTAAATGCGGCGTATCCCAGCAGAGGAGCGCGCCATGCCGAAGAAGGTCACCGCCGTCCTCTCCGCCGCACTGCTGTCCGTCGTTCTGACGGCCTGCGGCGACGACGGCGGCGCATCCGGGAACGACCAGATCACGGTCTGGACGGAGGAGAACCTCCCCGACCGGATGGCCGTCCAGAACGCCGTCATCTCCGAGTTCACCCAGAAGACCGGGATCAAGGTGAAGCTGGTCGGCGTGGCCGAGGACCAGTTCAGCCAGACCCTGACGGCCGCCGCCGCGGCGGATGACCTGCCGGACGTGATCGGGGCGCTACCGCTGGCGGCCGTACGCGAGATGGAGGCCAACGACCTGCTCGACACCGAGACGCCCGCCCAGGTCGTCGACCGGCTCGGCAGGGAGACGTTCTCGCCACGCGCGCTGGAGCTCGACAGCTCCGGAGGCACGCTGCTCGCGGTGCCCAGCGACGGGTGGGCGCAGCTGGTCCTCTACCGCAAGGACCTGTTCGACAAGGCGGGGCTGGAGCCGCCGGACACGTACGAGAGGCTGGAGGCCGCGGCGGCGAAGCTCAACACGGGCGGGGTGGCCGGCATCACGATGGCGATCGCGCCGAAGGACTCGTTCACCGCGCAGAGCTTCGAGCATGTGGCGCAGGCGAACGGCTGCCAGCTGGTCGACAATTCCGGAAATGTCACCCTTGACTCGCCGCAGTGCGTGCAGGCCTTCGCGTTCTACGGCAAGCTGGCGCGCGACTACTCCGTCAAGGGCAAGCAGGACGTCGACTCCACCCGCGCCAACTACTTCGCGGGCAGGGCCGCCATGACGATCTGGTCGTCGTTCATCCTCGACGAGCTGGCCGGGCTGCGGAAGGACGCGCCGCCGAACTGCCGGGAGTGCCGTTCCGACCCCGAATGGCTGGCCGCGAACACCGGGGTGGTCACGGCGCTGAAGGGCCCCCAGGGCGGCGCGCCCGCGCAGTACGGCGAGATCGTCTCGTGGGCGATCACCCGCGACGCCGCCAAGGACCCGTCCGCCGCCTTCGTCTCCTACATGATGAACGAGGGGTACGAACGCTGGATCGGCATGGCGCCCGAGGGCAAGTTCCCCACCCGCGAGGGCGTCGCTGACCGGTGGGACGACCTGCCCGCGGGGGTCGACGCCAAGAAGCCGCTGGCCGACGTCTACCCCGCCGACGTGCTCGACGCCCTGCGCGAGAGCCCCGGCACGTTCGCCCGCTGGGGCATCCCACAGGGGCAGGGCAAGCTCGTCGGCGCCACGATGGGCGAGCTGCCCGTGCCGAAGGCGCTGAGCGCGGTCGCCGACGGCTCCCTGACCCCGCAGGCCGCCGCCGCGCAGGCGAAGCGCGAGGTGGAGTCCATCAAGCGCGGGATCCGCGAATGAGCCCGCTCATGCGGCCCCGGACCCTGCGCGAACAGGAGGGACGGGCCGGCCTGGCCCTGATCTCGCCGACTCTGGTGATCACGCTGGTCGTGGTGGTGCTGCCGCTGCTCTGGGCGATCATGCTGGCGTTCCAGGACGTCAGGCTGATCAACATCCGGCAGGTGGGCCTGTTCGGTCGTTACACGCTGGAGAACTTCTCGTACGTGATGTCCGAGCCGGGTTTCTGGCCGGCGCTGGTCAACACGCTCGTCTACACCGTCGCGGGCACGGCGTTGTCGATCGCGATCGGGCTGGTCACCGCGCTGGCGCTGCGCGACAGGTTCAGGGGACGGACCCTGGTCAGGGCCGCCGTCCTCATCCCGTACGTGGCCCCGGTCGTCGCGGTGGCGTTCCTGTGGGAGACGATGCTCAACCCGCAGTACGGCATCGTCAACACCTGGCTCAGCGAGCCGATCGCGTTCCTCACCCAGGCCAAGGGCGAGTTTCTGGGCGTCGAGGTGCCGGTGGCGCTGCTGACGGTGATCGCGTTCGAGGCGTGGCGGTATTTCCCGTTCGCGTTCCTGTTCATCCTGGCCAGGCTGCAGGCGCTGCCGGCCGAGCTGGACGAGGCGGCGGTGGTCGACGGAGCCACGCCCACCCAGCGGTTCCGTTACGTGATCATGCCGCAGCTGTGGCGGATCATCGCGCTGCTGTCGGTGCTGCGGTTCGTGTTCACGTTCACCAAGTTCGACGACGTCTACCTGCTGACCGGCGGCGGAGCCGGGACCGAGGTGGTCAGCGTGCGGGTCTACACCTTCCTGACCGCGCGCGACGACATCGGCGCCTCGGCTGCGCAGGCCATCGTGCTGGCGATCTTCCTGGTCGTGTTCCTGACGCTCTATCTGCGCTTCTTCGCGGGAAGCACGGGTGAGCGGCCGTGAGCAGGGACAGGTTCGAGCGGCGGATGTTCGCGGTGCTCAGGCCGCTGGCGATCGTGTTCCTCTTCCTGATCACCGCGTTCCCGTTCCTCTACATGGTGATGTTGTCCGTACGCGACATCCAGGAGCTCATCCTGGAGCCGGGCTCGCTCTGGCCGCGCGACCTCACCCTCGACACCTACGTGGACGTGCTGACCAGGCAGGGTTTCCTGACCTTCCTCAGGAACAGCACGATCGTGGCGGTGGCCTCGGTGGCGGTCACGCTGCTGGTCTCGATCCCCGGCGCGTACGCCGTCGCGCGGCTGCGCTTCTTCGGGCGGCGGCAGGTGCACGTCCTGTTCCTCGCGGTCTACCTGTTCCCCGCGATCGTGCTGGCCATCCCGCTGTTCGTGCTGCTGACGATGCTCGGCCTTCGGGGGTCACTGGCCGGGCTGATCCTCGTTTACATCGCGCAGACGGTGCCCGTCACGGTATACATGCTCCGCAACTACTTCGAGACCGTGCCGCAGAGTGTCGAGGAGGCGGCGGCGATCGACGGGTGCACGAGGTTGTCCACCATCTGGCGGGTGGTGTTGCCGCTGTCCAAGCCCGCGCTGATGGCCACCGGCCTGTACGCGTTCATGATCGCCTGGAACGAGTTCCTGTTCGCCCTGCTCTTCCTGGTGGAGCGGCGGGAGAGCTGGACGGTTTCCCTGGGCCTGTCACAGCTCGCGGGCAGCATCGAGGTCCCGACGACGGTGCTGATGGCGGGATCGGTGGTGCTGACGCTGCCCATCGTGATCGTGTTCTTCGCCGGTGAGCGCCTGCTGACGGAGGGGCTCACGGCCGGAGCGGAGAAGGGATGAGGGCATGCTGACGGCAGGGCAGATCCTCCAGCACATCCGCCATGGCACCTGCCGGACGCGCAAGGAGCTGATCGAGCACACCGGCCTGTCCCGCTCGACGGTCACCGACCGGGTCGACCGGCTCATCGAGGCCGGCTACATCCACGAGTCGGGGGTGGCCGTGTCCGGAGGCGGGCGGCCGCCCTCGGTGCTGGCCGTGGACGCCACCAGGCGGCTGATGCTGGTGGCCGATCTGGGCGCCGCCCACGCCAGGGTGGCGCTGACGGATCTGGCGGCCAGGCCGCTGGCCGAGGAGCGCACTGACATGCGCATCGAGCTCGGGCCCGAGGCCGTGCTGTCGTGGGTGCGGCAGGCGTTCCAGCGGCTCCTGGACCGGGCCGGGCGGGCCGCGGGCGAGGTGTGCGGGATCGGCCTGGACGTGCCCGGCTCGGTCGACCACGCCACCGGCAGGCTGATCCGGTCGTTCCTGATGCCGGGGTGGGACGACCATCCGGTCGGCGAGGCCCTGGGCGCGGACTACGACGTGCCGATCATGGTGGAGAACGACGCGAACGCGATGGCGCTGGGCGAGTGGTGGTCGAGGTGGCGGGAAACGGAGTCGCTGGTCCTCATCAAGGTGTCGACCGGGATAGGAACCGGCATCGTGCTCAAGGGATCGATATATCGCGGCGTTGAGGATGCCGCCGGAAATATCGGGCATGTGCGGTTGCGCGAGACCGACGAGCGGGTCTGCACCTGCGGCTCGCGCGGCTGCGTGGCCTCCATGGCCAGCGGCCAGGCCGTCGCCGCCGACCTCGGCCACGCGGCCAGCCGCGACGTCGTCCGCCTCGTGCAGGCCGGCGATCCCGAGGCCATCGCGCGCACCCAGGAGGCGGGGCGCACGCTGGGCGCGGTGCTGGCCACGGCGGTCAGCCTGCTCAATCCGGGCGTGCTGGTGCTGGCCGGCGACATGGCCGACACCAGGGAGCATTACCTGACGGGCATCAGGGAGATCGTCTACCGGCGCAGCCTGCCGTACACGACCGCCAACCTGGAGATCGTCACCACGTCGCTGGGCGAGCGGGCGGGGATCGTCGGGATGGCGGTCATCGTCATGCAGCACGTGCTCTCCCCCGCCGCCGTGGACGCCGCGCTCGGCGTGCACGGCCCCGCCGGCCGGGGGCGCGTGCGGTGACCGGTCAGCCCAAGGCGCGGCGGAGCAGAGAGGGCGCCTCCACGAGCGAGGGGCCGTACCACGTGAGCAGGCGCCCGCTGACCAGGGCACAGGCGAGCCCGGGGAACGCCTCGGGCCCGTCGGTCCCGGAGAACGCGTACGGCTCGTCCGGCAGCACCACCAGGTCGGGCCGGCGCTCGTTCAGCTCGGGCAGCGAGATCTTGGGGTAACGCTCGGCGTGGCCCGCGTAGAGGTTGTCCACGCCGAGACGCCGCAGCACGTCGCCGGTGAACGTGTCGCGGCCGACCACCATCCACGGCCGCCGCCAGATCGGCACGATCGCCGTACGCCGGGAGCCTTCTTGCGGCGTGTGCCACGCCCGCTCGGCCGCGTCGAGCCACCCGGGCCGGTCGCTGCGGCACGCGTACGCGAACATGCGGCCCAAGGAGGCGAACGCGTCGTCCAGGGTCTCGATCCTCGTCACCCAGACCGGGACGCCCGCCGCGCGCAGCGCCTCGATGTCGGGCGGGCGGTTCTCCTCGGCGTTGGCGAGAACCACGTCGGGTCTCAGCTTCCTGATCGCGTCGAGGTCGGGGTTCTTCGTGCCCCTGACCCTGGCCACGTCGAGGCCGGCCGGGTGGGTGCACCAGTCGGTCGCACCCACCAGCGCCTCGGGCACGGTCGCCGCCACCGACTCGGTCAGCGACGGCACCAGCGACACGATCCGGCGTACGGTCTCCGGGATCTCCACGCGCGCACCGGTGTCGTCTTCCACGACACGAGCCTAAAGGCATGCGGACCCGTAGAATCCACGCCATGCGCCGGAGGACGACCGAGTGATGGACGTGGGGCTGGCCGTGCCTCAGTACGGCAGGTTCGCCGCGCTGTCGAGCGTGCTGCGGGTGGCGCGGGAGGCCGAGTCGATGGGGTTCGCCGGCCTGTGGGCGGGCGACCGGCTGCTGACGCCGCTGCGGCCTAAGGACCGTTACCCGGGTGGCGACGGCCGGGTGCCGGAGGCGCACCGGGTGTTCCTCGACCCGTTCGCGGTGCTCTCGGTGGCGGCCTCGGCCACCTCCTCCATCCGGCTGGGCACCAGCGCGCTCAACGCCTGCTGGTATCCCCCGGCGGTGCTGGCCCGCTCGCTCACCACGATCGACCACCTCAGCGGCGGCCGGCTGGACGTCGGCCTCGGGCTCGGCTGGTCGTCCGACGAGTACGCCGCAGCCGGGGTGCCCTGGCGTGACCGGGCGAGCCGTTACGACGCCACGATCGACGCGCTGGAGGCGATCTGGCGCGACGACCCCGTGTCTTTCGAGCACGAGTTGTGGACCATCGTGCCCAGCCACATCGAGCCCAAGCCGGCCCGCCGCCCGCCGCTCTATCTGGGCGGTTTCGCCGAGCCCGCGCTGCGCCGCATCGGCCGCCGGGCCGACGGCTGGCTGACGGCCTCGCTGCCGATCCCGATGCTGAGCGCGATGTGGCGCACGGTACGCGAGACGGCGGAGCGGGCCGGGCGTGACCCCGGGGCGCTCCGCATGGTGCTGCGGGCCAACCCCGAGATCACCGATCGGGGCAGGCCGCCCCGAAGCGGCACGGTCGCCCAGATCTGCGGCTATCTCGCCACCGCGGCGGAGGCCGGGGTCCATTCAGTGATCATCGACCTCCAGCACACCGCCACGAGCGACGAGCATCTACTGGAGCTGGCCGCGCAGTTCAGGGCTCACTTGAGCGCGGACAGCGCGGCGTCGTAGTCGGGCTCCTGCGTGATCTCCGGCACCAGCTCTGAGTAGACGACCTTGTTGTCGCCGTCGAGCACGATGACCGCACGCGCGGCCAGCCCGGCCAGCGGCCCCGACTCCTGCGCGACACCGTAGTCGGCCAGGAACTCGCGGCCCCGCATGAGCGAGAGCGTGGTCACCTTGTCGAGCCCTTCGGAACCGCAGAACCGCTTCTGCGCGAACGGCAGGTCGGCGGAGACGCAGAGCACGGCGACGTCGGGGTGCTCGGACGCCACCTGGTTGAAGCGGCGCACCGAGGCCGCGCAGACGCCGGTGTCGAGGCTCGGGAAGATGTTGAGCACCTTGGTCCGCCCGCCGAAGTCGGCGAGCGTGCGCTCGCTCAGGTCGTCGCCGACCAGGCGGAACGCCGGCGCGCTGTCGCCCGGCTTGGGGAAGGAGCCGCCTACGGTGATGGGGTTGCCCTTGAACGTGACGTCGGACATGAGTGCCTCCTGGTAGCGATGTTCGATTCACTGGATATCAGGTCATGCCCCTGTTCCACGAACCAGGGGGTCATGCCCAGCCGTGGCGGGCGGCGTGCCAGCCGAGTTGCACGCGCGTACGCACGCCCGCGAGGTCCATGAGCGCGCGCAGCCGCCGCTGGAGCGTGCGCAGCGACAGGTCGAGCTGGCCCGCCACGGCCTCGTCGGTCAGCCCCGACAGCAGCAGGCCGAGGATCTTCCTGTCCAGTTCGGTGACCGCCGGCTCCGGCTGCTCGTCCAGCGTGCCGCAGTCGTCGGGACGGAGCGGGTAGGCTCGCTGCCACACCGCGTCGAACAGCGCCTCCACAGCGCTGAGCAGGCCGCTGCGGTGCAGCAGCACGGCCGCGGGCTCGCCGCCCGGCTCGGTGGTCAGGGGGACGAGGGCCAGCTCCCCGTCGGCCATGATCAGCTTGATGGGCAGTTTGTCCGCCACCCTGACCTGCACGCCCCTGCGTACGGAGTCGAGGGTCATCGCCGCGACGCCGGGGGTGGCCAGCACCTCGCGCTCCAGCACCACGAGATATTCCACGCCGCGTTCGACGGCCTGGTCCTCGGCGGTGTTGTCGCCGGGCGGCACCGCCACGAACGGCGCCGTGGAGAACGAGCGCACCTGCTTGCCCGCCGCCCACTGGATCTGCAGGAAACGTTGCCGTACCGCTTCCATGCCGGTCACGACCTCGATGAGGTCTCCGGCGGCGCGGTCGGTGGCGGCCATCCTGTGCTGCTCGGCGAGCGCCACGATGGCCAGCTCCGCGGTGCGCAGCTCCTCCCTGCGTGCGGTGAGCAGGCCACCGAGCGCGACGGAGGGCGGCGCGGCCACGTGCAGGACGGGTGCGCCGGCCACCCGCGAGACCAGACCGCGCCCGATCAGGGCGACCAGGTCCTCCTCGACCGAGGAGCGCGAGCGGTCGAGCGCCTCGGCGAGCTCGGTGGCGTCGCGGGGCACGCCGATGAGGAAGCGGTAGACGGCCTCCTCGCCGGCTGTGAGACCCAGCGCTTCGAGCACGGTGCCCGCCTCTCCCCTCCTCTGGTCGGAACGCCGACCAGTATGCGAGAGACGACAGGGCCGAAGACGACATCAGCCCGCAATCGTGACTGCACGGTTATTCAGCCACGATCGCCCGGATGCTCTGCTGGCTTCACCGTGCCGCGCTCGGCGTGGGCCGCGGTGGCCTTCAGCGCCGCGCCCTTGAGGCTGGGGAACGCGCGGACGACCTCCGCCCCCGTCATGGAGCGCGGCGTCGCGCCCCGGTAGGTGGCGATCACCGGCGGCGTGCCCCGGTAACCCATCGCGGCCAGGTGTGTGACGTTGAACAACCGCGCGTCCAGCCGGCCGGTCGCGACCAGCGGCATGGCCTCGTCCGGCAGGACGTAGACACGGTCGCCGGTGACGAGGGTGAGGTCCGTTTCCGCCCTGCCACGGGTAGGTCATCCGCCGGCGGGAACCCGCCCTGACGGGATCCCGCCAGCGGACGCCTCAGACGTTGCGGCGGTACTGTCCCCCGGCCTCGAACAGCGCGTCGGTGATCTGGCCGAGCGAGCAGACGCGGGCCGCGTCCATCAGCACCTCGAACGCGTTCTCCTCCGACATCGCCGCCTCGCGGAGCCTGGCCAGCTGCGCGGGCGACTCGGAGCGGTTGCGCTCGTGGAAGGCGCGCAGGCGGTCGAGCTGCGAGCGCTTCTCCTCCTCCGTGCCCCTGGCCAGCTCCAGCGTGTGGGCATCGGAGTCCTCACCGTGCGCGCCGTTGCGGAAGGTGTTGACGCCGACGATGGGCAGCGAGCCGTCGTGCTTGCGCATCTCGTACAACATCGACTCGTCCTGGATCTTGCCGCGCTGGTAGCCGGTCTCCATCGCGCCGAGCACGCCGCCGCGGTCCGACAGCCGCTCGAACTCGCCGAGCACCGCCTCCTCCACCAGATCGGTGAGCTCCTCGATGATGAACGAGCCCTGCAGCGGGTTCTCGTTCGTGGCCAGGCCCCACTCCTTGTTGATGATGAGCTGGATCGCCATGGCCCGGCGCACCGAGTCGGCCGACGGCGTGGTCACCGCCTCGTCGAAGGCGTTGGTGTGCAGGCTGTTGCAGTTGTCGTAGATGGCGATCAGCGCCTGCAGCGTGGTGCGGATGTCGTTGAAGTTCATCTCCTGCGCGTGCAGGGACCGGCCCGAGGTCTGGATGTGGTACTTCAGCTTCTGCGAGCGCTCGCCTGCGCCGTACCTCTCCCGCATGGCCACCGCCCAGATGCGGCGGGCCACCCGCCCGAGCACGCTGTACTCCGGGTCCATGCCGTTGGAGAAGAAGAACGACAGGTTCGGGGCGAAGTCGTCGATCTTCATGCCCCTGGCGAGGTACGCCTCCACGTACGTGAAGCCGTTGGCCAGCGTGAAGGCCAGCTGGCTGATGGGGTTGGCCCCGGCCTCGGCGATGTGGTAGCCGGAGATCGAGACCGAGTAGAAGTTGCGCACGCCGTTCCTGATGAACCACTCCTGGATGTCGGCCATCATGCGCAGCGAGAACTCCGTGGAGAAGATGCAGGTGTTCTGCCCCTGGTCCTCCTTGAGGATGTCGGCCTGCACGGTGCCCCTGACCGTCGCCAGGGTGCGGGCGCGCAGGTCGGCGTCCTCCTGCTCGCCGGGGTCGCGGCCGTGCTCGGCGCGGAACCGGTCGCGGGCCTGCTCGATGGCGGCGTTGAGGTAGAAGGCCAGGATCGTGGGGGCCGGCCCGTTGATCGTCATGGACACCGACGTGTTGGGCGCCGCCAGGTCGAAACCGTCGTAGAGCACCTTCATGTCGTCGAGCGTCGCGATGGAGACGCCCGAGGTGCCGACCTTCCCGTAGATGTCGGGCCGCAGGTCGGGGTCGTGGCCGTACAACGTCACCGAGTCGAACGCGGTCGACAGCCGGGTCGCGGGCTGGCCCTCCGACAGCAGCTTGAAGCGCCGGTTGGTGCGGAACGGGTCGCCCTCGCCGGCGAACATCCTCGTCGGATCCTCGTCGGCGCGCTTGAACGGGAACACCCCCGCGGTGAAGGGGAACATGCCCGGCAGGTTCTCCGAGCGCAGGAAGCGCAGCAGGTCGCCGTGGTCGGTGTAGCGGGGCAGGGCCACCCTGGGGACACGGTTACCGGACAGCGTCTCGCGCCAGAGCGGGGTGTGGATCTCGCGGTCGCGGACCTTCACCACCAGCTCGTCGGCGGTGTAGCGCTCCTTGACGTCCGGCCAGGCGTCGAGCAGCGCCCTGCTCTCGTCGCTGAGCTCCCGCCCGGCCTGGGCCTCCAGCTCGGCCAGCCGTCCGTCCCCCTCCTCCAGCAGCGACCGTACGGCGGCGAGCTGCTGACGGCGTCGGGCCACCTCCGCCTGCGCGAGGGTCTCGGCGTGGTACGCGCGCACGGTCTCGGCGATCTCGGCCAGGTAGCGCGCCCTGGCGGGCGGGACGATGGCGGCCGAGGCCCTGGAGGTGCGCTCGGACACCCTGGGCAGCAGCCCCGGCCCGGAGCCCGGCAGCAGGAGCGGCTTGAGGTGCTGGTAGAGGGCCGTCACGCCGCTGTCGTTGTAGCGGGCGGCGATGGTGCCGAAGACCGGCATCTCGTCCGGGGAGACGCCGAACGCCTCGCGGTTGCGTACGAGCTGGCGGCGCACGTCGCGCAGGGCGTCCTCCGCGCCGCGCCGCTCGTACTTGTTGATCACCACGGCCTCGGCGAAGTCGAGCATGTCGATCTTCTCCAGTTGGGAGGCCGCCCCGAACTCCGGCGTCATCACGTAGATGGGCACGTCGACGTGCGGGACGATCCCGGCGTCGCCCTGGCCGATGCCGGGCGTCTCCACGATCACCAGGTCGTGGCCCGCGGCTCGGCAGGCGGTGATCGCGTCGTCGAGGCAGGCGGGCACCTCGTTGGCGGCGCCGCGGGTGGCCAGGGAGCGGAAGTAGGTCTGGGGTCCCAGGCTGTTCATCCTGATGCGGTCGCCGAGCAGCGCGCCGCCGCCGCGCCTGCGGGTGGGGTCGATGGCGATGATCGCGATGCGCAACTTGTCGTCGTTGTCAACGCGGAACCT
This sequence comes from Nonomuraea longispora, assembly GCF_004348345.1. Taxonomy (GTDB): domain Bacteria; phylum Actinomycetota; class Actinomycetes; order Streptosporangiales; family Streptosporangiaceae; genus Nonomuraea; species Nonomuraea longispora. Next base: position 28,839 of record NZ_SMJZ01000095.1, read on the forward strand.
GCGCACGATCTCATCGGTCAGCGACGACTTGCCCGAGCCGCCCGTACCCGTGATGCCGAGCACCGGCGCCCTCGCGTCGCCCTCCTTCGCGCCCGCGGCCCGCAGGCCCTCCAGCAACGCCGCGGGGGCGCGCCCGGACTCCACGAGCGTGATCGCGCGGGCGAGCGCCGCCTGGTCTCCTGAGACCACGGCCTCCAGCGAGGGCGGATCGTCCAGCTCGACGTCACACTCCTCGATCAGCTTGTTGATCATCCCGGGCAGGCCGTAACGCTGACCGTCCTCGGGCGAGAAGATGCGGGCCACGCCGCGCGAGTGCAGCAGCTCGATCTCCTCGGGGACGATCACTCCCCCGCCGCCGCCGTACACCCTGACATGGCCCGCGCCGCGCTCGCGCAGCAGTTCCACCAGGTAGGAGAAGAACTCCACGTGCCCGCCCTGGTACGAGCTGATCGCCACCCCCTGGGCGTCCTCCTGGATGGCGGCCGTGACGATCTCGTCGACCGAACGGTTGTGCCCGAGATGGATGACCTCGGCCCCCTGTGACTGGAGGATGCGTCGCATGATGTTGATCGCCGCGTCATGGCCGTCGAACAGGGCCGCGGCGGTCACGAAACGGACTGGGTGTACCGGGACGTGCACGCCTGTTCACTCCTTCGTGAGGGTGTCATCTCCGAAGATACTAGGACGTCCTACTATTTCCCAAGCCCGTCCGGGGTAGGGTCCCGCTGGAGGGGGTGAGCGTGATGCGTGCACTGACGTTCGCACCGGGCAAGGCGGGGACGCTCCGCGTCGAGGAACTGCCCGAACCCGAACCCGGACAGGGCGAGCTGCTCGTCCAAGGACTGGCCCTGGGCATCTGCGGCACGGACCGCGAACTGGCCGCCGCCGAATACGGCTGGCCGCCGCCGGGCAGGGAACGCATGGTCATCGGACACGAGTCGCTCGGCCGGGTGCTCGAAGCGCCCGAAGGGTCCGCCTTCTCTCCCGGAGACCTGGTGGTGGGCGTGGTACGCCGGCCCGATCCCGAGCCCTGCGGGGCGTGCGCGCGGGGCGAGTTCGACATGTGCCGCAACGGCCGCTACACCGAGCGGGGCATCAAGGACCTCGACGGGTACGCCAGCGAGCGCTGGGTCATCGAATCCGGCTACGCCGTGCGCCTCGACCCGTCGCTGGCGACCGTCGGCATGCTGGTCGAGCCCACATCCGTGGTCGCCAAGGCGTGGGAGCAGATCGAGCGGATCGGGTCGCGGGCCTGGTTCGAGCCGCGCACACTGCTCGTCACCGGCGCGGGGCCCATCGGGCTGCTCGCCGCACTCCTCGGCAAGCAGCGGGGGCTCGACGTGCATGTGCTCGACCGCGCCCCCGAAGGGTTGAAGTCCAGCCTCGTGGAGGAACTCGGCGGCACCTACCACTCGGGCGCGTCGCTGGAGCCGTTCGCCGACGACAAGCCGGACATCATCATCGAGTGCACGGGCGTGGGGACGCTCGTCATCGACGCCATGCGCACCACCGCCGCCGGCGGCATCGTCTGCCTGTGCGGCCTCGCCCCAGGAGGGCGTACGCACCGGGTGGACGCCGGGGTGATCAACCGGGACATCGTGCTGGAGAACGACGTGGTCTTCGGCACGGTCAACGGCAACCTGCGCCACTTCAGGGACGCGGCGGCGGCCCTCGCCAAGGCGGACATCCGGTGGCTGGAACGGCTGATCACCCGCCGGCTGCCGCTCGAACGCGCACTGGAGGCCTTCGAACCGGACCACGACGTCAAGGTCGCCATCGACCTCCCGTCCTGACCGCCGGCCGCCTCGGCGGGGCGGCGGCCGGGTTCGCCGGTCCTGCCGGTGACCGGGCGGGGTCAGCGGGATTCGTACGGGCGGCGCCGGGTGGGTGTGGTCTGCCGGGTGGTCTGGTGGGCGGAGCCGGCCGGGACGCGGG
>NZ_SMJZ01000096.1 GCF_004348345.1 Nonomuraea longispora
AACTGCCACTGCTGCTGGTCGCCGTCGTTGCGGGCCCACTGGACGATCGGCGCGCCGTCGGCGGTCGCGAAGTCGTACAGGTCGAGGGCCTTGCCGCTGTGCCGGTTGACCAGGACGTACCAGGCGCCGGTGTCGACGGTGGCCCCCTGCGCGGGGAGCGGTGTCACGGCGATGGCGCCCACGATGGCCGTGAGCATGGCCGTGAGCATGGCCGTCAGCATGGCGGCGAGGGTCGCGGGGAGCCGGCGCCATCGCCTGGAGCGAGGGGTTGGGTTCAAGGTCGTTTCTCCTTTGCGGTAAGCGCTTTCCCGGCGGGGGTGATGCCGCCGGGGCGGCTGAGTTCGTTGGGAGGTCCGCCTTAATCGCAGGCCGGTCGTCGCTGTTCGAGCTTTGATCGCACGCTCGTGGGCCACCGTCAACAGGCCTTCGCGAGTACGCTCGCCGACCTGCGGCTTCCCGCGGTGAAAGTTTCATCCGGCGGGTTCGGTGGGTCCGGCGCGGGACCCCCGTGGGTGGCCCCGTCGATGGTCATGCGCTACTACGGGAGCAAGGCCGGGCTTTTCAACGCCGCCGCTCGACCGGATGGGCGAGCTGCTCGTACGCCATTTCCTGGCGCGATGGGAGGGCGATCTGTCCGACGACGCGCTGATCCTGCTGCTCCGTTCCGCCAGCACGAACCCCATGGCCGCCAGCGCATGCGGGAGGTGTTCGCCGGTCAGATCGCCTCACAGGTGGCCCGGCTGACGGGAGCCGACGACGCGGAGCACCGGGCGGGGCTGGTCGGCACACAACTCCTGGGGCTGGCGCTCACCCGTTACGTCCCGCGGTTTCCGCCCGCGGTGGAGGCCGACACCGAGACCCTGGTGCGGGAGACCGGCCCGGTGGTGCAGCACTACCGGACGGGGTCGGGCATCACGGCGTGACCTGCCGGGGAAACCGCACCACATGTCGCTACATTACGCATATGTATGATTACTTAGTGTGAGTACTCAAGAGACAGAGATATCCCTTCCGTACGCACTGCGGGAGCGGTGCGGCGAACGTCCCGCCACCTACCCCGAGATCCCGCACCAGCAGCTCGACCAGATCGCGCCGGTGGAGTTGCAGGAGGAGCTGTGGCGGCGGATGGCCGGGCTCGGCCACGTACGCACCGGCGCCAGCGTCGTCTCCCTGCCGGAGACACGCGCGCTGCATCTCGACCCCGAGCACGCGCTCGGGCCGGCCACGGCGTTCGTGCGTGACAGCACCGAGTTCGCCCACCTGCACGGGCCGTTCGACGGGAGCCTGCACCTGCTGCTGCCCGAGCGTGACGCGGCCGAGGCCCTGGCGCGGGGCTGGGGCGAGTTCCACCCGCTGGTGGCCGAGGGCCGCTGCCCGCCGACCCTGATCATGGTGTACGGCCCGCGCGACGGCGGAGAACTGGAGACGGTGTGGGAGCTGGTGCGCCGCAGCCATGCCTTCGCCTCCGGCCAGATTCTCTGACCGGAGGCGGTCGCGGCGTGCGGTACAGGGCCAGAACGTCATGCACGGCGCCTTGGCCACCGTCGGCGTCGAGCACGACCCGGCCGACCGGCGGGGTCCTGATCGGGCGGATTCCTACGTGATCTGTTTTCAGTAGGTTCATGATGGATCAACCATCGTCGAGCCGACCCGAGGAACACGTGAGCATTCCCGACCTGACCGGCGTCCATCCCGCATGGCTTCCCCCCGGCGTGTTCCGCGCGATCGGCGCGCGCCGCGTCCTCGTGCTCGGCGACGGGCCCCTCACCGGCACCGTGCGCGCGGAGGCCGAGCAGGCGTGCGCCCGGCACGGCGGCGCCCTGGAGCAGGATGGGACGGGATCCCCCGACCTCGTGCTCGCCCTGTCGGCGGCGGCCGGCCAGACGCCCGCCGCGCGGGAGCTGCTGGCCGGGCAGGGCGGGTCCGCCGTCGGCGAGGAGGGTTACCTGCTCGCCCGCCGCGACGGCGTCACGGTGGTGCTGGCCGACGACTCCGCCGGCCTGCTCTACGGGTTGTTCCACGTGGTCAGGCTGGGCGAGGAGGCGTTCACCGGCGAGCGCCCCGCCGAGCGGCACCGGCCCGCTGCCCGCCGGCGGATGCTCGACCACTGGGACAACATCGACGTGCATCCGGTGATGGGCCAGGTCGAGCGCGGCTATTCCGGCGGGTCGATCTTCTGGCGGGACGGCGGCCCCCGCGGCGACCTGGCCAGGGTGCGGGCCTATGCGCGGCTGCTGGCCGCGACCGGGGTGAACGCCGTCACGGTGAACAACGTCAACGTGCACGCCACCGAGTCCCGCCTGCTGACCGACCGGCTCGGCGACGTGGCGGCCATCGCGGACGAGGTGCGCCCGTACGGGATCCGGGTGCATCTGTCGGTCAGCTTCGCCTCGCCGATCAGGCTCGGCGGGTTGCCCACCGCCGACCCGCTCGACGAGCGGGTGCGCGAGTGGTGGGCGCGCACGACCGAGCAGGTGTACGCGGCCATCCCCGACTTCGGCGGCTACGTCGTCAAGGCCGACTCGGAAGGGCAGCCGGGCCCGTTCGCGTACGGGCGCAGCCACGCCGACGGCGCGAACACGCTCGCCGACGCCCTGGCCCCGTTCGGCGGGGTGGTGCACTGGCGGGCCTTCGTCTACAACCACCGGCAGGACTGGCGTGACCGCTCGACCGATCGCGCCCGCGCGGCCTACGACCATTTCGCGCCGCTCGACGGGCGGTTCAGGGACAACGCGATCCTCCAGGTGAAGCACGGCCCGATGGACTTCCAGACGCGCGAGCCGGTGTCGCCGGTGATCGCGGCCATGCCGTCCACCCGGCTGGCGGTGGAGCTGCAGGTGACGCAGGAGTACACCGGCCAGCAGCGGCATGTGTGCTATCTGGCGCCGATGTGGAAGGAGGTGCTCGGGTTCGGGCCGTGGGGCGCGGACGGGCGCACCGTGGCCGACGTCGCCACCGGCGCGTCGGGCGACGGCGGCGGCCTGGTCGCGGTCTCGAACGTCGGCGACGACTTCTACTGGACGGGCCATCCGCTCGCCCAGGCCAACCTGTACGCCTTCGGCCGCCTGGCCTGGGACCCGCGGCTGGAGCCCGCCGCTCTCCTCGACGAATGGATCGACCTGACGTTCGCGCCGGCGGCGGGCGGCGACCCGGGTCCGCTGCGGCGCACGCTGCACGCGCTGATGGACGGTTCGTGGCGCACGTACGAGCGGTACACCGCGCCGCTGGGCGTCGGGTTCATGGTCCGTCCCGGTCACCACTACGGCCCCGACGTGGACGGCTACGAGTACACGCCGTGGGGCACGTACCATTTCGCGGACCGCGACGGCGCCGGCGTCGACCGCACCCGCGCCTCCGGCACCGGGTTCACCGGTCAGTACCCGCGGCCGTGGTCCGAGGTCTACGAGTCGCTCGGCACCTGCCCCGACGAGCTGCTGCTGTTCTTCCACCACGTCCCGTACGGGCACGTGCTGCGCGACGGCGCCACGGTCATCCAGCACATCTATGACACCCACTTCGCGGGGGTCGAGGAGGTGGCCGAGAGCCGGCGGCTCTGGGAGCGGGCCGATCCCGGGGACCCGGCGCTGCACGCCCGGGTGAAGGAGCTGCTCGACGAGCAGCTGCGCTGTGCGGAGGAGTGGCGCGACCAGGTCAATGCGTATTTCTTCCGCAGGTCGGGAGTGCCCGACGCCCGGGGCCGGCGCATCCCGTGACGCGCCGGTGGCGGGTCAGGCGGTGAACCTCTCCCTGATCTCGTCGATCATCGGGCGGCTGTTGCGCAGCAGCGCCGCCACGAACACCGCGGCCAGGAGGGTCGGCGCCGCCTCGGTGGCGACCGTCGTGAGGCCCGCCGCCACCACGAGGAGGCAGAGGTTGCTCACGGTGACGCCGGGGAAACGTACGAGCGAGTAGGACGCCAGCCGGGCGACGTCGGCCGCCCGGAACTCGAACAGCGAGGTGATGACCAGCGCGGCGGCGGCCCAGAGCGCCGCCGCCACGGCGACGGCGACGAGCAGCACCGCCCACCAGCCGGGCACGCCGGCGGCCGAGAAGTTCGCCAGGTTCGTCCCGACGATGGTCAGCCCCGCCAGCCACGGCGCCCAGATCTTCAGGACCCCCGCGACGTTGCCCCGGTAGCCCCGCCAGAACGCCGCCGCGGGACGCAGGTCCGTCAGGTCGGAGCGCCGGTGACGCAGCGCGTAGAGGGCGGCCGACAGCGCCGGGCCCGCGGGCAGCGCGCACAGCGCGGCCAGTGGGAGGTTGCCGGCGTCGCGGTCGAGCAGGACGAGCGCCGCCAGCCCCGGCGCGGCCGTGAGCAGGAACAGCAGCTCGACGACCAGCAGGGTGTAGACCAGCGCGGCGACGCGCGAGAGCGGCCCGGTGCCGAACCGCCCCCCGGTCGCGTCGCTCATCGAGGGCCCTCCACTCAGCCGTGTTCCTTCTTGAACCGGTCGTAGGCGGTGTTGACCAGGTTGATGTAGGAGGCCATGTTATTGCCCTCCAGTTCCTTGACGTAGGCGTCCCACTCGCTGAGGTCGCGCTCGCCGAGGATGAACTTGAGCGTCTGCTGGGTGACGAAGTCCTTGAGCGGTGTCTCCCACAGCGTGGCCTGCTCGCGCTCCTCCTCGTTGAACGGGTGGGGCGGGTCGACCGGCCAGGCCTTCCTGGCGTTCATCACCTTCTGGAACTCCAGCTCCTCCTCGGAGAAGGTGGACTCCAGCAGCTTGGTGGTGCCGCCGTAGGAGAACACGCCGTTCTGGAAGCCGAAGTCCTTCTGCAGGTGCTTGGACGCGTCGGGGTTGAGCCCGACGAAGTCGACGTCGTCGGCCGGCTTGTAGCCGCCGGAGGCGTCCTTGGTGAACGTCGTGCCTTCGACGCCCCACTTGCAGAACTCCAGGCCCTGGTCGGAGTACCAGAGCCAGTCGACGAACTGCATGATGGCGACGAAGTTCTTGTGCTCCAGCGCCTTCTTGGAGATCATGACGCCGTTCTCGAGCCGGGTGCCGATCTTGTAGTCGCCGACGGGGCCCATGGGGACGGGGATCTTGGCGATCTTGGCGTCGGGGTTGGCCTTGGTGAGCGCGCCGCGGAACTCGTTGACGAGGGTCTGCGCGTTGCAGCTGATGACGAACGACTTGCCGGAGATGAGCTTCTGGTCGGCCTGCTCGTCCTGCTGGGTGAAGGCTTCGGGGTCGAGCAGCTTCTCCTTCACCAGCTTGTGCAGATATTCGATCATCTGCTTGTACTGCGGCATGGCTCCGGTGTAGACGAACTTGCCGGCGGTGGCGTCCCAGAAGGCGTGCTGGTACTCCCAGCCGCCCTTGGTGCCGTAGGCCTGGGCGACGAGCTTGAGCAGGTTGCCGCCGGGGGTGGGGATGCCGAACCGGTCGGTCATGGGGTAGAGGTCAGGATATTTGGTCTTCATGGCCTTGAGCACGGTGTAGAGCTCGTCCCAGGTCTTCGGGACCTCCAGGTCGAGCTCCTCCAGGATGTCCATGCGCATCGCGAGGGTGTAGTCGACCCAGACGTTCTCGTGCATGCCGGGCAGCAGGTAGATGCGGCCGTCGGCCTGCCGGAGCGTGTCGAGCTCCGGCTCCATCTTCCACCTGGCGACCTTGTCCTTGAGGTTCGGCATCAGGTCGAAGTACTCGCTGACCGGCAGGACCGCGCCGGAGGCCACGAAGGCCTCCTCCTGCGGGTGGTACGTCTTCGGGATGATGAGCGGGGCGTCCCCTGCGCCGATCATTAAGCTGCGCTTCTTCTCGTAGTCGCTCAGTGGCACCGCGACCGGCTTGAGCGTCACGTTCGTGCGCTTGGTCAGCTCTTCCCAGAACAGCCAGTCGTCCTTCAGCGGGTAGAACGGGTGGTTGTTGTAGAGCACGTCGAACGACAGTGGTTCGGTGGCCTTGAACTGCTGGTTGACACCGTAGTTGGCCATCGCGCCCGCCTTGTTCGCGGTCTGGGCGGCCTGCTTCGGGGCTTCGTCCTCGCCGCAACCGGCGAGGACGAGGGTGAACGCACCCAAGCCGATGATCGCCTGACGCCGTGAAAGTTCGCGCATTGGGGTTCCTTTGCCGTGTCCGGGGGGTTGTAGAGGCGTGAGGAGGCTAACCCTTGACCGCGCCGAGCATGACTCCGGAGACGAAGTACCGCTGGACGAAGGGGTAGACCGCGAGGATGGGCAGCACGGTGAGCATGATCGTCACCGACTGGATGTTGGCCGCGACCTGCGTGAGATCCGCCGCTCCCGCGCCGGCGTTCTCGGCGCCGGTGGCGCCCGCGATGATGTTGCGCAGATAGACGGTGACCGGGAACAACTCCGTCCTGTTGAGGTAGAGGAACGCCGAGAACCACGAGTTCCAGAACGAGACCGCGTAGAACAGCACCATCGTGGCGATCACCGCCTTCGACAGCGGCAGCACGATCCGCCCCAGGATGCCGTAGGTGTTGAGCCCGTCGATGGCGGCGGCCTCTTCCAGGTCGCTCGGCAGGTTCTCGAAGAACGCCTTCATCACCAGCAGGTTGAAGACGCTGATCGCGTTGGGCAGGACGATGGCCCAGAGGGAGTTCGTCAGCCCGAGGCTGTTGACCAGCACGTAGTTGGGGATGAGTCCGCCGTTGAAGAACATCGTGAAGACGGCGACCCAGATGAGGAACGTCCTGCCCTTGAGGTGCCTCTTGGACAGCACGTACGCGTAGCAGGTGGTCAGCACCATCGCGATCGCGGTGGCGACGACGGTGTAGACCACGGTGTTGCGGTAGTTCGTCCAGAACATCGGGTCCGCGACCACGATCTGGTACGTCGTCAGGTTGAACCCGCGCGGGATGAGGTTGACGTCGCCCGACAAGATGTAGCGTTCCTCGCTGAAGGAACGGGCGATGATGTTGACGAACGGATAGAGCGTCAGGATGACCACGCCGGTCAGGACGACGGCGTTGACGACCTGGAAGGCGCGGTAGCCCCGGCTCTTGGCGAGTGTCACCACAGGCTCGTCCCTACTGCTCGGCGGGAGATCAGGTTCGCCGACAGGATCAGGGTCAGCCCGATGATGGCCTCGAACAGGCCGATCGCGGCGGCGTAGCTGAAGTTGCTGGACTCCACGCCCATCCGGTAGAGGTAGGTGGAGATCACGTCGGCGGTCGGATACGTCAGGGGGTTGTACAGCAGCAGCACCTTCTCGAAGCCGACGGCCATGAACGTGCCGATGTTGAGGATCAGCAAAGTGACCGCCGTCGGCCGGATGCCGGGGAGCGTGACGTGCCAGATCTGCCGCCACCGTCCGGCGCCGTCGATCCTGGCCGCCTCGTAGAGCTGCTCGTCGATGGTCGTGAGGGCGGCGAGGTAGAGGATCGTGCCCCAGCCGACGGTCTGCCAGATCTCCGACGAGATGTAGATCGTGCGGAACCACTCGGGTTTCTGCATGAACGCCACGGGGTCGTCGCCGAAGGCCCGGACGATCTGGTTGACCGGACCGTCGATGGAGAGCGTCTGCATGACGATGCCGGCCACGACCACGATCGACAGGAAGTGCGGCAGGTAGGAGACCGACTGCAGGAACCTCTTCAGGCCGCGGTTGCGGATCTCGTTGAGCAGCAGCGCCAGCACGATCGGCAGCGGGAAGCAGAACAGCAGGGTCAGCCCTCCGAGGATCGCGGTGTTGGTGAAGACGTTCCAGAACGTGGGGTCGTTCAGGAACAACTTCACGTAGCGCAGGCCGACCCATTCCTCGCCCAGCACGCTGCCGCCGGGCTCGAACTTCCGGAACGCGATCACGTTGCCGATCATGGGAGCGTACCGGAAGACGGCGAAGAACAGCAGCGGCAGGATGGCCAGCGAATAGAGCTGCCAGTTGCGGCGGAACGCCGCACTCCAGGTGGAGGCGCCGGCGGGACGCCGTCTGCGGCGGCGCGTGGACGGCCCGGTTTCGAGGGTGTCCGGTGGGGGGTTCATGGTCGTGGGGGTGGTGCTCATCCTCTGTCCTCCGGTGCGATGCGCTCGATCCGCGCCCGTGGCCGCATCCGTCGCTCGTGGCCCACTTCGCGTACGTCGCCGGCCACGCGCAGCGGCACGGCCCCGGCCGCGTCGGCGCTCGACCGCGCGAAGCGCAGCTCGACCTCTCCCGGCTCGACGATGCGCCGGCCGCGCACGCCGGTGAACGAGGTGAGGTCGGCCGGCACGTCGAACGTCACGCGGGCGGCCTCGCCCGGCTCCAGCGGGACGCGGGCGTAGCCGACCAGGCGGACCACCGGCCGCGTGGTCTGAGCGACCGGGTCGTGCAGGTAGAGCTGGACGACCTCGGTGCCGGGCCGGGTCCCGGCGTTGCGGACGGTGACGGCGACGCTCACCTCGCCGTCGACCGGCCAGTCCGCGCGCTCGCCCGGCTCTCCTGGCCCTGTCACGTCGCTCCAGTCGAACGTGGTGTAGCCCAGCCCGTGGCCGAACGGGAAGGCGGGGGTCGGGTCGACGGACGACACCTGGGAGCGCCGGCCCAGCCACGGCGACAGATATGTGGCCGGCAGTCCGCCCGCGTCGCGCGGCACGCTGACGGGCAGCCGTCCCGACGGGTTCACCGCGCCGGTGAGCACCTCGGCCAGGGCCTGGCCGCCGCGCTGGCCGGGGAAGAAGGCGTACACGATGGCGGCGGCGGCGTCGACCTCCTCACCCAGCGCATACGGCCGCCCGGCCAGCAGCACGAGCACCACGGGGGTGCCGGTGGCCAGCACGGCCCTGACCAGCTCGGACTGCACGCCCGGCAGACGCAGGTCGGTGGCGTCGCAGCCCTCGCCGGAGGTGCCACGGCCGAACAGCCCGGCCCGGTCGCCGACGGCCAGCACGCACACGTCACCGGCGGCGGCCGCGGCGGCCGCCGCCTCGATGCCGGAGGTGTCGTCGCCGGTGATGTCGCAGCCGGGCACGTAAGTGAGCCCGGGGACCAGCGCGCCGAGCGCCTCGCGCAGTGAGGCGATCTCCAGGCCGAGCCCGTGCTCGGGGTGGGCGCCGACGTGCGCGGGGAAGGCGTAGCAGCCGAGCATCGCCATCGGGTCGTCGGCGACCGGCCCCACGAGGGTGACCCGCCGGCCGGGGGCCAGCGGCAGGATGTCCGCGGTGTTGCGCAGGAGCACCACCGATTCGCGGGCCAGCCGCAGGGCGATGTCCTGGCTCTCGGCGTCGTCGAGGCGCAGCCGATCGGCGCCGCCGGAGGACCCGCCGGAAGAGCAGCCGGGCGAGCCGCCGGGTGGGGTCCCGGGCAGGCTCTTGGACAGGCCTTCGGGAATGCACTGCCAGCCTTCGTCGAGCATGCCGAGCTCGGCCTTCTGTGTCAGCACCCTGCGAAGCGCGCGGTCGACGAGCTTCTCGTCGACCGTTCCCGCCTTCACCGCCTCGATCAGCGGTTCGCCGAAGGTGTCGACGGTGGGCAGTTCGACGTCGATGCCGGCGCGCAGGGCGAGCCCGGCCGCCTCGGCGCCGTCGGCGGCCACGGCGTGCAGTTTCTGCAGGAACCGGATCGCGAAGTAGTCGGCGACCACCGTGCCGGTGAAGCCCCACTCGTCGCGCAGCAGCCCGCTCAGCAGGCCGTCGTCGGCGGCCACGGGCACGCCGTCGATCTCGGCGTAGGAGTTCATCACCGAGCGGGCGCCGCCCAGGCGCAGCGCCATCTCGAACGGCGGCAGGACGACGTCGGCCAGTTCCCTGCGGCCCATCGGCACGGGGGCGAGGTTGCGGCCGCCGCGCGAGGCGGAGTAGCCGGCGAAGTGCTTGAGCGTGGCGACGACGCCGGCGCCCTCCACCCCGCGCACGTAGGCCGCGCCGATGGTGCCGACGAGGTAGGGGTCCTCGCTGATCGTCTCCTCGGTGCGGCCCCAGCGGTAGTCGCGGGTCACGTCGAGCACCGGGGCCAGGCCCTGGTGCACGCCGGCGGCGCGCAGGGAACGGCCGATCCGCCCGGCCATCTCCTCGACCAGCCCTGGGTCGAACGCCGCGCCCCAGCTCAGCGGCGCCGGGTAGACGGTCGCCCGCCAGGCGGCGAACCCGGTCAGGCACTCCTCGTGCACCTGGGCGGGGATGCCGAAGCGGCTGGTCGCGACGATCTCGGCCTGGGAGGCGGCCAGCGACCGGGCGCCGGCGGCGGGGTCGACGGGCGCGGTGCCGTACGGCCTGGTCAGCTGGCCGAGCCCGTGCCGGATGACGGTGCTCCACTCGACGCCGCCGGCCATCTCGGTCTGGTGCGGGGCGACGCCCTCCCCCGAGGCGTCGGCGCCGACCCACACCCCCACCAGCTGGGCGACCTTCTCCTCCAGCGTCATGAGCGGGATGAGGGCCTCGGCTCGCTCGCCGGGGGACAGCCCCGGGTCCCGCCACCGCGTGCTGCCGTCCGGCGTGGGGCGCGTGTCGATCGGTCCGTGGCCCGTCATGCCATCCCTTCGGGGCTTATAACGGCAACATCCCACGCGGATAGCGGTATGTGAAGCCGAAACTTTCAAGGAAAACCGCTTAATATTGCGGCAACATAAGGGGGTTCGCAGAAGGCTGTCAAGAGCGTCTCCAACTGCTATGTTGCAGGTCCGGTCGGCGCGCGACGCCCGAGTTCACTGTCTATGTCGGTCGTTGTGCGGCGATAACTTTCCCGAAACTTTCGGCATGGTGAGGGGTTGCCGTGGCCCTGACGAATCTGGACGCCTCGATCAGGAAGAACCGTACTGCGAATGCCACGATCGCTGTCACCCTGGACGGCGTTCCGCTGCCGGATCGGGATGTGCTGGTCTCCCAGCGCGACCACCGCTTTCTGTTCGGCTGCACGGGGTTCGACCTCGTGCCCTTCGCCAACGGCGAGCTGACGGGCGAGGCCGCCGCCAGGGCCGAGCGGCTGGCCGGGCACTGGCTCGGCTTGTTCAACTTCGTGACGCTGCCGTTCTACTGGGGGCAGTTCGAGCAGGTACGCGGGCAGGCCGGGACCGCGCGGCTGCGGAAGGCGGCGGCGTGGTTCCGCGAGCGGGGACACCCGGTCAAGGGTCATCCGCTGGTGTGGCACACGGTGACGGCCGACTGGCTGATGGACCTGCCGAACGAGGAGATCGCCCGCGCGCAGGTGGACCGGATCCGGCGCGAGGTAAGCGATTTTTCCGAATTTATCGACATGTGGGATGTCATCAACGAGGTCGTCATCATGCCGATCTTCGACAAGTACGACAACGGGATCACCCGCCTGTGCCGCGAGATCGGGCGCATCCCGATGGTCAGGATGGTCTTCGACGCCGCCCGCGAGGCCGACCCGCATGCCACGCTGCTGCTCAACGACTTCGACATGTCGGCGGCGTACGAGTGCCTCGTCGAGGGCCTGCTCGAAGCGGGCGTGCGCATCGACGCGCTGGGCCTGCAGAGCCACATGCACCAGGGCTACTGGGGTGAGGAGAGGACGCTCGCCGTACTCGACCGTTTCTCGCGGTACGGCCTGCCCCTGCACTTCACCGAGACCACCATCCTGTCCGGCGAGCTCATGCCGGGGCACATCACCGACCTGAACGACTACCAGGTGGCGTCCTGGCCGAGCACCCCCGAGGGCGAGGAGCGCCAGGCCGGCGAGATCGTCCGTCACTACCGGACGCTGCTGTCGCACCCGTCGGTTGAGGCGATGACGTACTGGGGGATGGCCGACGGCGGCTGGCTCGGCGCGCCCGGCGGGTTCGTCCGCGCCGACGGCAGTCCCAAGCCGTCGTACGAGGCGGCGCGGGCGCTCATCAAGGGCGACTGGTGGTTCCCGCCCACCACCCTGCGCACCGACGCGGAGGGGCGGGTGCGCTTCACCGGGTTCCTCGGCGCGTACGAGGTGTCGGCGGCCGGTCGCGCGGCGGCCTTCCACCTGGACTCGCCCGGCGAGAGCCGGGCCGTCGCCGCAATGTGACGCCGCCCGGATCCGGCACGTAAGGCCGGGATCCGGGCGGCGTCAGGGCGGTCTGGTCGGGTCAGGTCAGGTCAGGTCGGGTCGGGTCAGTCCTGCAGGGCGGTGCGGAGCTTGGTCAGCACGGCGCGCAGGATGCGGGAGACGTGCATCTGCGAGATGCCGAACTCCGTGGCGATCTCCGACTGGGTCATGTTGCCGTAGAAGCGCATGAGCAGGATCGTGCGCTCCCGCTCGGGCAGCGCGTCGATGAGCGGCTTGATCGCGTGCTTGCCGAGCATGTTGTCGAGCGAGTCGTCCTGCGCGGGCAGGAAGTCCCCGAGGTCGGCCGCGTCGTCCTCGCCGCCGACGGGCGCGTCCAGCGACAGGGTGCTGTACGCGGCGGAGGCGTCCAGGGCGAGCAGCACGTCCTCCTCGGAGAGGCCCATCTTGCCGGCCAGTTCGGCGACCGTGGGCGCGCGGCCGAAGGTCTGGGTGAGCTCGCTGGTCACCTTGTTCAGCTCCAGGCGGCGCTCCTGGTAGACGCGCGGCACCCGGATGGCCCAGGTGCGGTCGCGGAAGTGCCGCTTGACCTCGCCGACCATCGTGATCATCGCGTAGCCGCGGAAGTCGTGCCCCAGGGTGGGGTCGAATCCGTTGATGGCCTTCATCAGGCCCACGTACGCGGCCTGGCGCAGGTCCTCCATCGGCTCGCCGCGGTAGCGGTAGCGGCGGGTGACCTCGCCGACCAGAGCGTCGTACATGGCCACGACCCGCTCACGGATCCGTACCTTCCGCAGCTCCGGCGTCTCGGGCCGGTTCATCTCGGTGAGCAGCTGCTCGGCGGTCATCTCTTCGAGTGCGATCTCCAGGACGGCCATCTGATGCTCCCAAAGCTCAGTTCATGGCTGCCCCTGCACGACAAAAAGCCCAGGCAGGGGCACACCACGGATAATGCGTGGGTCGGAGCCCTCTGCTGGACTTCTGGATCAGAGTATTCCCTATTGCTGGGCATATATCAACATATCGAGGCACAAATTTGTGCGCTTGCGTCCGCGACCGTCAATCCACGGTGAAGACGAAGGTATGCGGGCCGGACGGCACGGCGGCGCTCAGGCGTACGCGGTGCACGGTCTCGGGAACGCCGTCGTGGCCGCGCACCTCCAGGTCCTCGGCCGTGACGCGCCACGGGGGCGGGACCCGCAGCGCGACCGGCCCCCAGCGGACCGAGTCGCGGCGCACCTCGGGGCGCACGCGGGAGACGAACGACTCCGTCACCGGGCATTCGCCTCCCGTGACGTCGAAGGTGTCGGTGAGCTCCAGCCGGGCCGGCCACCAGGCGAAGGCGCGGGTGAAGCGGACGAGCCGGGGCGCGTCGTAGGCGGCGGTCAGGTCCAGCGTCCACTCCACGGTGTCGGGGCCGGCCGCGTACCGGACGGTCTCGGCGCGACGGTCGCGTCCGGGGCGTTGCGCGGCGCCGCCGATGATCGGGACCGAGTGCCACTCCGCCGAGGCCTGCGGCACCGCGTAGCGGTCGGGGCCGAAGTAGTCGCGGGTGTACTCGGGGGCGCCCAGGTCGTCCAGCACCGTCTCGCCGTGGGCGTGCAGGACGAAGTGGCCCAGGTCGAGATGGTTGTGCGGCTCGTCGTTGTGGCCGCCCTTGGCGGCGAAGGCCGTACCGTCCGCCCTGGCGACCACGATCGCGGCGTCCGGCAGGCGGTCGTGCGGAGCGGGCGGGGCAGGCGGCGCCGGCGGCATGGGCGCCGTCCACCACAGGGTGCGGCTCAGGTGCGCCCAGCGGTAGCAGTGATCGTCGTGGAACGACGGCTCCCGCCGCCGCGGCACGCGCACGCCCAGGCGCTGCGCCAGGCGGTCCAGCAGGCCGGCCGGGTAGGCGCCCGTGCCGGAGGAGTCGGCGAAGGCCGGGCGCACGCCGTCGCCGAGGTCGATCCTGGCGGGATAGGCGGCCATCTCGCGGACGTGGGGGTCGTCCAGCAGGTCCCTGCCCGTACGCTCGCGCAGCGCCTCGGCGAAGTAGACGAAATAGCCGAAGCCGTAGGACCAGTAGTCGGGTCCCTCCAGGCAGGCGCCGTCCGGGCCCGCGCCCGCGAGGAACGATTCCAGGGCGCGTTCCAGGCGGGGCAGGAGGGCGGGCAGGTGCTCGGAGTCCAGGGCGAGGGCAGCCATCCCGGCCGCGCCAGCGCAGACGGCCGCCCAGTTGTGCCGGGCCGACTCCCACCACAGGGCGGGCGTTCCGGCCAGGAGGGGGCGCAGGACCCTGCGCTCCACCTCCTCGCGCGCCCGGTCCCGTACGCGGGGGTCGAGCCGCCCGCCGAGCAGGGCCACCGCCTCCGCCAGTGTGTGCCCGGTCTCGGCGGCGAACAGGTCGACGAACGTGCCGACCGGACGGTCCTGCGGCTCGTGGGCCGGCAGGACCCACGAGTACTCGTCGCACACCGCCCACAGCAGGTCGTCAAGCGCCGGGTCGGGGCGGCCGTCCAGGTGCGCGACCAGCATGAGGGCGGCCAGGCGGCGGCGCCGTTCGAAGTAGACGCGCTCGTAGGCATGGCGGTCGCCGGTGTCGGCGTAGCGGCTCCACAGGGCGAAGGTCAGCGCGGGCAGCGGTTCCGTACGCGCCCTTGCGGCCTCCTGCCGCGCCTGCCGTACCAGCAGCGCGGGCGCGGGAGCGGGGTGAGCGGGCATCAGGCGATGCGGTTCAGGTCGGCGGGGCGGACGGCGCCCCGGAGCGGGCGGCCGCGGACCAGGCGCTCCACCTCCGCCACCGCGAACTCCCCCAGCCGCCGCAGCTCCCGTCCCCGCGCGCCGCTGATGTGCGGGGTCACCAGGACGTTGGGCAGGGCGAGCAGCGGATGGCCCGGCGGCAGCGGCTCGGGGTCGGTCACGTCGAGGACGGCGCCGATGCGGCCGCCCGCGCAGTGGCGTACCAGCGCGTCGGTGTCGACGATGGCGCCGCGAGCGGTGTTCACCAGCACCGCCCCGTCGCGCAGGAGCGACAGCCGCCGGTCGCCGAGCAGGCCGCGCGTCTCCGGCAGCTCGGGCGCGTGCACCGTCAGCAGGTCCGCGCGCCGGCACAGCTCGTCGAGGGGGACGAGGCTCGCGCCCAGCGCGGCGGCCTGTTCAGCGTTCGCGTACGGGTCGCTGAGCAGGATGTCGGCGCCGTGGGCGCGCAGCCGTCCGATGACCAGCCGGCCCACCCGCGAGGCGCCGACGACGCCGACCACCGCCCCGGTCAGCCCGCCGCGCTCCCCCGGCGTGGCCACACCCGGCAGCGCGTCGCCCGACCAGCCTCCGGCGGCGTACGCGCGGGCGCGGGCGAACGCCTGTTTGGCCGCCAGCACGAGCATCGCCAAGGTGAAGTCGGCCACCGGCACCGCGTTGGCCTGCGCCGCGGAGGAGACGACGATGCCCCGGTCGAACACCTCCGCCGTCAGATGGCCCTTCACGCTGCCCGCCGCGTGGACGACCGCGCGCAGCCGGGGCGCGGCGTCCAGCACGCCGGCGTCGATGCGCGGGCAGCCCCAGCCGGTGATCAGGACGTCGGCGTCGAGCGGCCCCTCGAAACGGTCGAGGACGCGCTCGTGCACCCGGGCCACCAGCGACAGCCGGCGGCGCAGCTCCGGCGGGAACAGCTCGGGCAGCAGCGGCGGCTGCAGCGCGAAGGCCGCGAGCGGGTTCGCCGGGAGGGTCATCGGGGGCCGAGCGGCCGGACCGAGCCGCGCACCACGATGTGCGTGCCGAGGATCAGCGGGCTGGAGGCCATCCGGCCGAGCGCGAGGCGTACGGCGGCCCGGCCGAGCTCGTCGTGCGGCAGGTGCACGGTCGTCAGGCGCAGGTCCTGGGCCGGCGGCACGTCGTCGTAACCGACGATCGAGACGTCTCCGGGCACGCTCAGCCCGTGCTCGTCCAGCGCCTGGATCGCTCCCGAGGCCACCAGGTCGTTGCCGGCGAAGACGGCGGTGAAGCCGGGCGGCCCCTCGGCCAGGCGGCGTTTCATCGCGTCGTACCCGGCCTCGCGCGTGAACTCCGCCTCCACCTCCAGGGCCGGGTCGGCGGGCACGCCGTGCTCGGCCAGCGCGCTGCGGTAGCCGGCCACCCGGCTGTCGGAGGTGGTGTGGCCGGGCCGCAGCCCGAGGTAGAGGATCCTGCGGTGGCCGGCCGAGAGCAGGTGGGCGGTCACGGCGTGGGCGCCGCCGGTGTTGTCGTAGCCGACGACCAGGGCCGGCACGCCCTCCCCCAGCGGCGGGCGGCCGCACAGCACCAGGCGCGAGCCCGCGGCGGCCAGCGCGTGCGCGTACTCGGTCATCCGCTTGCGGTATTCGTCGTCCAGGATCACGCTGCCGACCAGGATGACGGCCTCGGCCCGCTGCTCGCGCAGGAGCTGCACGATCGACAGCTCGCGGCCGGTGTCGCCGCCGGTGGTGCAGATCAGCGACAGCCGGCCCTCCTGCGCGGCCTGCTCCTCCACCCCCTGGGCGATGTAGGCGTAGTAGGGCATGGCGACGCTGTCGACGACGATCGCGATGGCGCCGGGGCGGGCCGCCGACAGGGCCCTGGCGTGGGCGTTGGGGACGTAGTCGAGCTCGCGTACGGCCCGCAAGACCTTGTTGCGGGTGACGGCCAGTACGGGATAGCCGCCGGCCAGCACCCGGGAGACGGTGGCCACGGACACCCCGGCCCGCCGCGCCACGTCGCGGATGGTGACCCGGCCGGGCGTGCTCACCGGGCACCCCCGGGGGCGGCGGGCTCCCGGGTGGGGCCGGTGCGTGCGGAGGCGGCCCGATCGGCAGGCGGCAGTCTCACGGCAGGCCTCCAGGCAGGTAACCGGTTACATGGCGAACGCCCTGGACGCTAGGAGATCTGCCACGGCCCGTCAAGACCGGATCCAGCGGCTTTGTAACGAAAAGTTAACAGCACATTGACGGCACCTGCCGGGCGCGTCTAACGTCCGCCTCACGACGTCAGAAGTAACCGGTTACCTCGCATCGGCACCGATCTCACCCCCCTCAACGAGAGGTGGCCCCGATGGACAGACCACTCAGCCGCCGCGGACTGCTCAAAGGCTCCGTGCTCTTCGTCGCCGGCGCCGCCGTCTCCGCGTGCGGTGGCGACCCGCTGGCCAAGACCAAGACCTCACCCGCCGCGGGCAACGCCAAGATCACCTTGAACCACTGGTACCACGAGTACGGCGAGGAGGGCACGCAGCAGGCGGCCCTGCGCTACGCCGCCGACTTCACCAAGGCCAACCCCGACATCGCGGTCAAGGTGTCCTGGATCCCCGGCGACTACGGCACCAAGTGGACGGCCGCCGTCCTGACCTCCGACGGCCCCGACGTCTACGAGGTCAACGACGTCAGCCCCGACATGGTCAAGGCCGAGCAGGTCACGCCGCTCGACGACGTCCTCGGCGCGGAGAAGTCCGACTTCGACGCGAAGGTGCTGGCGCCGTACACGTGGGGCGGCAAGGTCTACGCGGTGCCCATGGTCGTGGACCCGATGCTGGTGTTCTACCGCACGTCGTTGTTCCAGAAGGCCGGCGTGGCGGTGCCGACGACCTTCGCCGAGTTCGCCGCGGCGGCCAGGACGCTCACCGCCGGCAAGCAGAAGGGCCTGTTCGTCGGCAACGACGGCATCGGCGACCTGGGGATGCTGGTGCCCTGGTCGAACGGCAACCTGCTGGTCGAGGACCGCGAGATCGTCTACGACGACCCGAAGGTGGTCGAGGCGCTGACCGCGCTCAAAGGCCTGCACGACAGCAAGGTCACCCTGCAGGGCTACTCGACCGACTGGTGGGACCCGGGCGCGCTGATCACCGGCGCGGCGGCCATGCAGTGGGTCGGCATGTGGGCCGTTCCCGGCATGACGGCGGAACTGGGCGACGACTTCGGCGCCTTCCCCCTGCCGGCGTTCGGGCCCGGCGGCCGTCAGGTGGTCAACATGGGCGGCTGGGTGCAGGTCGTCAACGGCAAGAGCGCCCACCTGGAGGCGGCCAAGAAGTACGTGCGCTGGCTGTGGGTGGAGAACACCGCCGCGCAGACCGACTGGAACCTGGGCTACGGCTTCCACATCCCGCCCCGCACCAGCGCCGCCAACGCGGCGGACAAGCTGCGCACCGGCCAGGCGCAGAAGGTGATGGAGGCCGCGAACACCCACGGCGTCAAGCAGCCCGCCCTGTGGACCCCCGAGGTCCGCCAGCCCTACGACGACGCCGTCACCGCCATCGTCAAGAAGGACGCCGACCCGGCCAAGACCCTGGCGGAGGCGGCCAAGCGGTCCCAGGACATCCTGGACAAGGTGCCCACGCTATGACGACGGCCGCGCCCGCCCGCCCCCGCGCCGGCGGGCCGCACCGCGCTCCCGCGCGGTGGGCCTCCCGGTGGCCGGCCTGGCGCGCGTTCCTCCTGCTCACCCTGCCGATGGTGGCCGGTCTGCTGCTGTTCAAGTACGTCGCCATCGGCTGGGGCCTGCTGCTCAGCTTCAACGACGCCCGCGGCACCATCAGCCTCGGCTCGTGGAACGGCCTGGACAACTACCGGCGGCTGCTGGGCGACCCGGCTTTCACCAGGTCGCTGGTCACCATCCTGGTGTTCACGCTGTTCATCGTCCCGGTGACGTTCGCCCTGGCGCTCGGCCTGGCGGTGCTGGTCAACCGCCTGCGCGGCGGGCGGGCGATCTTCAGGACCACCTTCTTCATCCCCACGGCCGTCTCGTACGTGGTCGGGGCGCTGGTGTGGAAGATGAGCCTGTTCAGCGGCACACCCTCGGGCGTGGCCAACAGCCTGGCCTACCTGCTCGGCTACGAGGACACCATCGGCTGGGTGGCGACCGTGGACCCGCCGCTGTACTGGATCGTACTGGTCACGGTCCGGCTGTGGCTGCAGACGGGCCTCTACATGATCCTGTTCCTGGCCGGCATCCAGCAGATCCCCGCCCAGCTGTACGAGGCGGCGCGGGTGGACGGCGCGCACACCGAATGGCAGCTGTTCCGCCACATCACCTGGCCGATGCTGCGCAACACGTCGGTCGCCGTGACGCTGCTGCTGATCATCAACGCGTTCCAGGCGTTCGACGAGTTCTACAACATCCTCGCCTCCAACCTGTCGGGGCTGGGGAGCGCCGACGGCAGGACACCGCTGATCTACCTGTTCCAGACGGCGCTCGGCGAGCAGAACTACGGCGCCGGATCCGCGGGCGCGTTCATCGTCACCGCGCTGATCGTGGTGTTCACGCTGCTGCAGGGCCGCTTCGCCGGGTTCGGCAGGACCGGAGAGGAGGAGGGGCGATGAGGAAACGGCATCTGGGCTCGTACGCGGCCGCCGTCGTCTTCGCGGTGCCGTTCCTGCTGCCGTTCTACCTGCTGATCCGCAACGCCCTCATGACCAGGCGGGAGCTGGGCTCGCTCGACTGGCAATGGTGGCCGGAGGAGATCAGCTTCCAGGGCTTCGCCGACGCCTTCGGCAACGAGGCGGTGCCGCTGGCCAACGCCCTGTGGAACTCCACGCTCATAGCCGCGATCTCGGCGCCCCTGTCGACGCTCCTGGCGTCGATGGCCGGATATGCGCTGGCCCGCATCCCCGTGGCGGCGTCCAAGCCGGTGTTCTACTTCATCATCGCCACGATGATGGTGCCGGGCGCGGCCACGTTCATCCCGACGTTCGTCGTGGTCGGCTCGATGGGCGGGGTGAACACCCTGTGGGGGCTGATCGCCCCCGGCCTGTTCAGCGCGTTCGCCGTCCTGCTGTTCCGCGGCTTCTACCTGCGTTTCCCCCGCGAGCTGGAGGACGCGGGCCGGGTGGACGGCCTGGGCTTCCTCGGCCTCTACGCCCGCCTGGCGCTGCCGAACTCCGGCGCCCTGTTCGCCTCGCTCGGCATCCTGTCCTTCATCGAGCACTGGAACGCCTTCCTGTGGCCGCTGGTCATCGGCCAGGACCCGGAGTACTGGACCGTGCAGGTGGCGCTGTCCACCAACCTCAACCAGCAGGCGGTCAACCTTCCCGCGCTGTTCGCCGGCGCGCTCGTGGCCATCCTGCCCTTGGTCGCCCTCTTCCTCATCGCGCAGCGCTGGATCGTCAGGGGCGTCCTGCTCTCCGGCATCAAGGGCTGACCACCCGTCCGGGAGGAGAGCGGGGTGGGCGGGTCGCCCACCCACGTGTTCGCCCACGTCGCCATCCTGATGCGCCGGCGGGCAGCCGAAGAGTGCATCGGCGAACTGCGGCGCTCACCCTCTACCGCGAGGGCCCGCGAGCGTTCGGGCCCGCACGGTGGACGGCCTTCCTTCGGCTCCAGGCCGCAGGTGACGGACTTCAGGGAGCGGCTGCTGCAGAGCGGGGCGCTGCTCGGGCAGCACCCAGATGCGGTCATGTCCGGGTAAATACCCTGACCACGCCCTGTATCGCCACAAAATGCGACGATACAGTGACGTACTGTGAACGAGACTAAGCGTGTGGAAATAACCTGGCCCGGCCTCGGCATCACCGTGGCGGCCCAACTCGACGAGCGCAACCCCGCCCTGGCCCAATGCCTGTGGGACGCGCTCCCCTACCGCAGCCTGCAAGGACACGCCCTGGTGGCGGGATACCACCTCTACCACGTGGCCCCGGTCCACTCGCTGCTGCACGCCCCCGCGGAATACCGCGTGGACCGCCGCACCGTGCCCGACGGCACCCTGTTCTGCTCCCGCCTGCAACACCTGGGCATCAAGTACGGCGAACTCACCGAACCCATGACCGCCACCCCCGTCGGCCAGGTCGCGGAAGAGGACCTCGACGCCCTCATTCAGGCCGGCCGCGACGTCTGGAACGCCGTCTACACCACCAAAGAGCCCGTCATCGCCGAAGTACGCCGCGCCGGCCAGGACAGCGGCCACGTCCTGCCCCGCCTGCCCATCGGCGACCCGCAGCTCAACGAACTCGTCAAAGACGTCCACGCCGAGACCGAACGCATCTGGCTCGACCCGCCACGCGAGCTCGTCGCCCTGCACGAGGGCCGCATCCCCTCCGGCGCGGGCAGCTACGAGACCGTCCTGACCACACTCCTGTTCGTCAACGGCGAGACCCGCCCGCTCGGCTACAGCTGCTACGGCGGCCTCGTCCGCGCCGCCCTCGACGGCATGCCCATGCCGTGGCTGCGCCAGATGACCCGCCAACTCGCCGCCACCCCCGCCGAGTTCCTCGGCTACTGCGGCCTCGACACCCTCTGGGACTTCACCCAGCGCCTCCTGTCGGGACTCGAACGCCTCGACAGCCACGAGGACTTCATCTCCGTCATGGCCCACATGGCCCTCTACTGCAACTGCCTGGGCGGCTGGAACCTGCACCTGTTCCCCTGGCAGGCCGGCGAAAGCCTGCGCGTCGTACGGGAGCCGGCATGAACGGCGGCCCCCGGGTGGTGGTGGTCGGCGGCGGCGTGATCGGCCTGTCAATCGCCTACCACCTGGCTGAAGCCGGCGTCGACGTCACCCTCCTCGAACGCGGCACCCTCGGCTCCGGCGCCTCCCGCGCCACCGCCGACGTCGTCCGCTCCTACTTCGCCGGCAACCCCGTCAGCTCCGCGCTGGCCGTACGGAGCCTGCAGGCCTACCACGCCTTCCCGGACCGGCCAGGCATCGACCTGCCCCTGCGGCAGGTCGGCTACCTGGTCCTGTTCACCGAGCCGGAACAGCTGTCCGCCTTCCAGGCCGACCTGCCCGCCCAGCACGCCGCCGGCGTCGACGTCCGCCTCATCACCGCCGAGGAGGCGCGCGAGCACAACCCGCTCGTCGGCGGCGACACACCGCTGCTGGCCGCCGCCTACTCGCCGCAGGCCTACATCTCCGACACCACGGCCATCGTCACCGCCTACGCGCAGGCGGCCGAGAAGGCCGGCGCCGTCCTGCGTACCGGCTGCCCGGTCACCGGCATCGACGCGCAGGCCGGCCGCCTCCGCACGGCCAGCGGCGAGATCGGCGCCGACGCGATCATCTGCGCCGCCGGCGCCTGGTCGGCCTCACTCGTCCGCTGCGCGGGCGTCGACCTGCCGCTCACCGAACCCATCGAGCAGGAACTGCTCACCACCGACCCGCTGCCGCCCGGCACACCCGACGTGCCGGTCACCCTGCACGCCGCCACCGGCCTGCTCATCCGGGTCCGCGACGACCGCATGCTGATCGGCATGGGCTACCCGGGGCCCGACCGGGAGGCCTGGCGGCGCGACGTCGCCCGGCGGGTCTCCGAGGTCTACCCGAGCCTCGCGGAGCTCACGCTGCACACCGCCGTCACCGGCCTGCGCGACGCGAGCCCCGACCGCACCGCCTTCATCGGCCACCAGCCGGGGCCTCCCGCGTTCCTGTACGCCACCGGCTTCTCCGGCCACGGACTGTGCAACGCGCCCGCCGCCGGCGAGCTGGTCCGCGACCTCTACCTCGACCAGGACCCCGGCTTCGACGTGACCGCGCTCGCGGTCGGCCCACGACGAACGGGATGACCCATGACCGACCACAGCCGCTTCATCCTCGACCCGGCCACCAGCGACCTGCACGGCGACGACGACAGGCTGCGCGCCGCGGGACCGCTCGTCCCGGTAGACGCCGAAGGCGTGCACACCTGGGCCGCCACCCGCTACTCCACGCTGCTGGCCGTACTGACCCACCCGGACCTGTCCAGGGAACTGCGCTACTGGAAAGACCGCGACAGCGCCCCGCCGGGCACCGCCATCACCCGCATCGTCACCGACACCTCGCTGCTCAACGCGGAAGGAGACGAACACCGCCGGCTACGCGCCCCGCTGACGCCCGCCTTCACCCCCCGCCGGCTCAAAGGGCTGCGCCCGAGGATCGAGGAGCTCACCGCCGCCCTCATCGACCGGCTCGCCGCCATGCCGCCCGGCCGGCCGGTCGACATGCGCAAGGAGTACGCCTACCCGCTGCCCCGCGACGTCATCTCGGACATGATCGGCATCCCGGCCGCCCACCAGGAGAAGCTCCACGAGCTGACCGACGCCGTCGCCCAGGTCGGCGGCAGCCTCGACGACACACCCGACCTGCGCCAGGCCCTGCACGTGCTGCTCGGCCAGATCATCGACGAGCGGCGCGACAGCCCCGGCGAGGACCTCATCACCGACCTCATCACGCTGCGCGAGCAGGACGGCGGCAGGCTCTCCAACGACGAGCTGTTCGCCACCATCGAGCTGCTGTTCATCGCCGGCCACGTCACCACGGTCAACCTCATCACCAACGCCATCGGCGCCCTGCTCCACGTACCCGACCAGGTCGAGCTGCTGCGCACGGGCAAATGCCCCTACAGCGCGGCCGTGGAGGAGACCCTGCGCTGGGACTCGCCGATCGCCTACTTCCCCATGCGCTACGCCCGGCGCGACGTCGAGATCGACGGCGTACGGGTGCGCGCGGGGGAACCTGTACTGGCCTGCTTCGCCTCCGCGGGACGCGACCCCGACCAGTACGGCGAGGACGCGCACCTGTTCGACCTCACCGACCCGCCGGCCACCCACCTGTCCTTCGGGCACGGCCCGCACTTCTGCCTCGGCGCGCCACTGGCCCGCCTCGAGGCCGAAGTGGCGCTGTCGGCGCTCTTCGACGCGTTCCCGGAGATCGCGCCCGCCGTACCGGCGGAAGAGCTGCGCCCGCTGGACACCCTGCTCGGCAACAGCACCCGCACCATGCCCGTGCTGCTCGGGCCGCGCGCCCAGTGACCAGCCCAGGATCCGCCCGGTGATTCGCCGCGGGCCCCCTGAACAGGGGGCCCGCGGCGAATCACCGGCCGGAACGGCACCCGAATACCCACCGCCGCCGGTCGCGTTCTAATCTCCATGGACGACGATTGGAGCCGACGCCGTGCCACACCCCGACCTGCCACCGACCGACGCGCCCATGCGCCTGGCCACCACCATCCGCCCCTACGACTGGGGCTCGGTCACCGCCCTGCCCGAGCTGTTCGGGACGGAACCCACCGGCCGGCCGCAGGCCGAACTCTGGATGGGCGCCCACCCCGGCGCCCCCTCGACCGTCGCCGGCATCCCGCTCAACGACCTCATCACCCGAGACCCCGCCGCCACCCTCGGCGAACGCTCCACCGCCCGGTTCGGGCCCGCGCTCCCCTACCTGCTGAAGGTCCTCGCCATCGAGCGGCCGCTCTCCCTCCAGGTCCACCCGACCACCGAACAGGCCGGGGCCGGGTTCGCCGACGAGAACGCCCGCGGCATCCCCCTCGACGACCCCACCCGCACCTACAAGGACACCTCGCACAAACCCGAGATGGTCTGCGCCATCACTCCCTTCCGCGGCCTGTGCGGGTTCCGTGACCCCGCCGCCACCGCCGACCTCCTCGACCGCCTGCGCCTGCCGGACCTGCGCTCCTGGACCGGCACCCTCCGCTCCGCCGAGCCGCGGACCGCCCTGCGCACCGTGTTCGCGCAGATGCTCGACGACGCGTCCGGGCCGCTGCGCGACCAGGTCGAGCATGCTCTCATCGGCACCGGCGACGACGAACTGGCCCCCTACGCCGGCATCGCCCGCGCCTGCCCCGGCGACCCCGGCATCGTCGCCGCCCTCCTCCTGCACCACGTCGACCTGTTCCCCGGCCAGGCGCTCTACCTCGGCGCCGGGGTGCCCCACGCCTATCTGGACGGCATCGGGGTGGAGATCATGGCCAACTCCGACAACGTGCTGCGGTGCGGCCTCACCACCAAGCACGTCGACGTCCCCGAGCTCATGCGCGTCGTCGACTTCACGCCGGCCGGCCCGCACCTCATCCACCCCGGCCACGACACCGCCGGCGAGCACCACTACCGGCCGCCCGCCCCCGAGTTCGCGCTCATCCGCTACGACCTGACCGGCGAAGCCGCCCACACCCTGCCCGGCGGCGTGCCGCGGATCGTGCTCTGCCTCGACGGCGAGACCCGCCTGGGCGAGGGCCTCACCCTGCGCCCGGGGCGGTCGGCGTTCGTGCCGGCCGCTGCCGCGCCGGTGCGGGTTTCCGGTAAGGGTACGGCGTACTGCGCCGAACCCGGCGCCTTTACATTGTAGATTTTGAATTCCGGAGCACGACGAGGGTCGGCCGAACCCGGCTTGACCTGGCACGTTACTGTGAACCATGGTGCCGAAACGGACCGAAGGCAACCTGCCGCTCGAACTGTCGAGCTTTGTCGGCCGCCGTCACGAGCTCGCCGAGGCGCGGCGGCTCATGACCCAGACCCGCATGCTGACGCTGACCGGCGCCGGCGGCGTGGGCAAGACCAGGCTCGCGCTACGCCTCGCCGCCGACGCACGCCGGGCGTTCCGTGACGGCGTGTGGCTGGTCGACCTCGCCCCCCTGCACGACGCCGAGTCCCTCGCGCCCGCCGTCGTCGACGCCCTCGGGTTCCGCGACGAATCGCCGCGCCGGCCCGACTCCGGCCTGGCCGAACTGCTGGAGTCCCGGCAGCTCCTGCTCGTGCTGGACAACTGTGAGCACATGCCTCTGCCGGTGGCCGTACTGGCCGGCAAGCTGCTGGGCGCGGCCCCCGAGCTGCGGATCCTCGCGACCAGCCGGGAGACCCTCGGCGTGGAGGGCGAGTGTGTGTTCACGGTGCCGCCGCTCACCCTCCCCCTGCCCGGGCAGTCAGCGGACCTCAGCGAGGCGGTGACCCTGTTCGCCGAACGGGCCGCGGCCGTACAGCCGGGTTTCACCCTCGGGGACGACGGCGAGCGGGTCGCCGAGCTGTGCCGGCGGTTGGACGGCCTCCCGTTGGCCATCGAGCTCGCCGCGGCGCGGCTGAGAGTTCTGCCCGTGGCCGAGATTCTCGACCGGATGGACGACCGTTTCCGGCTCCTTGCCGACCGCCGGCAGACCGCCGTGCCCAGGCACCGGACGCTGCGCGCGGCGATCGACTGGAGTTACGACCTCTGCGAGCCCGCCGAACGCGTTCTGTGGGCCCGGTTGTCGGTGTTTCCCGGCGAGTTCGGCCTGGAGTCCGCCGAGCAGGTCTGCTCCAGCGACGAGATCGCCCCGGACGAGGTGTTCGATCTGCTGGGCGGACTGCTGGACAAGTCGATCCTGACGCGCACGGAGCGGGCCGGACGGGCGCGATACCGTCTGCTCGACAACATCCGGGAGTACGGTCGGGACATCCTGGCCGGCTCCGGCGAGGAGCCCGCGCTGCGCAGGCGGCACCGCGACCACTATCTGAGCCTGGCGCGACGGGCACGGCAGGAGTGGTTCGGTCCTGACCAGGCGGAGTGGGTCACCCGGCTCCAGTGCGACCAGGACGGAATCAGGGCCGCGCTGGAGTTCAGTCTCGGCGAGCCCGGCGAAGCGCCCGCCGCGCTGGAGATCGTCAGCTCGCTGTGGAACTACTGGCTCTTCACCGCCGGCTCGTTCGGCGAGGGCCGCCGCAGGCTGGCCCGAGCCCTGGAGCTGGCTCCCGAGGCCACCCCGATCCGCGCCGACGCGCTGTGGGTGGCGGCGTGGTTCGCCCTCAGGCAGGGCGACGTGGACGCGGCCAAGCCCCTGCTCAGCGAGAGCCGCGACCTCGCGCAGCGGCTGGATCTCCCGGCCGCGCTGGCGAGCGTCACCCATTTCTCCGGGCTGGCCGCCCATCTGGGAGGCGAGCACCAGGAGGCCCTGGCGCTCCTGACGGAGGCGCGCGAGCGCTACCTCGCCGCCAGCGACCAGGCCGGAGTGTGGATGACCCTGTTCCACCTGGTCATCGTCTACTCGGCGTCGGGCGACACTGATCAGGCCGCTGCATACGCGGCGGAGTGCCTGGCGATGTGCGAGGGCCGCAGCGCCTACCTGTCCAGGTCCAACGCCCTGTGGGTGGCCGGCCTGGCGCACTGGTTCCAGGGAGCGCAGGACCAGGCGGCGGCGCTGGTCAAGAAGGGGCTCGACGTCATGCGCCGCCACGACGACCGGTGGGGCGTCGCCGAGAGCCTGGAGGTGCTGGCCTGGATCGAGGCGGCGCACGGCCGGGAGGAGCGGGCGGCCACCCTGTTCGGCGCCGCCTGCGCGACCTGGCGGTCGATCGGCACGGCGACGCCGGGGCTGCGGTCCTTCACCGACTTCCACAACCTCTGCGAGACGCGGGTGCGCGACGCCCTGGGCGGGGACGCGTACCTGAGCGCCTTCCGGCGAGGCGCCGGCCTGTCCCTCGACGAAGCCGTCGACCACGCGCTCGACGTCGACCGGAGCCCGCCGGCGCAACGCCGGCGGCCCTCCGTCCTGACCCCCCGGGAGCAGGAGGTCGCAGAACTCGTCGCACAGGGGCTGAGCAACAAGGAGATCGCCGCCAGGCTGGTCATCGCGCAGCGCACCGCCGAAGGGCACGTCGAGCACATCATGACCAAGCTGTCTCTCTCCTCCCGGGTGCAGGTCGCGACGTGGTTCACCACCCACGGCCGCAGTCACTCTCGTAATCCGCCCGGTAGGTGACGTCTTCGAGGGAAGCGAGCACCTGACAGGTGGCGCGCGGATGCCGGACGTTGTCGTCCCTGATGGCAGTCGTCTCCGGTGACAATGGGCTTCCCGATCACACCTGGGCGGGTCAGGGTCACCTCCCACCCATGCCGTTCCCACCGTGTCATCCGCCAGGACGCACAGCTCTCTGCCCTCCTCGCCGCGCGCCGGCCTGTCAGGGGAGGCGGCGGACCTTCAGCACGTTGTCGGTGCGGGTGCCCGGCCGGCCCTCGTGGTCGTGGTGGCTGCGCTCGTACTCCTCGCTGCGCAGCACCTCCCACTCCCCCTCCGGCAGTTCGAGCGCGTCGAGCACCTCCTGTGTGGTCGGGAAGTGCACCTCGGGCATCGGGTCGTGCTCCCAGCTCGGCCAGCCGCCGTGCCCGAGGACGAGCAGCACTCCGCCGGGCGCGACGGCCGCCGCCGCGGAGCGCAGGATCTTCTCGCGCGGCAGTTCGCCCTTCGAGTGCAGGTACGAGGCCGAGACCAGGTCGTACCGCCCGTCGGGGAAGGTTTTGCCCAGGTCGTGGCGCTGCCAGTCGATGCGGTCGGCCACCTCCGCGGCCTTGGCGTGCTCGGCCGCCCGGTCGAGCGCGACGCGGGAGATGTCGGTGGCCGTCACCCGCCAGCCCCGCTCCGCGAGCCAGATCGCGTCGGCGCCCTCGCCGCACCCGAGGTCGAGCGCCCGGCCCGGCTCCAGGTCCGCGGCCTCGCGCACGAGCATGATGTTGGGCTTCCCGCTCCAGATCTGCGGGCGCTCGCGGTAGAAGCCGTCCCAGAACTCCTCCGGGGGGATCTGGCCGGCCGCGTGCGCCCGGTGCACGGCGACGGCCTGGCGAGTCTCCCCGGCGATCAGGTCGGCGTTGATGGCCGCGCCCGCCCGGACGCCCGCCGCGGCCGAGCCGATGACCTGCTCGACCAGGTTGGTCACGTTCCCCGCCACCCACACGCCGGGCACGTTGGTCGCGCCTGTCGGGTCGGCGGGGACGTGGGTGCCGATCACGTGCCCGAGGGTCTCCTGCTCGGCCGTCTGCACCCCCAGCCCGGCGAGCACGCCGGAGCGGGCGATGAGCCGGGTGGAGACGGTGAGGGCCCGGCGCGGCACGACCGCGCCGCCGACCCGCACGCCGCTGAGCCGGCCCTCGGTCAGCTCCAGCCCGGTGATACGCCCTTCCACGACCGTGATGTCCCTGGCGACGAGTTGCTCGGCCTCCTCCCCGCCGAACTCGGGCGCGGTGTGGCGGAAGAGCGTCACGTCCTCGCTCCACTGCCGCCACAGCAGCGCCTGGTGAACGGCGAGCGGGCCGGTGGCGATGACGCCGATCGCCTGGTCGCGCACCTCCCAGCCGTGGCAGTACGGGCAGTGCAGCACGTCGCGGCCCCACAGCCCGGCCAGCCCGGGGATGTCGGGCAGCTCGTCGACCAGGCCGGTGGTCACCAGCAGCCGGGCGGCCTCGACCTGCGACCCGTCGGCGAGCCCGAGCCGGAAACCCCTGCCGACGCGCTCGGCGGTCTCGACGGTGCCGGTGACGATCTCGCCGCCGTACCCGGCCACCTCCTCGCGGCCGGCCGCGAGGAGGTCGTGCGGCGGCACGCCCTCGCGCCCCAGGTAGACGTGCACGCCGTCGGCCGGCGCGTTGCGCGGCCGGCCCTCGTCGATCACCAGCACCCTGCGGCGCGCCCTCGTCAGCGTGAGCGCGCCGCTCAGTCCGGCGGCGCCGCCTCCGATGACCACCACGTCATATCTCGATTCCATTGCCGCTCCTCCTGTCCGTGTGGTGCGGCCACTGTCCGCGACGCGACCCCAACATGACAAATTTCATTGCCGAAGTGGCAAAGTGGGACCATGGAACTCGATGAAGTGCTGCAGGCGGTGGGTCCGCGGCTGCGGGCGCTGCGGCAGGAGCGCGGCGTGACGCTGGCGCAGTTGTCGACGAGCACGGGGGTCTCCGTCAGCACGCTCTCACGCCTGGAGGCCGGGCAGCGCAAGCCGACGCTGGAGCTGCTGCTCCTGCTGGCCAGAGCCCACCAGGTGCAGCTCGACGAGTTGATCGACGCGCCCGTCACCGGCGACCCCCGGGTGCACATGCGGCCGGTCAAACTCAAAGGGGGCAGGACGTACATCCCGCTGACCCGCCGGCCGGGCGGGTTGCAGGCGTTCAAGCAGATCTACCCGCCGCACTGGCCCGGCTGCGAGCTGGAGCAGCAGGTCCACGAGGGTTATGAGTGGCTGTACGTCCTGTCGGGGCGGCTGCGGCTGCTGCTCGGGCGGCACGACGTGATCCTCACCCCGGGCGAGGCGGCCGAGTTCGACACGCGGACGCCGCACGCCTTCGCCAACCCCACCGACGAGCCGGCCGAGGTGCTGGCCCTGTTCGGGCCGCAGGGCGAGCGCATGCACGTCAGGGCCAAGCCCGCCCCCGCATGAGGGCGGGCAGGTCCGCCCGCGGGGCGGAATGGCTCAGCGCAGGACGCGGATCCTGAGGGACGCGGTGGTGCCGCGCGGTTCGGGGTTGAGATGGGTACGCTCGACGGCCGCGCGGAAACGGTGGCTGCCGGGGGCGGCGTCGCCGGCCGCGATCCGCAGGTTGAGCTCCACCGTCTGACCCGGGTAGATGGCGTCGACCATGCAGGTCACCTCGCCGTACGACCCTTCGCAGTCCGATTCCGAGCCGGGCACCAGGCGGAACCCGCGCGGCAGCCGGACGGTGACGGGCACGCCCGCCGCGCCGCTCAGCCCGCGCATGGCGACCGTCAGGGTGGCCGTGGTGCTCTCCCCCTGCTCGATCGTCCCCTCCGCCACGTCGGCGCTGATCGACAGCTGGTCGTGGACGCCGTGGGGGTCGGCCGCCCGGACGACGGCGCCGTAGGAGTCGATGCCCATGGCCGTGGCGGTGGTGCTGCCGTTGTCGCCGTGGTGCGACCGGCCGGTCGACGTCACGCCGACCAGGCCGCTGCCCGGGGCGCGCAGCATCCACGGTCCGCCGTTGCCGCCGTCGGCCGACTCGCAGTTGTGGGTGGTCAGCCCGCCGAAACGTACGTCGTGGCTGCGCGGCTCGTAGGGGCGGGACGGCCGGGTGCGGCCCTGGCACCACCGCTGGTCCTTGCCCTGGTAGGCGCGGTCCTTGTGCACGGCGGGGTAGCCGAGCGTGTTGACCCTGAAGCTGCCTCCCTGGTTGCGCAGCACGGTGTAGGCGCCCACCCGGTCCTGCAACGTCTGGTCGGTGTAGATGTTCTCCACCCTCACCAGCGCGACGTCGTACGGGGAGTTGGCGTCCCCGCCCTCGTGGCCGGTGTAGGCGCTCGGCTTCCACGCGCGCACCGCCCCCCAGCGGCTGTACGGCTCCCGTTCCCCGCCCCCGTCGTAGCCGGGCACGAACAGCAGGCGGCGGTGCCAGCCGTGCCCGTGC
>NZ_SMJZ01000097.1 GCF_004348345.1 Nonomuraea longispora
GGCACCGGCCAGTCACCCCCGACCATCCCGCAACCCACCGACCTCCAACTCCATCTCCTGGATCTCCTCGACATCGATCCACGAGACCTCCGCTGAAGATCACTCATGTGCGGAAAACGGGGCTAGCCGGATCAGCAGGTCCCTTTGCGTGTTGCCGAATAGGGCATTGGCATCGTAGATCACGACAAAAGGCATGACTACAGCCCCAGCTCCTGGCCTAGTTCACTAAGTTCATCGGCTGCCCCTCTGCGCTTAACTGAATCCTGACGCTTGTACTCCATGAGGTCGTCGTGCCGGATTCGTCGATGCCTGCCGACCCGCCGGTACGGGATGGCCCCTGTCTCCAATAGGCTGATGAGATACGGGCGCGAGACATTGAGCATGGCTGCTGCCTGCTGTGTGGTCAGCTCCGCGTGTGACGGCATCACCTGCACGCCTCGCCCCTCGGCGACCTGAGCAAGGATGAAGGCCAGCATCGACACGGCTTCGCGCGGAAGGATCAAGGCGTCGTCGCCAACCACCTCTGCCGCAACCTCGATGGTCTCTTCCTCAGGATGTCGCATCAGGTAATCCTTGATGCGTCGTAGCGCCCGCTCTGACTGCCCCTGATCAAGGCTGCCCGGTTTGATCGAGCTTGCGAGTTGCGTTCCTGGCATGTGTGTATCCTTCCCCGTTCTAAGCGAAGTATCCGCAACAAGCGCAGCAAACGCAAGCAGCCGTGCTGTCGATCTCGGTCTACCTGCGCTGGCGCTGTCGCCAACGGATCTGACATTCAGGTGGGCGATGCCCGGAGTTGCAGATGAGGGGCCACTAGCGATCCCGCAGCGGGGGACGGGAGCGTCAGGCGAACAGGCACGGGCGTCGCGCAAGGCACTGGATCGCGGGAGGATCGTCGGGCCATTAGCGGGCCATTAAGAGGGGTGACAAGGGGTCAACCACGGTCACTCAGGACCGGCTCGCTGCCCAGCCTAGCGCCCCAACGGGCCGTGATCGATGCAGTTCCCAAGCTGACAGCGCGGGTTCGATTCCCGTCACCCGCTCTCAGCACGAAAGCCAGGTCAGGGATGGATTCCCGCCCTGGCTTTGATCGTTTCTAGGGCTCTTCTCGATCTTCCGTGCCCGTGGCGAAGGTCATGGAAGTGGAAGCCGCCGAGTTCGGCCTTCTTGAGCGCCGCCGCCCACACCCGGGCGAAGTTCGCCCGGCGGAGCTTGGCGCCCTTGGGGCCGACGAAGACGTGTCCGTGCTCGCCCTTCTCGGCGTACGTCTCCATGTGCTCACGAAGGTCCGGCAGCAGGGTCGCGGGGATGCTGACGAGCCGCTTGCCTGCCTCGGACTTGGGCGGACCGATCGTTACCGAGCCGTCCTTGAGTTCGGTCGTGGTGCCGACGACGTGGATCGTGCCCGCGTCCAGATCCAGGTTCTTGCGCTGGAGTGCGGCCAGTTCGCCCCATCGCAGGCTGGCGAAGGTGGCGAGCAGGATCAGCATGCGGAACCGCGGCTCGATGGCGTCGGGGGTGCACCCACGCCTACCACTCCTACGCCCTGGACGGACGCGCCGCTCTGGAGGCGGTACAGCGGGCGCAGCAGTTCCTACCAGCCCAGGGCGACGACGCCACCCGGGCATGGCTGCTCTGCCTGGAAGCCGAACACCTCGCCAGCCTCGGAGACCGGCAAGCAGCCGAACGGCTACGACAGGCGGAAGAGGCATTCGACCGTGCCCGCCCCCACCGCGAACGCGCCTGGACCCGTTTCCTCGACGCCGGCCGCATGGCCGCCTTCCAGCTCTCGGTCCATGTACGGCTGGGCGACGAACGGCACGTGACCGCAGCCGGGCAACAGGCCCTCAGCTCCATTGACGGCGACGGCGATCACAAGCGCCTCGCTGTCATCTACGCCGACATCGCCCAAGCACAGCTCCAGATCGGCGACATCCCGACCGGCATCACCTACGCCCGCCGTGCCCTGGACGCAGCCTGGCGCACCGAGTCAACATGGGGCCTGCACTACCTGGGCAACGTGGAGAAGGCGCTCGCCAGCCAGCGTGACCCTGCCGCTTGCGAACTGTTGGGCGACCTGATCTCTACGCGCCGGGCTCTGGGGTCGTCTCCCGCCTGATCCACTCCAGATAATCCGCTGTCCCGGCGACCAACGGCACGGCAACGATCTGCGGCACCTCGTACGGGTGCATTCGCCGGATCGCAGCGGCCAACTCGTCGAACCGCTCGCCCGTCGTCTTCATGAACAACAGCCACTCATCGGCCCGGTTGATTTCGCCCCGCCACCAGTACACGGACGTGATCGGCGCAACGAGCTGGGCCGCGGCGACCGGGCGCTCAGCCACCACCACAGCGGCGATCCGCTCAGCGAGATCACGATCCGGCACGGTCACATGAACCTCAAGACACTCGGCCACGCCGATCACACTGCCGAATTGTTCTTATAGGGATCGAGCGGCGGCGCGCCGCGCCGCCGTACGCCCCGCGCCGACGTCCCCGCGCCGCGCTGCGGCTGGGGGCCGGTCACGGCGCAGGCGCCGCGCGGGGCATCGCCGCACGACCGCCGCACCGTACCCACCCAACCCGCCGACCACCGGCGCGCCGCCGCTACGTACGAGCGATCCGATCCAACGCGGCCCCCAACTCAGCCGCCGATAACACCGTTACGCCTTTTTGCTCAAGCGCCTCGTCATCCCAGTTGACGCGCGTCACGTCCAGGACGCCGCCCCGGAACACGCAAACATGGATCTCCACCGGTGGCCGCTCTAAGCGAAGGATGTAAACAGGATCGATACCGGGAGCCTCAAACGGACCCTCCACACCCAACGAGATCCCCTCCGCCTCCAATACCCCGGCACGGTCACGCCGCCACTGCTCCACTGCAGCGACGATCGGACCGTTCTCGTCATGTGGACGCAGATCCTCCATGATGGCCATCCTGCAGCAGCTAGTAAAACCATGCCTCCGGCGGGGGCGCTCCGGCTCCGGGATAATCGCCGTTCGGGTCTGAGGTTCCTGGGTGGCTGAGGTGGAAGTCTGATCATCCCGCCCGACCCGGGACAGGCCGAGCAGACCAGGGCCACGGGGTCAAGGTCGTTCGTCCAGTTAGGCGCTCCACCTTGTCCCCGTGGCCCTGGCCCGCTTCCCCTTCGGGGCGGGTCGACGGCGGACGGGATGATCAGGGAGCGTGGCGTGGGTGCCGCGACAAATCACAGCCATCGCCTGATCGCCGTACGCTTCCCCTGTGGCCCATCAGGAGCGTCAGGCGGACAGGTGCGGGCCTCGCGCAAGACGCTGGATCGCGGGCTGATCGTCGGGCCATTTGCGGGCCATTGAGAGGGGTGAAGAGGGGTCAACCACGGTCACTCAGGACCGGCTCGCTGCCCAGTTCAGCGCCCCAGTGGGCCGTGATCGATGCAGTTCCCAGGCTGACAGCACGGGTTCGGTTCCCGTCACCCGCTCTCAGTCGAAAAGCCAGGTCAGGGAGGTTTCCCGACCTGGCTTCGACCGTTTCCGGACCTGTTGTCGAGCTCTCGTGCAATTAGCCCACGGGGGCCAGCACGCCCGCCGCGCCGTCGTCGTCGCCTTCGTCGCGATCCTTGAGCTGCTGATCGATGGCGTCCGTGATCACCTTGTCGGCACCTCTGACCGCGTGCTGGTAGATCAGGGCCGCCCTGACGTTGTCGTGCCCCATCCGCGGCCATCAGGTCCTTGAGCCCTGCCCCCGACATGTTCCCCGTGTGACGGAGATCATGGAAGCGCAGTCCGGGCAACCCCATGTCCTTGACCACGTCGGCCCAGCGCGTACGGGTGTTCGAGGCGGCCGAGCGGCGCGCCGCCGCACCCCGGCCCTCCGCCCGCCCGCCGTCCGGGCGTGCGGCCTGGGGGCCGGTCCCGGACGGCGGCGGGACACCGGGCCGGTCATCGCACGTCTGCCCCGCCGTACCGACCCGAACGCGCCGGCCGGGGTTGCCACGCCGCCGCACAGATACAGCCCTTACGATCGCCAGGGTGTGGCTGGCCACCGTGCATGGCTGGGGGCGATCGACGAGCCAGGGCTACCGCCTGAGCTGTGGCATGGACAGGCATTGGTGGGTGTCTTCAAATCGATCAGGCGAATCCCGCTCAGCGGCACATCGCCTCGATGTGATCCGCGAAATGCGGGAACTCTGCTCGTGCGGTAGTCACGATCTGGGTTGGGGAACGGCGGCCGCCGGGTGCGTGTCGCTCGGCGATAATACGGAACGCCTCGTTCGGCTGTGCCGTGGAGTCGGTGTCCGCGAAGGCCTCGGCGGGGCCCAGGCCGGCGGCGAACAGCCAGAGGAGGTCGCCGAGATCGCGGGCGATCAGACCGTGCTCGCCCCCCGAGCCGATGTAGACGACGGGCTGGTCACTGATCGCCACATCGGGCCGTACCAGCCAGAAGCCGGTGTAGTCACCCGCCCCGGTCGTGCCGAAGAAGCGGAACTCGCTGCCGTCGGTCTCTTGGTTGCCGGTCCACAGGCGGAACCACCACGCCGTCCGGCCGGGCTCCTCGAACTGGTCGTATAGCTCGAAGTCACAGCCGCGTGCCTCGTCGGTTTCCTCGTCCCATTCCCACTCCAAGCCGACCTCGGCCACCTCGGCCAGGGCAGCGGGCAATGCGAGATCTTCAAACATGTTCGCCATCCCCGGAAGGTTAGACGACCGTAGGGAGCGGTCGAGGTGGGGCACACGCTGAGCGCCCGCGACCGGCGCGGTCCCTCGGGAAACATGAGCACGATCACGGCCATCGCCGCCGGAAGCGCGACCGCCTCACCGGCTCCCTGCAGCAGCCGGGCAGCCACCAGGAGAGCGAAGGAGGGCGCGAGCCCGGCCAGCAGGGACGCGGCGCCGAAGAGGGCTGTGCCGAGCAGGAGGACACGTCGCCTGCCGAGTACGTCGCCCAGCCGCCACCCGAACATCAGCAGCCCGCCACCGGTGATCGTGTAGCCGACCACCACCCAGGTCAGCGCGTGACTGTCGACGTGGAAGCCGGCGCCGATCGAGGGCAGGGCAACGTTGACGACGGTCACGTCAACCGCGATGAAGAACTGCAGCATGGCCATGCAGCACAGCACCAGCCACGCGCGCACCGGGGACGATCCGTCCCGGCGCGAGAAGAGAATGCCTGAAAGCATCGAGTGCTCCGTTGCCCAGAAGAAGTTCCGAGCAGCACGAACGTGCCGCTCCGATATGACCCGGGAGCGGCGGATCGTTCAACACGAGTGAGACGAACACCCCGCCGCTTGGCGGAGCGTCCTCGTCACTGCGGCACAAGCGGCCGCGCACGATGCGGCAGACATGTCGGCGACGCTACCAACGCCTGAGCTGTCAGGAGACGGCATGGCTCGTGACGACGGAGGTCGTCGGCACGGGTGAGGGCAAGCCATGCGGTGGCCGTACGGTCGCGCAGGACGGCCTTGGCCAGCCCCTCGCTGTCGAGGACGAGGGTGCCACCCGGAGTAGCGGGAGGACGGGTCACGCAGCCGCTCCGCCATCGGCGATCGCCAGAAGGGCATGCGGCTCGGCTCAATGTCGGTTCGCGCCCGGCCTGGGGTGGTTGCTTGATGGTGTGCGGACGGCAAGGGCCAGGCGCAGGGCTACGGTCACCGCGCCGGCGGCGGCCGCGGCGTACAGGGCGAGGGAAACGTCGGGCAGCCACATCGTCAGCCGGCGCGGGTCCGTCTCCCCGGCGAGCGGGACCAGCACGGTCCACGGCAGCGCCCCCGCCAGGCTCCACATCGTGACCATGGTGGTA
Source organism: Nonomuraea longispora (assembly GCF_004348345.1). Taxonomy (GTDB): domain Bacteria; phylum Actinomycetota; class Actinomycetes; order Streptosporangiales; family Streptosporangiaceae; genus Nonomuraea; species Nonomuraea longispora. The sequence goes on from NZ_SMJZ01000097.1 coordinate 5,777, forward strand.
CGCCGGAGCGGGGAGGCGGGCCGGGAAGGGCGGCGGAGCAGGACGGCCGAACGCCCGGCTGCCAGGATCAAGCCGAGGGCGAGTGTCGTGACGCCCCACGTGGTCAGGTGGTAGCCGAGGGGCGAGGCGTCCGTGGGCGGCTGCGCACGCGCGAGGAGACGCGCGGCCCCGAAGCCGGCCTGCATGACCGCTTCGTCGTGCAGCAGGCCGTGCAGGTTCTGCTGCAGTACGAGGGCGAGGTCGTGCTGGGGAAGCAGGAGGAGCGTCGCCGAGTAGCCGAAGGTGGCGCCGGTGTGCCAGATGGCGCCGTCGAGTGGCGCGTCCAGGCCGCCCACCCGCCAGCCCAGCCCGTAGCCGGTGGCGGTGCCGGTGGGCTGGAGCCGGCCTTCCTCGCGCATGAGCCGTACGGAATCAGAGGTCAGGACATTGCCCCCACGTGCGAGTCGTCCCGAACGGAGTTGGAGCGACGCGAAGGCGGACAGGTCGCCCAGGTCGCCGCCCAGGTAACCGTAGGCCGCGCCGTGGGTGTCGACGCCGTCGGCGATCGCGGAGGGTGCGCCCCACAGGAACTGATGTCCCGGCGGGAGGTTCCGTTCGCGGGCCGAGGCGGCGTCGGCGATGGCGCCGTGCATTCCTGCCGGGTCGAGTACGGCGTCGCGGAGGTATTCGGGGAAGGGGCGTCCGGTGACCGACTCCACCACGGCGGCCAGCACCAGGTAGTTGGCGCTGGTGTAGGCGTACGTGCTGCCGGGCGGGCCGAGCGGGGTCACCTCGTCCAGGTCGCCGATGCGTCCGGCCGGGGGCGGGCAGTCCGCGGCCAGGCAGTCGGTCACCTGGAAGGTGGCCGACTCGGGGAGTCCTGAGGTGTGGTCGAGCAGGTGGCGGACGGTGACCTGGGAGGCGTGCGCGGCGCCGCCGAAGCGGAAGCCGGGCAGGTGGTCGGTCACCTTGTCGTTCAGGTGGATTCGTCCGGATTCGACGAGGGTCATGATGCCGGTCGCCGCGATGGGCTTGGAGACCGAACCCCACAGGAACGGGGTGTCGGCGGTGACGCGCCTGCCTCGCCCGTCGAGGCCCCAGGAACGTTGGTGGAGCGGACCGCCGGGGCCGACCACCGCGTAGGAGAGGCCGGGGACCTGTGTGGCCCGCATCCGTTCCTGGACGTAGGCGTCGATGGCGGCGTACCGGTCGCGGGGCTGGGCGGCGGCCGGTGTGATGGGGACGGCCAGCAGCAGGCAGAGCGACACGATCGCCATGCTCGCGGCGGCGCGCCGGCGGCGGAGGGGCAAGGAGTCCTCGAATCCGGTGGATAACCGTATGTCGGTACGGTTTATACCGTATGCTGGTATGGTTATCAAGTGGCAAGAACCGCCGACCATGAAGAACGCCGCCGGCAGATCGCGATGGCCGTCTGCGAGCTGATCTCCGACGCCGGGCTCGACGCCGTCACCGTGGCCCGTACCGCCCGGTCCGCCGGAATGTCGGTGGGGCTCGTGCAGCACTACTTCCGCACCAAGGACGAGATGCTTCTGCACGCTTTCACGTACGTCAGCGCACGCATCCGCGACCGGGTCGACGAGTTGATCCGTACGGGGATCCGGCACCGCAAACCGATCTCCGGGCTCCTGGCCGAGGCCATGGCCCAACTCGTCCCCATGGACGAGACGCGCCGTACCGAGTTCCGGGTCACCAGGGCGTTCGCCGGGCGCTCGCTGGACGCCCCCGCGCTGGCCGACGTCGACGTCCGGACCGCCAGGAAGTTGCGCGACGACATCGCCCAAGCCATCCACAACGGCAAGGAATGCGGAGAAGTCGCGCCGGAACTGGACCCGTGGCTCGCCGCGACCCGCCTCGCCGCCATCACCGAAGGACTGGCGATGCAGGTCTACCGCGACCCCGGAGGCGTGAACGGAGTGCCGGCAGCCGACATGTCGGATTCGATCATCAAGAACGAACTCGCCACCGTCTTCACCGGCGAATGCCACCAGTACGGTCGCCGCGTCGCCGGATCAGCCTGACGTGAGGGGTCATGATCCGGCCGGCGAACCTGCGGATCCCTGGACAAGATCACAGAAAGGCCAGCAGCAGCATGGCGCCGAGCACAAGCGCCGTCCACCACACCATCAGGTGGGTGGACCATGGCCGGGAGACCCGGCTGCCGGGCCGGAGCGGGCCCGTGGCGATCTCCCAGAGCTCCCCGCCACGGCGGCGCAGCACGGGCCCGATCCGTGCGCGGCCCGCGTCCGCGGCCCGCGACAACGCCCGCCAGCCCTGGGGCAGCGCCCGGCGGTAGACGTAGTCGGCGTCGATGTTGACCGAGCGCAGTTCGGGCGGGTAGAGCCCGGTGCGCACCAGCACCGTGAAGGCGAGTGCGGCCAGGAGCAGCAACTGCAACTGATTGATCACATGGGCGGTGGTGTACGGCGCGTAGTCCACGGCGTACGGCAGCATGTCGTACAGCAGGGAGGGCGCGACCCCGATCGCCACGCACACCACTGCGGCCATGACCATCGCCGCGCGCATGTTGAGGGGCGCCTCCGCGACCCGATACCCCCGGTCGTGCGCGAAGAAGGCGAAGTACGGGATCTTGATCCCGGCATGGTGGAAGACGCCGGCGGAGGCGAACAGCAGCAGCAACCAGGCGACGGTGAGGTGTTCCTGCCCGACCGCCTCCATGATCAACGACTTGGTGGCGAAGCCGGAGAACAGCGGGAAGGCGGAGATCGATGCGGCGCCGACCATGCACAGCGCGGCGGTCTGCGGCATGGACTTGTAGAGTCCGCCCAGGTCGGAGCCGTTGGCGGTGCCCGTGCGCAACATGACCGCGCCCACGCTCATGAACAGCAGGCCCTTGAAGACCATGTCGGCCACGGCGTGCGCGCTCGCGCCGTTGATACCCAGCGCGCCCCCGATGCCGACGCCGACGACCATGAACCCGAGCTGGTTGATCATGCTGTACGCCAGGACCCGGCGCAGGTCGTTCTCGATGACCGCATAGAAGATCGGGAAAACGGCCATGACGAGGCCGACCCACACCAGCATCTCTGTGCCGGCGAAGCCGCGCGCCAGCGTGTATACCGCGAACTTGGTGGTGAAGGCCGACAGCGCGACGGCGCCGACGATGGTCGCCTCGGGATAGGTGTCGGTGAGCCAGGAGTGCAGGAGAGGGAAGGCGCACTTGATGCCGATCGCGGCGAGGATCAGCGCACCGCCGGGCGCGTCCAGCCCGAGGTGGCCGAACTCCAGCCCGGCGCCTGACTGGACCCGCAGCACGATCCCGGCCAGCATGAGCAGGCCGGACAGCAGTTGCACGGCAAGATAGCGGGTGGCGGCCCGATGGCTGCGCTCGTTGCGTCCCGCCCAGATCAGGAACGCCGACGACAACCCGGCCAGCTCCCAGAAGACGAACAACGTCACCAGGTCGCCCGCGAGTGTGCCGCCGACGGCAGCCGCCGCGTACACCAGGGTCATGGCTTGCTGCAGCGTGTCTCGCAGATGCATGGCGTAGACCATGGTCAGCAGCGCCGCGATCAGGAAACCCGTGGCGAACACCCGCGACAGGGCGTCCACCCGCACCGGCATCAGCTCCAGCCCCAGGAACTGCAGGCCGGGTGCGGTGCCCTCGGGTAGCGCCCACAGCAGGACCAGCCCGGCGACCGGCACCGCCGCCATCAGGGCGTGCCGGGGCAGGCCGCGCAGCAGCGGCACGCCGGCTGCGCCGAGGATCAGCAGCAGGGCGGGATTAGCCGTCATCGTCACCCCGCTCGTAGTAGTCCTCATCACGCCGCAGCACCCTGCGCAGCCCCTTGGCGACGATGACCAGGGCGAAGGCGCCGACGAACCCGTACACGGCGTGGAAGCCGAACCATTCCTCGACGGCGAAGTGCGGATGCTTGGTGTAGAAGAGGTCGGCGGCGAAGATCAGCGCGCACAGGACGGCCAGGCCGTACACGATGCGGGTCACGTTGCGCGGCTCGTCCAGCCGGCGGCGGTCGTCATCGTCTTTCACGGCACCTCCAGGATCCCGGCCAGCGGCGCGAGTACGGCCTCCGCGCCGAAGAACAGCGCCACGCAGCCGAGCGCGGTCAGTACGGGCGGCCCCGACAGAGAGAACCGGGCCTCGCCGTGCGCCGGCGGATCCGCCGGCGGCAGAAGGAAGGCACGCGCCGGGATCGGCATCAGGTAGGCCAGCGCGAGCAGGGAGCCGGCCAGCAGCACCGCCATCATGGCGAACTGCCCCGCCTCGACCGCGCCCATCAGCAGCAGCCACTTGCTCCAGGTGCCGCCCAGGGGAGGCAGCCCGATGATCGAGAGGGCGGCGGTGAGGAACGCGGCGAACGTCCACGGCATGGCGCGGCCCAGGCCGTCCAGCTCGCTGACGCGAGTCCTGCGCGCGGTCACCGCGATCGCGCCCGCGCACAGGAACAGCGTGATCTTCCCGGCGGCGTGCGTCACCAGGTGGAACACCCCGCCTGCCACGGCGATGTCGCGGGCGAGGGTCGCGCCCAGGACGATGTAGGCGAGCTGGCCCACGGTGGAGTAGGCCAGGCGGCGCTTGAGGTTGTCGGACCTGATGGCGATCACGGCCGCCGCGACCACGGTGAACGCCGCCACCCAGCTCATCGGGGCCGCGGCTCCGGTCTCGGTGAGCGTGTCGATCCCGAAGACGTAGACGGTGACCTTCAGCACCGCGAACACCCCGGCCTTGACCACCGCGACAGCATGCAGCAGCGCCGACACGGGGGCTGGCGCCACCATCGCGGCGGGCAGCCAGCGGTGCACCGGCATCAGCGCGGCCTTGCCGATGCCGAAAAGGTAGAGGGCGAACAGCACGGTCAGCACGCCGGTTCCCGCGGTTCCGCCGAGCAGGCCGCCGGGGCGGAAGGTGGTGTCGCCGGCCAACACCCAGGTCCACACGACGGCGGGCAGCATGAGGCCGATCGAGCTGGTCAGCAGGATCGCCGCGTAGATGCGCGCGCCGCGGCGGGCCGCCGTGTCGCCACCGTGCGCGACCAGCGGCCAGGTCGCCACCGTCATGATCTCGTAGCCGATGAACAGCGTGACCAGGTTCGCCGACAGGGCGATCCACATCGCAGCCACGATGGCCAGGGCGAAGAAGGCAAAGAAGCGTGTCTGGTGCGGCGTCTCGCTCGCACGCAGGTATCCGGCGGCGAACACGGTCGTCACCGGCCAGAGCACCGCCGCCACGGTGGCGAACAGCAGCCCGAGCGGCTCCAGCGCGAACTCCAGCGACAACCCGGGCAGCCACGACCAGAGCGTCAGCCGTACGTCCTGCCCGGCGGCGGGCCACAGGCTGAGCATCGTGGCGGCCAATGCGACGCCGGCGGCCACCGAAGCGGCTTCACGTGCGGCAGGCCTGCGCCGCAGCAGGAGGACGGCCCCGCAGGCCAGAAGCGGCAGCGTCACGGCGACCGCCAGGAGGAGAGGCATCATCCACCACCGTTCAACAGCGCCTCGGCGGCGGACTCGGCGAGCGAGGCCGGCAACGCCGCATCGAGACCGAAGACGACGGAGACCGCGACCAGGACCCACACCACTGCGGTCATCGACGCGGGCGCTCCTGACGGCTCAGCGACCGATGCGGGCTCGCGGAACCAGGCGGTCTCCACAATGCGCCCGATGTAACCGAGCGCCAGCAGGGAGCTGACCAGCATGGCCACGAGTACCGGCCACTGGCCTGCCTCGATGAGCGCCGAGGCCAGCGCCCACTTGCCGGCGAAACCAGCCGTGGGCGGCACGCCGACGAGGCCGAGGCCCGCGATCACGATCGCCGCGAAGGTCCAGGGCATGCGCCGGCCGAGGCCGGCCAGCGCGGACAACTGCACTGAGCCCAGCCGCACCAGCACGAGGCCGGCGGCGGCGAAGAGGGAGGCCTTGATCACCGCGTGGTTGATCAGATGGAGGTAGGCGGCGGAGACCCCGGCGGCGGTGCCCAGGCTGATCCCGGCCAGGATGTAGCCGATCTGCGCGATGCTCGACCAGGCCAGCAGGTATTTCAGGTCGGTCTGGAAACAGGCGACGGCCGAGGCGGCCACTGCCGCCAGTCCGCCCGCCAGCAGGCCGATCCTGCCGACCGGCATCGTGCCGAAGACCAGTCCGGCGCCGAACACGGTGAAGGTGAGCCTGCACAACACGTACAGAGCCACCTTGGTGCTCGTGGCGGCCAGGAAGGTGCTGACCGTCGATGGCGCCTCGCCGTAGGCTCCCGGCAGCCAGGCGTGCAGCGGGAAGACCGCCGCCTTGACCGCCAGGCCGACGAAGACGAAGACGGCGGCGGCGTAGAGCGCCCGGTCGCTGTCGGCCGCGGCCAGGCGCGCCGCCAGGTCGGCCATGTTCAGGGTGCCCGTGACGGCGTAGGCCAGGCCGATGCCGATCAGCACGAACGTCGCGCCCACCGTGCCGATCACCAGGTAGCGGAAGGCGGCCGGCAGGGCGCGACGCCGCGGGCCCAGCGCGACCATGGCGTAGGTCGACAGGGAACTGATCTCCAGGAAGACGAAGGCGTTGAACACGTCGCCGGTGACTGTCAGCCCCAGCAGGCCACCCAAGGTGAGGCAGAGAAAGGTGTAGAGCAGCGGTGCCCGACGGTCGTCGATCTCGGTGCGCACGCTTCCCAGGCTGTAGACGGCCGCGGCCACGGCCGCGCCCGACACGACCAGCAGTACGGGGGTGTTGTAGCCGGCGACCACGAACTCGATGCCGTACGGTGGCGCCCACCCGCCCACGGCGTAGTGCAGCGGGCCGTGGGCCGCCACCTGCCGGGCGAGTACGGCGGCGCAGGCCAGCGAGCCGAGCGCGGCCATCAGGAACACCAGCCACGCCAGGCTCCGGCGGCGCAGCAGCACGCACAGCGGCGCGCATCCAAGGGGAATGAGCACCTGCAACACCGGCAGGTTCGCGATCATGAGGCGGCTCCGTGCCGGTCCTCGTCACGCTCTTGCATGTCCTGTTCCTCCACGGTGCCGTAGGCCTCGAAGATGCGCACAGCCAGTGCCAGGCCGACCGCGAGGGTGGCGACGCCGACCACGATGGCGGTCAGGATCAGCACCTGGGGAAGCGGGTGGGAGTAGGTCTCGACCTCCGGGGAGATGATCGGCGCGCTGCCGTCTTCGACCTTGCCGAGGCTGATGAAGAACAGAAAGACCGAAACCTGGAAGAGCGTGAGCCCGATCATCTTCTTCAGCAGGTTGCCGTGGCTGATGACGACGTAGAGGCCGATCATCATGAGGGCGAACAGCAGCCAGTAGACGTAGTGCGTACCGCTCATCGCGTGGGTCTCCGGCCGGCGAAGGCGAAGAAGATCGACGTCATGACCGCCGCGACGGTGATGCCGATGGCCACTTCGACGGTCAGGATGCCCAGGTGCTGCGCCGCGGGACCGCCGGTGGGCAGCAGCGTGCCGTAGTCGAGGAACGAGCCGCCCAGCAGCATGGTCACCACGCCCAGACCCACGAAGAGTCCCAGGCCGAGCGGGACCAGAGACCCCAGCGCCGCCGGTGGCAACACCCGCTGAGACTTGTCCAGGCCGAAGACCAGGCCGTGCAGCACGAAGCCGGTGGCGAAGATCACGCCGGCCTGGAATCCGCCTCCGGGCCCGAAGTCGCCGTGGAAGAGCACGTAGAGGGCGAACACCAGGACGAACGGCATCAGCAGGCTGCTGACCACCCGCAGGACCTTGTACTCCATCAGGTCCAGGTTCTGCCGCCGCTTACCGTGGGTGAGCGGTCCGAGCAGCAGGAGTACGGCGGTGCCCGCGGCGAACACCACGACCAGTTCGCCCAACGTGTCCAGCGCCCGGTAGCTCGCCAGCACCGCGGTGACGGTGTTGGGCACGCCGATCTCCTTCTGCGACTGGTGCAGGTAGACCTCCGTGACGGGGTGTCGCTGGACAGGGCTGTCCGCGGAGCCGAAGGCGGGAAGATCCTGGGCGGCGTAGACGAGCAGGCCGCCGGTCAGCGCGGTGACGGCGATGGCCGGAAGGTGCCGGTGCCGTGGAGTGACCGCCTCGCGCGAACGGGTGAGCGCGAGCACGCCGAGCAGCAGAACGGTGCTGATGCCGACGCCGACCGCAGCCTCGGTGAAGGCCACGTCCACCGCGTCCATGAGCACGAACAGGCTCGCGGTGACGAGACTGGACAGGGCGGTCAGCATGGCGGCCTCGTACAGAGCACGTAGCCGTGCGATGACCAGCGCGGTCACGGTGAGGATCGTGAGAAGCGTGAAGTTGATCACGGTGAACGTCGTCATCGGCGGGGGTGGCCCTTACGCCAGACAGGTACGCCGTCGCGGCGCGCGGCGTGCGCCAGGAGGTGTGTCGCCGTCGGACCTGTCACCACGAGGAACAGCAGGATGATGAGCAGCCGGACTCCCGCCTCCCACGTTGTCGTCCGCAGCAGCAGTCCGAGGAGGATCAGTCCGGCCCCGGCCGAGTCGGTGATGCCGGTGGCGTGGATGCGGGTGTAGAAGTCGGGGAAGCGCAGCAGGCCTACCGCACCCGACACGATGAACAGCGTGCCGGCGGCGAGCAGCACGGCGCTCAGGATCTCCAGGAGAATCATGCGGCGTCGCTCTCCGTCTCGTGGGTGAGGCGCAGGACTGCGATGACGGCCACGAAGTTGACCAGGGCGTAGAGGATGCCGATGTCGAGGAACTCCGGCCGGCCGAAGAGGTAACCGGAGACGGCGACGAACAGGACGGTCTTGGTGCCGAACATGTTGATCGCCAGGATGCGGTTGTAGCGTCCCGGCCCGAGGAACGCCCTCGCCAGGGCGAGGAGCATGGTGACCAGGATCGCGGCCATCACCGCGACGATCATCGCCGTGCCTCCAGCCTGTGCACCTGCCGCAGCACGCGCCCGTCACCCAGGTCCTCCACCCCGGCGCTGTCGAGGGCGTGCACCTCAATGTGCTCGTCGTCGAGGTCCAGCGAGAGCGTGCCGGGGGTGAGGGTGATGGAATTGGCATACACCACCTGGGTGAGAGGGGAGAGGCCGCGCGAGGGCGTGCAGGCGACGACCGGGTCCAGGTTCGGCCGCGGCGACCACACCTGGCGCGTCACGGTGACCGCGGAGACCAGGACTTCCTTGACGAGCCAGAGAAGATAGCGGGGCAGTCGCAGCACCAGGCCGAGCGTGGGGCCCTTCTCCAGGCTCAGTCCGGCCCGGTGGGCAAGCACGCAGGCGAGGACGACCGAGATCACGCCGAACGTCACGAAGAGTGGATCGATATGACCGGAGAGCAGCAGCCAGAAAGCCGCGAGCAGCGGAGCGGCCCAACGGATCAAACGGATGGTGCCGGTCCCCCCGGAGCGCGTGACGCCCGTGTCCGGTGGTGCGAGACGTGGTCGCGTCATGAGCTCTCTTGGTTCGGCCAGCCGATGAGCTGCGCGCCGAGCACCGCGACGTGTAGGGCGAACGCCTGCCGCGGGTCGTCGGCCGCGTAGCCGGTGAGGTCACGGATGCGCCGCAGGCGGTAGGTGACCGTGCGGACACTCACATGGAGCCGCTGCGCGGCGACCGTCGCGACACTGCCCGAATCGAAATAGGCCGAGAGGGTGTCGAGCAGCGGCTCAGCTCCCATCCGCGTGGTGCGGAGCGGCTCCAGGACCTCGGTGACCAGCTCGGACAGCGCCGCGGTGTCCCGGCGCAGCACCTGGTAGACAAGCAGTTCACGCGCGCGCAGCACCTGCTCGGGGAGGCCGAGGCGCGAGCCGATCTCCAGCGCGCCGCGGGCCTGCTCGAAGGAACGTACGACTCCGCCCGCGCCGGACTGTGGGCGGCCGATGCCCACCCGCCACGACGTGTCCGCACCGAGGGCGAGGGAGAGTTGGCGCACGAACTCGTCCAGGACGGCTCGGTGCTGCTGGGGCGCGAGGCAGACCAGGAGCCCGTCCTTGGTGCCCACGAGCGCGTCCCGGATGCCGAAGTGCGGCCGCAGCGCTGTCTCGACCTGGCGTGCGATCAGGCCGCCGTCCACGAAGGGTTCGGCACCGCGCGCCGCCGCCACCACGTGGGCCCAGCCGAGGTGCAGGCCGTAGCGTTCGGCACGCTCTGCCAGCCCGCCGATGTCGCGTCCGTCGAACAGATCGTCGATGAACTCGCGGCGCAGGGACTCCTCGCGGCGCACGATCCACCGCTGGACCTCCTCGTACCCTTCGGCCAGGGTCATCACCGCGGTGTCGGCCGTACGCATGATCGACTCACCGATCGGGCAGAGGCGGTCTGTCGCGTCCGGACCGCGCACGCCGGGCAGATGCGGCCAGGCCTGCCAGGTGGCCCGCAGGTAGAGATTGATCAGGCTCCGCATCGGGACGCCGAGATCGGCCGCCCGCGCCCCGATGTCGCGCCACTGCCTCAGCTCGTCGTCGCTGGGCGGACGCCGGCTCACGCTCACCTCGGCCAGGGTCTGCAGATAGCCGTCCAGCAACTCGCCGGATGTCCCGTCAGCCTCGGCTGCGATCTTCGTGGCCAGCGCGGCGAGTTCGTCAGGAGCGGCCAGCTGGGCACCTCTTCTTTGCTGGGTGACTGTCGTCACGGTCATGGGGAGGCCTCGCTGATGGCGGCCGCCAGCTTCTCCAGCAGCCGGTTGGCGGTGATCACTCCGAGCGAGCCGCCCTCATCAACCTGTTCCACCAGTATCAGCGGGCAGCCGTGGCGTGTCATCATCTCGACCAGCTCGACCAGCGTCGCCTCCGGGCGCGCCACCGGGATCCCGTGTCCTGCCTCTTCCAGCAGGTCACGGACGGGTTTGCGAGACAGGAGCTCGGCGATCCTGTCCGCGTGCGCCTCGTCGATCACGCGGGCCAGGAGCGGCTCGCCCAGCGTGTAGCGGGGCAAGGCAAGCTTGAGCAGATCGACCGACGACAGGCAGCCCACCACGCGCCCCTGTTCGTCCGCGACGATCAGTCCCGGCAACCGCTGTTCGCACAGCATGCGAACGGCCGCCAGTGCCTCGTCGTCGAGACGCGCGGTGGGCAGCGTCTCCACGATCTCGGCTGCGCGCATGAACCCTCCTGGCATCATTTACGGCATTGGGGCGGTGGCTCCTTCGAGTATTCGAGACGGGGACCGATGAGCCAATGGGCAGCGGGGCCAAGCAGCAAGGTCTGCTCGTTGCCGACCACCGGCAACCTCCTGGCAAACCCTTCGTCGAAACCCCGCTCAGAGCCTCGCCCACGCCTTCCTTCTCGCGCTTCGAGAACGCCAGGCCGGAGTGTCCGGCCGGCCGGCTTACGGGTCGCGTCGCGCTCCGACAGCCGGAACGAATCCATGTCGCGCGCCGGGTTCACGCCGCCCTTGCTGGGCTCGGCGGACACTTCGACGACAGGAAGGGCTTCTACCGTGTCCAGATCCACATGTACGAGGTCCGCTCAAGGCCGGAGACGGTCGTTGATCAGGCTCTGCTTCTCCGGTGACAGGCCGTGAGCCTCCATGGCCTGGTTCAGCAGGTCTCGGTCGAATCCGTGCGCCGCCAGGTGGTCGAGCAACGGCTCGTACCGATCGGGCCGGTCACGCCTGAGCTCGGTGGCCAGGTGCAGCAGCGCGGCCAGTCGCCGGTGAGAGGGCACAGCGCAGGGCTCCGGATCAAAGCCCCCAGGCGAGAAACCCGTCAGGCGCGTCCGTCCGGGCGAAGCCCGCGCTGACCAGTTCGCCTTCGATGACGTCCCGCACGGGGCGGTAGGCGTGGCCGACGATCTCCTCCTCGCTGATGACCTTGTCGCCTTCCGAGACCCGGTAGAGGTAGCGGGCCTTGTACGTCTCCTCGTCCGACTCGATGGTCTCCGACAGGATCGTGTAGGTGTGCCGGCCCACCTGGCACGACTCCAGCTCCTTGAGCGGGCTCGGCGCGGGCGGGCCGCCGTCGCGCCAGGTGAAGACCAGCCGCCCGCCGGGTTCCAGCTGGGTGGCCAGCACCGGCCAGAGCCGCTTGCGGTAGTCGGGATCCAGGGCGTACAGCACGTTGATCATCACCATGGCCTCCACCGGCTCGGCCAGGTCCAGGCTGAGCGCGTCATAGGGGAGCACGGTCACCCGCTTGAGCAGTTCCGGGCGGGCGTTCAGCCGGGACAGCAACACCCCGCGCATTCCGGCCGAGGGCTCCAGCGCGAAGATCTCGGCAGGTGTCCATTCGGCGATCGACGTGGTGATCAGACCGGTTCCTGCGCCGATCTCCAGGATGCTCCGTCGCACTCCGGTGAGGAGCGGGGGAAGCTTTTCGCGAATGCCCGGGACGTGCCCGTTCTCGTGGAACAGGTCGTAGAAGGGGAGGGAGACGAAGTCGGTCATGACGGGCAACGCTACTCCCGGAGCAGCGGCGTGCGGTCCCCGGCGGCCGGGAGTCAGCCGGGCTGCTTGTCCTGCCGGCGGCGGGTGATCTCGGTGATCCAGACGGGTGCGTACGGCGACGTGCAGCCCGGCGACGTCGGGTAGTCCTTGAGCACCTCCAGGCGTTCCCCGATGTCGATGGCGCGGGCCCGCAGTTCGGCGTGCTCGATGCCGATCTGGGCGAGGCAGTGGTTCATCGCCCACTGCAGGCGGTCGGGGGCGTCCTTCATCCGCGTCTCGATGACGTCGAGCAGCCCGGAGAGGTCGAGGGTGCCGGGTTTCTTCGTCACGCGTTCGGTGGTCAGGGCCCAGCCGGCGCTCGCGACCACGGGGTCGGGATCGGCGAACCAGGCCAGGCGTAGTTCTTCGGCGTGCGGGCTCTTCTTGACCACGTAGTTCACGAGCCAGTCGTGCACCTTGGGCGTACGCGACTCGCGGACCATCTCGTCGAGCTCGTCCCGTTCGTACGCCTTCGGGCGGCAGATCAGAAGGGCCAGCAGCCTCGCGGCGGTGTCACCCGTCGCCCAGAGCCGGCGCGCGAGCTCGGGCTGGGTCTTCAGCCGTTTGGCGAGCGCGCGCAGCTTGCCGAGGTTGACGCCGTGATCGTCACCGTGTCTGTCGTTGACCGCGCGGATTTTCGGGTCGTCGAGGCCGGCCAGTTCGGCCATCACCTCGTCCACCGTCGTCCCGGTCACCGTCGTCTGGGCCATCACAGCCTCCTGTCCGTCAGGCGCGTGGTCGAGCCTACGACGGGGGCCGGTCTTCCGTACACTCATGCGGTTGCTCGGCGCCCCCGCCGGTCACAACCGGCGCAGCGCCCGCATGGCGTCCTGCTCGATGCGCGCGAGGTCGTGGAGGACGGTGCCGGCCTGGTCGAGGTGGCGCGCGTCGCCGCTCTCCCCGGCCTTGGCGATCAGGGTCGACACGTCCGTCCACAGGGCGGCGGCCTCGGTGTAGAGGGTGTGGGCGGTGCGGAGGCGGTGGTCGTCGACCATCCGGGCGCACTCGCCGAGGAAGTCGCGGTAGAGGGCGCGGAACAGGGCGCCGCCGGTGCCGCCCTTGTCCATGAGCAGCGCGGCCTGCGGCAGGTCCCGCTGCGGCTCGCCGGCGCGGCTCAGCCATCCGGGCACCTTCGTGCCGGACTTGGCGATGCCGCGGTGGCCGAGGTTCGCGATGGGAGCGGCGAGGAAGGCGTCGGCGCAGTGCTTGATGGCGGGGACGATCTGGTCCTGCCAGGCGGGCGGGTGAGCGGGGAGTGCGAGGGTGAAGGACCGGTGTCTGGCGGTCATAGGGCCGCGTTCGGCGCGTGCCCTGGCGAGGCCGGCCAGGCTCGTGCGGACCGCTCCTCCCTGCTGCTCGGTGTCCACCAGGTGGGCGTCGTGCTCGTCGTAGCCGTACATGGCGACGACGTGGCCGCCGAAATGCACCTTGGTGCGGAAATAGTCCAGATGGTACGAGTCGAGCTGCAGGCCGACCGGCCGGCCGGCGTCGATGGGGGCGGTGACGTTCTCCCACGCCCTGCGCGGCGAGGTGGTCTCCTTGACCGTCAACGTCAGCCCGAGTCTGGCGGCCAGGTTCCTGGTGAGGTCGAAAGGCCTGACGCGGCCCGCGAGGAAGGGGAACGCCATGCCCTTGCTGTCCCAATAGAGGAAGGACAGGCCCGAGCCCAGCCCGAACAGCATCGGTTCGGACAGGTCAAGGCCCTCGTGCCGGAGCAGCACGCCGAGCGCCGTCGTCTCGCAGTGGTGCATGCCGCGGGCCTCGACGTCCTTCACGGTGGTCATGTCTCGCTCTCCTCATACCGAATACCGACGCGCATGTCGCAGGCAACCCAGCATGGGCCCTCCCACCGTGGGAGAGTCCAGCCGCGTCTCGGGGGAGCGGCGGCGTACAAATAATAAGTAAAGCTTCTTGTTGACAAGAAAGAGGCGCTGATATTACATCCACTTGATCGGGGGGCCAGACCACATACCGGAGGTCTCCATGCGCAAACCCCGGCTCCTCCTCGCGGCCACGGCCATGCTCCTCACCCTGACCAGCGGCCTGGTCGCGGGCACCTCCCGGGCCGAAGCCGACATCGGGCCGGTGACCTGGTCCGACGAGTTCAACGCCGCCGCGGGGACGTCCGTCGACGGCTCCAAGTGGAAGTTCGACATCGGCGGCGGGGGCTGGGGCAACAACGAGCTGCAGTACTACACCGACTCGACCCGCAACGTCTACCACGACGGGCAGGGGCACCTGGCCATCACGGCCCGCAGGGAGAACCCGTCCAACCTGCAGTGCCACTACGGCACCTGCCAGTACACCTCCGGCCGGATCCTGACCGCCGAGAAGTTCACGCAGACGTACGGTCGCTTCGAGGCGAGCATCAAGATCCCGCGGGGTCAGGGCATCTGGCCCGCGTTCTGGATGCTCGGCGGGCCCAACTGGCCGGGCGACGGCGAGATCGACATCATGGAGAACATCGGCAGCGTCCCGAACACCGTGCACGGCACGGTCCACGGCCCCGGCTACTCCGGCGGCGACGGGATCGGAGGCAGCCGTACGGTGGGCGCGCCGCTCGGTGACGCCTTCCACAGGTACGCGATCGAGTGGTCACCCAACCTCATCATCTGGTACCTGGACGGTTCGGAATATTTCCGGATCACTCCGGCGAGCCTCCGCGGTAACCGGTGGGTGTTCGACCACCCGTTCTTCATGATCATGAACGTGGCGGTCGGCGGCAACTGGCCCGGCCCGCCCAACGCCGGCACCACCTTCCCGCAGACGATGCTGATCGACTACGTCCGCGTCTCCGCGTGGACCGACGGCGGATCGGGGTCCGGCGCCGCGCTGAGGTCGAACCTGAACGGCCGCTGCATCGACATCCCCCGCGCCGAGCCCGTGGACGCCGCCCCGCTGCAGATGTACGACTGCAACGGGACCGCCGCCCAGCAGTGGTCCGTCAACGGCGACGGCACGGTGCGCGCGATGGGCAAGTGCATGGACGCCGCCGCGGCTGGCACCGCCAACGGAACGCCGATCCAGCTGTACACGTGCAACGGCACCGGCGCCCAGCGCTTCACGCTCAGCCCGGCGGGCGACCTCGTCAACATCCCGGCCAACCGGTGCGTGGACGTGGTGGACGGCAACACCGCCAACGGCGCGCGCCTGCAGTTGTGGGACTGCACGGGGGCGCCCAACCAGAAGTGGACCCGTTCCTGAGCGGCCTGCCGCATGAGCCGCGCGTCCGGGCCGGTTCCCGTCGGCCGGTCCGGACGCGCCGACCGCAGCCCCGCGCCTGGGAACGGGCGGCACGCCGTCCCGGCATCGGCTGACCGGACTCATGGCCGGATGAACTCGATGACGTTCACCGCGGGGGTGTGCAGCAGCACGGCAGCCTTCCTCTACGGTCGTGGCCGCACCGCCGCAGCTCGCGATCCTCCAGCATCGTCCACAGGTCGTCCACGCCCCCACCAGGCGACGAGGATGACGCGGACGAAGATCGACGAGCAGGCGTCCGGCGATGCGGCGGGGGGCCGAGGCCACCCGCCGCACGGGCCGCGTGCCGCCCTCGGAACGCCTGCTCGATCTCCTCCGGAGCCGCGCCCGGCCGGACGAACACCGGCGAAGCAGGGCTCTCGGTCACGGATCATGACCATAACCGGGGCGATCAGGGCGCGGAAGCCGCCAGCGAGTCCAGGTGGGTGGTGAGGACCTTGGTCGCCCAGCTCGTGTCGGCCGTGGGCGGCTCGTAGACGAGGTGGGCGGCGAGTCCGTCGATGACGGCGTGCAGGCGCAGGGCCTCGATCTCCGGGTCGCGCCCCGGTGCCAGGTCGGTGCCGTTGTCGAGGGCGGAGATCATCCAGCGGCAGGCGTCGCGCAGGGCCTCGAACGCTTCCTCGCGGGGGCCTTGGAGGGACGTTTCGGCGGTGGCGGCGCTGAACAGCGCCAGGTTGACCTCCATCTCCGCGCGCCGCTCGGCGTCGAGCGGCAGCAGTTCGCGCGCCACGGCCTCGACGCTCTGCCGGATGGTGGGGTGGGGCGGGATGGCGGCCATGCGGGCCTGGACGCGGTTGACGACGAGCTGCATGGTGAAGACCAGCAGCTCGCCCTGCGTCCTGAAGACGTGGCGCAGCGATCCGGCGGAGACCCCCGCCTCGGCGGCGACCATGCGCACGGAGACGCGGCCTATGCCGTGGCGCATGATCACTCGCCAGGCCGCTTCGGCGAGCTCTTCGCGCCGCTGTTCATGATCGATAAGCCTGGGCATGGAAATTATGTTAGCTCAGTCGTGTTAGCATAACCGCTATGGTAGTACGCCCGTACCAAGAAAAAGGTGTTCCGGCCTCGCTCCGCCTGCTCGTCCCCGCGGTGATCGTCCTGGTCGCCGTCTATGTCGCCCTGCCGCTGCTGATGGCCTTCGACCGCGACTTCACCGGCGCGTCCGTCATGCGCGACAACCCCGACCTCGACCCCGCCCACCTCGACTTCGCGATCAACGCCGCCGTCACGTACGCGGTCGTCCTGCACGCCCTGGACGTCGTCCTCGTCATCTGGTTCGTGCTCAAGGCGCTCAAGGGCCGCCGCTGGGCTCGCGTCGCCCTCACCGTCTACCTCATCGTCGCCACCCTCGCCGGGTTCGTCTCGGCCGCCGCCGGCTCCGAGTACTACTGGGCCGTCATCTCCGCCGACGTCATCCACCTCCTGATGATCGCCGCCCTCTGGCTGCCGGCCTCCGCCCGCGCGTTCTTCGCCGCCCACCGACGGCGCCCCGGCGTGGCCGAGCGGGTCGGAGGGCCCGTGCCCTGACCGTCCGGCGCTGCTCGGCGGTGTTGGACGCCGTGCTCAACCGCACGGCCCGCGACCCGTACCGAGCCCATTCACGCCACGGCGCCGGTGCGTTGCCCGGCGGCGCCCCTCCCGCCTCGCCGCTGCGTACTGTAACTCTTCGGGGGCGCACAGCTATCTCTCCAGTGTGGGCCTGTCGTCTCACCTGCGAGGAGCGCCTATGGTTCGATACCGGTTCAATCCTCCTCCGGGCTGGCCCGAGCCGCCGCCCGGCTGGTGGCCGCCGCAGGGATGGCAGCCCGACCCGGCGTGGCCTCAGGCCCCCGCCGACTGGCAGTTCTGGGTCGCGGAGGACGCCCCGCCGCAGTCTCCCGAACGCAGGAGCGGCCGGCTGTTCGGCGGACGCAGACGCCTGGAGGAAGAGAACGACCTGCTGCGCGCCTGGGTGGAACGGCTGTGCGGCATGGACGCCATGCGGATCGCGGAGCTGACCCGCGAGCTGCGCGACGAGTACGAGCGGCTGCTCGCCGCGCTCGACGACGCGACCCGGCGGCTGCGGGAGGCGGAGCAGCGGATCATGTGGACGGAGGAGACCGCGCTGCTGCAGGAGGTGGGCGTCTACGAATACCGCCACCCGCTGAGCGACGCCGTCGCCTACAAGGAACGCCTCGCGCAGGTCAAGGCGCGCATCAAGGAGATGGCCAAGGAAGGGCGGGCCGTCGTCGGCACCACCGGCCGGCAGGTGAACGGGTCGGCCGCCGAGGGGCGCAAGATGGTCCGCGACTTCTCCAAGCTGATGGCGCGGGCCTACAACGCGGAGGCGGACAACTGTGTGCGCACGATGCGGCCGTACAAACTGCAGTCCGCGATCGAACGCCTGGAGAAGGCCGTGGACACGATCGTGCGGCTGGGGCGGACGATGAGCATCCACGTCAACCCCGAATATCACCGCACCAGGATCTACGAGCTGCAGCTGACCGCCGACTATCTCGCCAAGCAGGAGGAGGAGAAGGAACTCGTCCGCGCCCAGCGGGAACGACAGCGGGAGGAGGAGGCCGCGCGCCGCGAGTTCGAGCGGGAGAAGACGCGGCTGCGCAAGGAGGAGGCCCACTACCGGGCGGCGCTGGCCAGGCCGGCCCAGAGCGGCGCCGCGTCCCAGGACAGCGTGGCGGAGCTGGAGGCCAAGCTGGCGGAGCTCGGCGCCGCGGTCGCCGCCGTCGAGGCGCGCGAGGCCGACACCAGAGCCGGGTACGTGTACGTGATCTCCAACATAGGGGCGTTCGGCGAGGACGTCGTGAAGATCGGCATGACGCGCCGGCTGGAACCGGAGGACCAGGTGCGCGAGCTGGGCGACGCGTCGGTGCCGTTCGGGTTCGACACGCACGCGCTGGTCTTCAGCGAGGACGCCGTGGGGCTCGAGGCGCGGCTGCACGCGGCGCTGGACGAGCGGCGGCTCAACAAGGTCAACCTCCGGCGCGGGTTCTTCCGCGCGACCCCGGCGGAGGTCCGCGACCTGCTGCGGGAGATCGCCGGTCAGCACCTGCTGGAATACCGCGACACCGCGGAGGCGCTGGAATGGCGGCAGTCGGCGGGCACGACCTGACGATCGTTCCGCGCGCGGTGGTGCACTCCGTTGTTCTGCCACACGGCGATGCCCGTCTTCCCCCACTCAGGTGGCGGAGCCGCGTACGCCCGCGCTCAACGCATGCGACCGTTCTCGATCACGCCGTGCAACGACGACCAGGAGGGGATCGATGCGTGCCGAGCTGGAGGCGTACGCCCGGACCCGGCGGCGGGGAGCGGGCGAGCTTCCGGCGGCAGGACCTCGCCGGACGGACACGCGCCTACATCCAGGCTCACCTGCACGACCACCGGCTGACCCCGCGTTCCATCGCGCGGGCGCACCACATCTCGGCTGAGGCGTACCCGCCGCGACCTCGCCGACGCCGTTCTGGCCGACGTGCCGATCCGCCGGATCGCCGCCCGGTGGGGCTTCGGCGCGCCGGCGGATTTCAGCCGTACGTGCATGCACCGGCGGAACGGCGACGCGGTCAGCCGTCGGGCGACGCCTTCGCCATCATCGCGCGTTCCTCCCGGGTGGCGATGAGACCGGCCGGTGCGAGGATCTTGGACTCCTCGAACGGCGCCTCGGCGGTCGGCAGCGTCTCGCCGCTCCTGATCACTCTGATCCACACCCGCAGCGCGTCCAGGATGACGACGATGATGAGGATCGCGAACAGCGCGGCCAGGACGCCGTCGACGGTGGAGTTGATCACGATCTGCTCCATCTCGCCCACCGACTTGGCGGGTGCGAGCAGCTGCCCCTGGTCGAGGGCCGTCTGGTAGCGGTCGCGCTGGGAGAAGAAGCCGAGCGTCGGGTCTGGCGAGAACACCTTCTGCCAGCTGGCCGTGAGCGTGACGGCGGCGTCCCAGGCCAGCGGGATGGCCGTCACCCAGGCCCATTTCAGCCGCCCGCTCTTGATCAGCAGGGTGGTGGCGACGGTGAGCGCCACGGCGGCGAGCAACTGGTTGGCGATGCCGAACAGCGGGAAGAGCTGGTTGATGCCGCCGAGCGGGTCGTTGACGCCCTGGTAGAGGAAGTAGCCCCAGGCGGCGACGACGACGGCGCTGGTGACGATCAGGCCGGGCCACCAGCTCACGCGGGAGACCGGCTTCCACACGTTGCCGATCGTGTCCTGGAGCATGAACCGTCCCACGCGGGTGCCGGCGTCCACGGTGGTGAGGATGAACAGCGCCTCGAACATGATCGCGAAGTGGTACCAGAACGCCTGCCAGCCCGCTCCGCCGAGGAAGCCGGAGAAGATCTGTGAGATGCCGACGGCGAGGGTGGGCGCTCCGCCCGTCCTGGCGATCAGCGTCTCCTCCTGTACGGCCTCCGCCGCCGCCGACAGCTGCTCGGGCGTGATGACGAAGCCGAGGTTCGTCACGGCCTGGGCGGCGCTCTCGACGGTGGCCCCGACGACGCCCGCGGGGGAGTTCATCGCGAAGTAGAGACCGGGGGTCAGCACGCAGGCGGCCGTGATGGCCATGACGGCCACGAACGACTCCATGAGCATGGAGCCGTAGCCGATCATCCGGACCTGCGACTCCTTCTGGATCATCTTGGGCGTCGTGCCGGACGAGATGAGCGCGTGGAAGCCCGACAGCGCCCCGCAGGCGATGATGATGAACACGAACGGGAACAACGACCCGGCGAACACCGGCCCCTCACCGTTGAACGCGAAGTCGGTGAAGGCCGGGGTCTTCAGCGTCGGCATGGTGACGGCGATGCCGATGGCGATCAGCGCGATGGTGCCGATCTTCATGAACGTCGACAGGTAGTCGCGCGGCGCGAGCAACATCCACACGGGCAGCACGGCGGCGACGAACCCGTACGCGATGAGCCAGAGCGCCAGGGCCGACGGGCTGAGTGTGAAGAACGGCGCCCAGCTCGAGTCCTGCACCCAGCCGCCGGCCACGATCGCGAGCAGCAACAGCGCGACGCCGATGACGGTGGTCTCGACGACCCTGCCCGGCCGGATCACCCGCAGGTAGAAGCCCATGAACAGGGCGATCGGGATGGTCATCGCGATGGAGAAGACACCCCATGGCGACTGCGCCAGGGCGTTGACCACGACCAGCGCCAGCACAGCGAGCAGGATGATCATGATGGCGAAGACGGCGACGAGCGCGGCTGCCCCGCCGACCGGACCGATCTCGTCGCGGGCCATCTGCCCGAGGCTGCGCCCGTTGCGCCGCATGGAGAAGAACAGGATCACCATGTCCTGCACGGCCCCGGCGAAGATCACTCCGGCGACGATCCAGATGGTGCCGGGCAGGAAGCCCATCTGCGCGGCCAGTACGGGTCCGACCAGCGGCCCCGCGCCGGCGATGGCGGCGAAGTGGTGGCCGAAGAGGATGCGCCGGTCGGTCACGTGGTAGTCGATGCCGTTGTCGAGCCGCTCGGCCGGGGTGGCCCTGCGGTCGTCGGCGCCCAGCACCTTGCGCACGATGAAGCGGGCGTAGAAGCGGTAGGCGATGGCGTACGAGCCGAGCGCGGCGGCGAGCAGCCAGACCGCGTTGACGTCCTCGCCTCTGGACAGGGCCAGCACGGCCCATCCCGCGGCACCGACGAGTGCGACCGCCGTCCAGATGATGATGGAGCGCAGTTTCACCGGTTACCTCCCATCTTGTGAGCCATACAGAGGGCGCCCCAGGCAGCAGCGCAGACCGGCGTCCGGCGGCAGATCGGTGGTGAAGCGCCGCCATCGCCACAGCGGACGGCAGTCGATCATGACGGGGAGGTCGGTGAGATGTACCCAGGCGGTCGGGTGCGCGTACACCAGGTCGGTTCCGAGCGGGCGTGCGCGCCGGGGTAGTCGTGATCGGCGCAGGGACCGCACCGAGAACTCACCCGCGTCGGCGCAGCAGAGCCCGGTCACGTGCCAGTCGAAGAACACCACTTCGTCGTCGCCCAGCGCTTCACGTGCGGCAGCGGTCAACGTGATTCGGGACATCTGGTGCTCCTGGTTAACAGGTAGCTCAGAATTTACGTCGGCTCTACCCGTTATGGGCAACCGCGAAACTCGATCAACGGTGAACCCCCGGCTCTGCCAGGCCATGTAGATTGTTGACGCTGATCTATCGCCATCGGGGCGGCAATGGGGGTGAGCCATGCCCTTCGGCCCGGCCCGCATCGCTCCCTCAGGCGCCCTGTCCGACGTGCTCGTCGGGCGCCGGGCCGAGCTCGCGCTGCTCCGCGCCGTCGTCGCCGCACCGCCGTCGCTCGCCCTGGTCGAGGGCGAGGCGGGGATCGGCAAGAGCCGGCTGGTGGCGGAGCTCTTCGCCACGTCAGAGCACGCACGGGCGCCGGCCGGCGTGCCGGTGCGCCGGCTCGTGGGCCAGTGCGAGCAGCTCCAGGAGCCGCTGCCGCTGTCGCCGCTGCTCGACGCCTTCCGAACGGCCGGTGCCGAGCTCGCCGCCTCCCGCCCGGCCAACCCCGTGATCGGGGCGCTGGCGCCGCTCCTGCCCGAGATCGCCGGGCATCTGCCGCCGCCGCTGCCCGCCTTACCCGACCAGCGGGCCGAGCGGCACCGGGTGTTCCGTGCCGCCGTCGCGCTGCTCGACCGCCTCAGCCCGCTGGTGCTCGTCCTGGAGGACGTGCACTGGGCCGACGGCGGCACGCACGACTTCCTCGCCTTCCTGGCCTCCCACCAGCCGCGCGAGCTGTCGGTGATCCTCACGGCCCGTACCGAGACGGGCCCGCTGCCCATCCGCGAGGCACTGGCCAGAGCTCCGTCCGGCCCCGCTCGGGTGATCAGCCTCACCCCGTTGAGCCCGCCCGATGTGGAGGAGCTGGCGGGCGGCATCCTGGGGACCGATCTCCCGCGTACGTTCGCCGCGCCGCTGCACGAGGCGACCGGCGGCATCCCGTTCGTCGTGGAGGAGGTGCTCCGCACGCTGCTGGAGCGGCTGCCCGCCCACGAGATCCCCAGGCGGCCCGACGTGCTGGCCGACCTCGCCGTCCCCACCGTGCTGCGCGACGTGGTGGTGGGCCGCCTGGCCGCGCTCGACGAGCCGATACGCGAGATCCTCGGGGCCGCCGCCGTCATCGGCGTGACACCCGACGACCGGATGCTCGCCGAGGTCACCGGCCGCGACCCGGAGGAGATCGTCAAAGCCCTCGCGACAGCGCAGGCGATCGGGCTGCTGCACGAGGACGACGGCCGCTGCCGGTTCAGGCACACGCTGGCCCGGCAGATCGTGTACGAGTCGGTGCCCGTCGCCGGGCGGCGCTGGTCGCATCTCAAGACCGCGCAGGCCCTGGAACGAGAGCCGGGCCAGAAACCCGTGGCCAGGCTCGCCCACCACTACCGGCTCGCGGGCCGGACGGCGGAGTTCGTCGGCAACGCCGAGGCCGCCGCCGACACGGCCCTCGCCCACGGCAACGACGCCACCGCGGCGAGGTTCCTGCTGCGGGCGCTGGA
The DNA here is from genome assembly GCF_004348345.1 of Nonomuraea longispora. Classification (GTDB taxonomy): domain Bacteria; phylum Actinomycetota; class Actinomycetes; order Streptosporangiales; family Streptosporangiaceae; genus Nonomuraea; species Nonomuraea longispora. The sequence goes on from NZ_SMJZ01000097.1 coordinate 28,877, forward strand.
GACCGACGAACTGGCCGGCGACGTGCGCGTGCGGCTGGCCGTCAAGCTCGGCCGGGCCGCGGTGGACGGGCTGGCGCACGCGGAGTCCGTACCCATTCTCGAACGCCTGCTGGCGAGCGAGCCGCTGCCCGCCCACCTGCGCGGAGAGCTGCGCTTCGCGCTCGGACGCATGCTGCGCCAGCAGGGCGAGGCGCGGGCGGGCTACCTGCAGATCGAGCGGGCGGTGGACGACCTCGGGGACCGGCCCGCCCTCCTCGGGCGGGCGCTCGCCGTGCTCGCCGCGCCCGAGACCGTGCCCGACCGGCACGTCCGCGAGCACGCCGCCCGCTGCGACCAGGCCGAGCGGGCCGCCCGCCGCAGCGGGGAGCGCGACGTGCACATCGCGGTACGCATCGCGCGGGCCTCGCTCCTGCTCGAACAGGGTGACCCGGGCAGCCGGCGGCTGATCGACGACCTGCTGCGCGACGACCGGCTCCGCGCCGTGCCGAGGGAGCACGCCCGCGCCTGCCTCAACTGGGCGCAGGGCGCGCTGCACATCGGGCGGCTCGACCGCGCCGAGTCGCTGCTCGCCGAGGGACGGCGGGTGGCCGACCAGGCGGAGTACCTGCGGGTGGCGGAGGTCGTCGAGCTGGTCACCGCCGCCGTGGACCGGGCGGCGGGACGCTGGGACGGGCTGGAGCGCCGGGCCCGCAGGCTGGCGGGGCCGGCGGCGACGTTCGCGGCGGCGTTCCTGGACTCGCGGCTGCTGCACGGCACGCTGCTGGCGGCCATCGGGCCGGCCGAGGAGGCCGCGGAGTGCCTGGGACAGGTGATCACGGTCGCCGAGCGGGTGGGTGCGGTGTGGCCGCTCATTCCGGCGCGCATGGCGTTGTCGCGGTTGCTGCTCGGCCTGGACGACCCCGCGGCCGCCGCGGAGCAGGCCACGGCCGGGCTCGCCCTGGTCCGGGCCAAGGGCAACTGGGTGTGGGGAGCCGAGACCGTACTGTGCCTGGTGGACGCCATGGACGCGGTCGGCGAGGCGGGCGGGGCGGCCGGGCTGGTGTCCGAGCTCGCCGCCGGCATCGAGGGCGCCGACGCGCCGGTCGCGCAGGCCGCGCTGCTGACCGCGCGGGGCGTCCTGGCGCGCTCGCGGGGCGGCGAGGTGGAGGCCGACCGGCTGCTGGACGCGGCGCGTACGACGCTGGGCGAGGCCGGGCTGCGCTACGACGAGGCCCACGCCTTCGAGCGGCTGGGCCGCCTGCGCGGCGCCGCCGGCGGCGACTGCCTGGAGGGCGCGCTGCGCCTGTACGGGGCCATGGGCGCGGACCGGGACATCGCGCGGGTCGGCCGGGTCATGCGGCGGAACGGCGTGCCCATCCCCTACCCGTGGCGGGGCGGGCGGCTTTCGCACGGCCGGTCGCTGTCGGCGCGCGAACGCGAGGTGGCGCTCCTCGCCGCGGCGGGCAGGACGAACCAGGAGATCGCCACGGAGTTGTTCCTGTCGCGGCGTACCGTGGAAAGCCACGTGTCCAGCGTGCTGCGCAAGCTGGGCCTGTCGTCGCGGACGGAACTGCGCGGGTTCGCCCTGCCGCCCGGCTGAGGGAGCCGTGGCCGGCGGGGCTGCGGGGGAATTGCGCGGTTTACGCCATGGACATCCTTACGTCATGTTGTTACGTTCACTGGCAATGACAACGATGTCATTCCTGTCCCCCTCGCAGGAGCAGAGATCGCACATGGTGTCACGACGTAAATTCCTGCTGGCCAACACCGCGGTCCTCGCGGCCGGCGGGCTCGGAGTCAGCC
>NZ_SMJZ01000098.1 GCF_004348345.1 Nonomuraea longispora
GCGGGGAGGTGGGTGGGGGCGCTGGTGCTGGCGCCGCTCGCCGTGCTGCCCACGATGGCGTGGGGCGCGGCGGGAGCGCTGGAGGCCGTCGGCTATCCCAGCGGCTGGACGGCCGCCCGGGAGGTGATCAGGAGTGACGCCGAGCCCGGCGACGTCCTGATCCTCCCGTTCGAGTCCTACCGCCGCTTCCCGTGGAACGACAACCGGGCCGTGCTCGACCCCGCACAACGTTTCTTTGCCGCCCCCGGTCGGGATGTGGTCGCCGCCGACACCGTGCGCGTCGACGGGATGGTGGTCGGCAGCGAGGACGAGCGGGCCCGCTCGGTAGAACGTGTAATAGCCGGTCCGTCGCCTGATCTGGCCGGAGCGGGGTTCCGGTACGTCGTGGTGGACGCGGGGACGCCGGCCGAGCTGCGGCGCTTCGCGTCCTGGCTCCGACAGGCCAGGCTCCTGGTGAACACGCCTGAGCTGCGGTTGTACCGGCTCGCCTGACCCCCGCGGGGCCCGCTGAGGGCGGTCATCGCTCTGATTACGTTCCCGCAAACTACTTCCGAGTAGCAAGAATTGGTTCTAGGTTAAGATCGCTCTCCCTTTCGTTCCTGTACGAGGAGATGGGCTCGATGATCAAAATCCTCATGGCCGCGATCATAGGAACCGCCGTGGCGGCACTCGTGGCGACGGTGACCACCGTCACCCTCACCGGAGCCCCCGCGACGCCGGTCAACAAGCCCCTCTACAACTACGGCACGCGGTAGTCCAGGCACCCATGGCGCCCTTTCGTCCAGGCAGTGCGAGCTCGTCGCCACTGCTCGAGATCGTCGTCCCCGCGTACAACGAGGAGCGGCGGATCTCCGAAGGGCTGCTGCGACTGTGCGCGAAGCTCGCCGGCATGCCGTTCCCCAGCGCCGTGGTCGTGGTCGACAACAACAGCACCGACGCTACGGCCGAGATCGTCAGAGCTCGGCCGCCGAGCGTGGTCCCGGTCACCCTGACACAGTGCCAGGTTCCCGGTAAGGGAGCCGCCGTGCGCACCGGTCTGCTGCGGACCCGAGCGCCCCTCGTCGGGTTCTGCGACGCCGACATGGCCACCGACCTCGACACCATCGACGTGGCCGTGGGCCTGCTCCTGTGCGGCGAGCGGGTGGTCGTGGGGTCGCGTGCGCACCCGTTCTCCGAAGTGGACAACCGGCACAGCCGGGTCCGCGAGCTGGGCGCGGCCGTCTTCCGCCGACTGGCCAGGGTGATCGTGCCCGGCGTGAGCGACACCCAGTGCGGGTTCAAGTTCTTCGACGGGCCGCTGGTCCGGGAGGTGGCGACCGGGCTGCGCACGCCGGGGTTCACCTTCGACGTCGAACTGCTCGCCCGGTGCGCCGAGCGCGACGCGGTCCTGCGGGAGATCCCCGTACGATGGCGTGACATGCCAGGATCGCGCTTCTCCCCGGCCCGGCACAGCGCCGGCATCCTGCTTGAGCTCGGCCGCATCTGGCTGGCGCTGCGCCACGAGGCGCGGGCCGCCGCCCGGCCGTTGCGGGAGCACCCGCTCGACCCCGTCGGATCTCCGTGAACGTACGGGAAGTCGCCCGTCTGCGTGTCGCCGTCGTCAACTGGCGCGACCCGTGGCACCCCGCCGCCGGCGGCGCCGAGACGTACGCCTGGGAGATGGCGCGTCGCCTGGCCGCCCTGGGCAGCCAGGTGTGCTTCGTGACGGCCCGCGCCCCCGGGCAGCGCCGGCGGGAGGACGTCGAGGGGGTACGGTTCGTCCGCATGGGTGGTCCGTTGACCGTCTATCCCCTGGTGCTCGCCTGGCTGCTGCTCCGGCGCGGCCGGTTCGACGCGGTGCTCGACTGCCAGAACGGGATCCCGTTCTTCACCCCGTGGGTGCTGCCCCGCCGTACCCGCGTCCTCTGCGTGATCCACCACGTACACGACCGGCAGTTCGGCGTGCACCTGCCACGGTGGGGGGCGGCAATCGGGAGATTCCTGGAAGGGCCGGTTTCACGGTGGACCTACCGCCGGTACGCGAGCGTGGCGGTGTCGCCCTCGACCGCGGCGGCGATGCGCGAGCGGCTGGGGTGGACCGGGCCGATCCACCTCGTCCCCAACGGTGTGCACGAGCCGGTCGTGGCCGCCGGACGGAGCCCGGCGGCGCGGCTGGTCTGCGTGGGCCGGCTGGTCGCGCACAAGCGCGTCGACCTCCTGCTGGACGCGGTGGCGCAGCTCAGGCAAGGCCGCCCGGAGCTGCACGTCGACATCATCGGGCGCGGACCCGAGGAGGCGCGGCTGCGCGCCCGGCTGCCCGAGGGCGTCACCCTGCACGGCCACCTGCCGGAGGAGGCCAAGCAGCGGCTGGTCGCCGGCGCCTGGCTGCACGTGACGGCCTCGCAGGGCGAGGGCTGGGGATTGTCCGTGCTGGAGGCCGCGGCCCTCGGCGTGCCGACGGTCGCGTTCGACGTGGACGGGCTGTGTGACGCGGTACGGCACGGCGAGACGGGTTGGCTGCTGCCCGAGGGGTCGGATTTCGGCAAGGGCGTGGCCGCGGCCCTCGACGAGATGGACGGCGGGCAGTACGACGCCTACGGCGAGCGGTGCCGCGCCTGGGCGGCCCGATTCCGGTGGGACCGGAGCGTGGCGCGCATGTTCGCCCTGCTCCAGGGCCGCGCCGCCGCCCCCGGTCACGAGGAGCCGTGGCCGTGACGCGGAGCCGGCGGAGCAAGGCCCGGGAGGCGGCGGGCGAGAAGACGACGGAGGGCACCGCGGCGGGCGGGAAGGCGGTGAAGAACGCCGCAGAGGGTCAGAAGGCGGTGAAGGGCGCCGCGGCGGACGTGGCCGTGAGCGTGAGAACGCGGCACCGGCTGTGGCTGGCGATCTGCTGCCTCGGCCTGGCCGTGCTGGCGTTCACCACCGAGCCCGGCCGGATCGTCTCCGACACCAAGATCGACCTCGCGCTCGACCCGATCGGCTGGCTGGAGCGGGCCGCCCACCTCTGGGACGTCCAGCACTTCGGCCAGTTGCAGAACCAGATCGCGGGCTACCTGTTCCCGATGGGCCCGTTCTTCGCGCTCGGCGAGGTGGCCGGGCTGGACGCGTGGGTGTCGCAGCGGCTCTGGCTGACGTTGCTGATGTGCGTGGCCTTCCTCGGCGTGGCCCGGCTGACCGGCCGGCTCGGGATCGGCACTCCGGGCGCCCGGATCGCCGCCGCCCTGGCCTACGCGCTGGCGCCGCGCGCGCTGTCCATCCTCGGCGAGATCTCGGTCGAGTGGTTGCCGGCCGCGATGTTGCCGTGGATCTTGATTCCGCTGCTCACCGCCGCCGGGACCGGCCGGCGCGCGAGGGGCGCGATCAGGTCGGCGCTGGCGGTGGCGTGCTGCGGCGGCGTGAACGCGGCGGCGGTGCTGGCCGTGCTCGTCGTCCCGGTCCTGTACGTGCTGACGCGCCCGGCGCCGGTGCCGCGCTGGCGGCTGCTCGGCTGGTGGGCGGCGGCGGTTGCGGTGGCCACGCTGTTCTGGTGGCTGCCGCTGCTGCTCGTCGGCCGGTACGCGTTCTCGTTCCTGCCCTACACCGAGACGACCGCGGCCACCACGCAGGTCACCTCGCTCACCAACGTGCTGCGCGGCGCCGCGGACTGGGTGCGCTACCTGCCGGTCGGCGGCGTGGCCGAGCAGCCGCCCGGTTACGCCATCGCCACTTCGGCCGCGATGGTGCTGGTCACCGGCCTGATCGCGGCGCTCGGCCTGGCCGGGCTGGCCCGGCGCGATCTGCCCGCCAGGGGCTTCGTCGTCGCGGTGTTCCTGGTGGGCGCGGCGGCGATGGTCGCGGGTCACGCGAGCGCGCTGGAGCCGGTCGTGGCCGAGCCGGTGCGGTGGCTGCTCGACGGGCCGCTCGCGCCGCTGCGGAACCTGCGCAAGTTCGACCCCCTGGTGCGGCTGGCGCTGGCCTTCGGGCTGGCCCACCTGCTGGCGGGGGCGCGGCTGCGGTTGCGGGCGGTCGCCGTGGCCGCTTTCGCCGCGCTCGTCCTGCCGGTCCTCAACCAGGGCCTGGCCGCGCCCGGCTCGTTCAAGGAGGTGCCGCTCTACTGGAAGGAGGCGGCGGCCTGGGTCAACGAGCACGCGGGCGACGAGGGCGTGCTGGTGGTGCCTGGCGCCAAGTTCGGCGAGTACCTCTGGGGTCGGCCGATGGACGACCCCATGCAGCCGCTGTTCCAGGCCCGCTGGACCACCAGGCAGGTGGCTGCGGCCGGGTCGGTCGGCCTGACCCGGCTGCTCGACGTCGTCGACCAGCGGCTCGCCGCCGGGCACGGCTCCGCAGGGCTGACCGAGGTGCTGCGCAGGATGGGCGTGCACCACGTGCTGGTGCGCAACGACCTGATGCGTCACCACCTCCAGGGCGCCTGGCCGAGCCGGATCCACGAGGCGTTGCGCGAGTCGCCGGGCATCACGAAGGTGCGCTCGTTCGGCGGCGAGGTGGGCGACACGGCCGGGGACGACGTGGTGGAGACGGTCGACTGGCCGCATCCGGCGCTGGAGCTGTACCACGTGGCGGGCGCGTCGGAGCCGGTGAGCGTGCAGCCCGCCGACCAGGCCGTGCGGGTGCGCGGCGGCCCGGACTCGCTGCTCACCATGGCCGACCAGGGACTGCTGGGCGACGGTCCTGTGCTGGTCAACGACGACGGGAACAAGTACGAGGCGCCGGTGGTGGTGAGCGACGCGCTGCGGTTGCGCGAGCGGCAGTTCGGCGAGATCCGGTCGAACTGGACGCCCACCCTGCCCGCCGACAGACGCGCCGACTTCACCGAGGTCAGGAAGCTGGACGTGCTGGAGGACGGCTGGCTGGACGACACCGCCACCGCCGAGTACGACGGCGTCTCCGGCGTCACGGCCTCTTCTTCCGTCGCCGACGCGGGCGCGGTGCCCGGCACCAGCAGCGCGGCCCGCGGCCCATGGGCGGCGCTGGACGGCGATGTCGGGACCGGCTGGGAGAGCGGTGGCTGGGATCCGCCCGAGGGCGAGTGGCTCCGCGTGGACCTGCCGCGAAGGCTCGCGGTCCCCAGGTTCATGATCACCTTCACCGACAACGTGCTGCTCGGCCGGACGGTCGAGCGCGTGGCCGTGGTCACCGAAGGCGGACGCCTGGTGCAGGACGTGGGGCCGCCCGGCACGCCGCAGTGGCTGCGCACGCCGCCGGGACGGACGAACTGGATGCGGATCGAGGTGCTGGCGACGTCAGCCAAGCCGTGGAGGTTCGGCGACCGGGTCGGCATCTCCGAGGTCGCGATCCCGGGTGTGACGCCCAGCCGGACCATCCGCCTGCCCGGCGCGGGGGAGGCGTACGTGATGGACTCGGGGCTCGACGCGCGCCCGGCCTGCATGCGGGGTAGGGACCGGTGGATCTGCAACCCGACGCTGGCCAGGCCGGGGGAGGAGGGCGCCGGGTTCGACCGGTCGTTCACGGCCGAGGCCGAGCGTACGGCGGACGTGCGGGGCTCGGCGGTGCTGCGCGACCCGGCGCTGATCGAGCGCTACAGCCGGCTCGGCAGCGATCTGACCACCGTGACCGGCTCGTCCCAGATGGGCGAGCACGCCGTGGTCGCCCCGAGGGCGGCGTTCGACGCCGACGCGAGCACCACCTGGGTCCCGGCAGGTCACGACACCCGGCCGGCGCTCACGATCGGCTGGAAGAAGCCGCAGCGCGTCTCGCAGATCCAGGTCGCCAGGCCGGGCGGCGACAGGGGGCGGCTCGACGTCATCGCCATGGGAGACAAGGGCCGGGTACGCACCGGCACCGTGGACGAGGACGGTTTCCTGCGTTTCAAGCCGGTCACCACGAAACGGCTCAAGCTACGCTTCTTCCCCGTCTCGGAGCAACTGCAGATCACCGAGCTGGTGATCCCCGGCGTCAGCCCGGCGAGCCGGCCGGCCGGCATCCCCTTCCGGCTGCCGTGCGGGATGGGGCCGAAACTCGAGGTGAACGGCGCCGCCGTGCCGACCAAGGTCACCGGCACCCACGCCGACCTGCTGGAACAGCGGCCGGTGACGATCACCGGCTGCTCCGGGGCAGAGCTGGCGGCCGGTGACAACCGGGTGCGCGTGGCCGGCTGGGAGCCGTTCGCCGTCACCGAGCTGGTGATAGGCGAGCGGCCCGCGCTCCCCCGTCGCGTCGAGGGGCAGGCCGTGGCCGGCTCGTGGACGCCGGCGGAGCGGCAGGTCCAGGTCACCGCGCCCAAGGACACGTTCCTGGTCGTCAACGAGAACTACAACCCGGGCTGGCGGGCCACGATCGACGGCAGGACGCTCACCCCCGCGCGGCTCGACGGCTGGAAGCAGGCGTGGGTGGTGCCCGCGGGCACGTCCGGCGTGGTCCGCCTCGAGTACGTGCCCGACGGGCTCTACCGGATGGCCCTGGCCTTCGGGCTGGCCGGCATCGGCCTGCTCGCGCTGGGGGCGCTGGTGTTGCGCGGGCCGCGTCCTGAGCACGTGTGGCACACGGCTCCGGCGGCGGCCACGCGCGTGTCGCGGTGGCGGGCGCCGTACACGATCGTGCTCGCGGCGGCCTTCGGCGGATGGGTGGCGGGCTGGCCGGGCATGCTCGTGGCGATCGCGGCCGCCGCCTCGGCGCTCTGGCCGGGGGTCAGGCCGGCCTGGGCCCACCACGCGCCCGCGGCGTTGTTCGGGGTGGCGACGCTGAGCCTGGCCGCGGCCATGGCGCTGCGCGAACAGGGACTGGAGGTGGGGTTGCTCGCCGACCAGCTCCCGCAGCTCGCCGCCTGCGCCGCCGTCGGCGCGCTGGCCGGCGGACTCGTCACGGGGCGGGAGCCGCCTGCTGAGGAGACGGTGGCCCCGGCGGCGGAGCGGGCGCTCGCCCGAGCCGACTGAGCCGCAGCGCGTTCGCCTCCACGAGGTGGTAGGTGGCGGCGCTCAGAGGCGCCGTGACGACGAAGGTGAGAATCGCCACCCGGACGAAGCCGCCCGTGAACATGGGGGTGCCGGTGAGCTTGTAGTAGAGCGTGATCACGGGCGCGTGCCAGAGGAAGAAGCTGTAGGAGATGCGGCCCATGTAGGCCATGACGGGGTTGCCCAGCACCCGGTACGCGAGCGAGCCGGGCCCGAGGCCGAGCACGAACGGGGTGACGACCAGCACCGCCACCGACGCCTCCAGCGCCATGCGCCACAGAGCCTGCGACATGGTCGGCAGCGTCAGCGTACGGGGCCCGGCCAGTTCCGTGCTCAGCACCGCGTACAGCAGCAGCGCCAGCACCAGCGACTGCGGAGCGAGCGCGGCGACCGCGGCGCTGCGGCCGATCCACACCGACAACACCGCCAGGGCCATCCCGGCGGCGAAGAAGATCAGGTGGTGCGGCAGCAAGAGCGCGAGCTGCCGCTGGTCCAAGGCGTCCGCGGCGACCACGCTGGCCAAGGAGACCACCGGCAGCACGGCGATGCCCGCCAGCAGCCTGACCGGCCGGTCACCCCCGCGCGCCCACCGGTGCAGCAGCCAGGCGAGCGCCGGCAGCAGCACGTAGAACGCGGCCTCGACGGGCATCGTCCACATCTGGTAGAGGCCGTCGGTGGCCTGCTGGTCCTCGGCGTAGTTCTGCAGCAGCAGCACCCACGCGAGCCAGTCGGCATGATCAGGCGAGCTCCACAGCAGCAGGACGGGCACGGTGACCAGCCAGTAGGCGGGCAGCACCCGCAGGGCCCTGCGCCACAGGTAGCGGCCCGTCCGTGGCGGCGCCGCGCCCTCCAGCACGGCCCTGGCCCACGGCCGGTACAGCAGCAGGCCGGAGAGCAGGAAGAAGACCGGCACCGCGATGCCCAGGCGGCTCGCCATCCAGGCGACCATGCCGTCCTGGTGGACGACGTTCGTGTGGCCGCCCACGTGCAGCACCCACACGCCGAGCGCGGCCAGCGCGCGGATGCCGTCGAGGGCGGGGTTCCTGCCGTTCAGGGCCGTTTGCGCAGGACCAGGGCCAGATTCCACGTGGCGAACTCCCTAACGATCGGCACCTGTAACACCGGGCGGCACCACCAGGGCAGGTAGCGGGGCAGCGCGTCCACGACCTGGAGGTCCTCACGTGAGCGGGCCCAGCGCAGGCCGTCGGCCACGGAGACCGGATGGAGGGTCCGCCCGTAGCGGTTCTTGGGCGGCCTGCCGTGTCTGGCCTCCCACCGGCAGGCGGCCCGCTCGCCTCCCAGGTAGTGCCAGGGCGAAGTCTCGTGCCCGCCCCAGGGGGACAGCCAGTTGGTGTACGCCAGGAAGATCAGGCCGCCGGGCCGGGTGACGCGGGCCATCTCGGCCGCCATCCGCCATGGATGTGGAACGTGTTCCAGCACGTTGGAGGAGAAGCAGACGTCCACGGACCCGTCGGCGAGGGGAAGGTCGAGCGCGCTGCCCAGCACGCCGCCGGACGCGCCCGTACCGGTGAGCTCTCCCGCGTCGATGTCCACGCACACACAGCGGGCGCCCTCGCGCCGGAACGCCGCGGCGAAGTATCCGGGGCCGCCACCCACGTCCAGCACGGTCGTACCGGCGAGGCGGGTGTAGTGCCCCAGCAGGGCCGCGGTGTCGGCGGCGAGCGTGGTGTAGAAGGTCTCGGGCGCGCACGGCTCGGACCGGAACGCCCGGAACAAGGCCAACGACCGGGCGAGATCACCGTGCATGCGCTTGTGTCCGGGCACTGCAGAAGTCTGTACGAGAACGTGTTCGGCTGTCTAGAAGATCGTGGCGCCCGCGGAACCCCGCCAGCTCACGCCGAGAGTGACGTCGGCCGAGAGCATACGCTCGTGCAGCCGCTGGACCGAGTGGGTGGGGTCGACCCCGGCGCTGTCGATGAGCAGCCGGCGCAACTGCTGGTAGGTGCCGAGCGCCTCGATCTGCCGGCCGTCGAGGTAGAGGGCGAGCATGAGCTGGCCCCAGAGCCGCTCCCTGGGTTTGCCGGGGTTCATCACCGAGTGCAGGCGATCGATGGAGTCGGCGTACGCGCCGCGTGCGATCAGCAGATCCACCAGTTCGGTCACCACGCTGACGCGCTGCTCCTCGAGGCGGTCCGACTCGTCGCGCAGCGCTCTGAGCGTGCGGGAGTCCTGCAGCGCCCGGCCGTTCCAGGTTCGCAGGGCCTGGTCGAAGCGGTCCCAGGCGGTGATGTGGTCGTTGTGGCCGAGGGCCTGGTGGCCTTCGCGGGCCAGTTGCCTGAAGCGGATGACGTCGAGGTTGCCGGCGTCGGCCGTGACGCGGTAGCCGTTGGAGACGGTGTCGATCGGCGCCGCCGAGGGGTCGTGCGGCGAGATCGACCTGCGTAACTCCCATATGTAGGTCTTCAGGTTGCCGAACGCCGAGGCGGGTGGTGTGCCGTCCCAGAGCCGCTCGATCAGCGCCTCGGTCGGCACCGGGGAGTTGGCCTGGAGGAGCAGCAGCGCGAGCAACTGACGGTGTTTGGGGCGTAACGCCAGTTGGTCGCCGGTGCTCAGGCGGACGCTGACGTTGCCGAGCAGGTGAAAAGCGGGGCGGCGCACGTAGGCCGTGGGTTCCTGGTCCTGGGGACGGGGCGACGGCGGGGTGAGCACAACACCTCTCCTTTTTCGCAAGCCGAAAGTCCGGTTCACGTCGCGACCGGCTGTCGGCGGCGACGTGGGAGAGGCCGGAATGCCTGCGAGTCGTTGGGATTGTGCTCTGCGTGGTTGGCGCAGCATCCAGTGCAGACCTTCGGCCCCGATGGAGGAATCTGCTATTTATCCAACCGCTCGTGAAGATATCCGCCACCCTGCCACGGGTCAAGATCTTGTTCTGTTCTGTTACGTGTGGTAGCAAGCGTTTGCCCGGGAAAAGTGCCGTACCGGACCCCGTCGTTCTCGGCGCGAATGACCGAGCAAAGGGCGAAACACGCGGTGAACGTCAGCGGCGCCGTCCGCGCCGGGAGTTCCGCAGATACTCCCGCACGTCGGGATAACCCTTCGTGTGAGCGCCTCCGTCCACCATGAGCAGGTCACCGGTGATCCACGACGACTCGTCCGAGGCCAGGAAAAGCGCGGCGGGCGCGATGTCGGCGGGCTCCCCCATGCGGCCCAGCGGCGTGGCGGCGACGAACCCGTCGCGCAGCGGCCGCTCGGTGAGCGTCGCGGACAACGGGGTGGGCACCACCCCCGGGGCCAGCGCGTTGACCCGGATGCCCGCGGCTCCCAGCTCCATCGCGGCGACCTGGGTGAGCATCTCCACGCCCGCCTTGGCGGCGCAGTAGGCGGCGAAGCCCTCGGCGGGCCGGCGCGCGGTGAGCGAGGCGATGTTCACGATCGACCCGCCGCCCGTCATGCGCCGGGCCTCGTGCTTGACGCTGAGGAAGACCCCGGTCAGGCAGACGTCCACCACCCGGCGCCACTCGCGCAGCGTGAGCCGGGCGATCGGCCCGAAGGCGCTCACGCCCGCGGAGTTCACGCAGACGCGCGGCGGGCCGAAGGCGCGCACGGCGGCGTCCAGGCTCCGTTCGAGCGCGACCTCCTCGGTGACGTCGGCGGACGCGGTGAAGACCCGCTCACCGAGTTCGGCGGCGCGGGCGCGCACCCCTTCCCCGTCGCTGTCGATCAGCGACACCGCGGCTCCCTCGGCGTGGAACAGCCTGGCGATCTCCCAGCCGATGCCCGAGGCGGCTCCGGTGACCACCGCGTGGCGGTCCGTCAGACGGCTCACGAATGCCCCCGGCGAAGGAGACGCGGCCGGCGCGGACGGGAGCGGCCCATCAGGCGTCCGGCCGCCAGACAGGCTCATCGAGATCGAGGCCGACGCCGGCTCCCCACCGGTTGCGGTAGCTGACCTGCGAGGCGGGGCGCCGGACGGCGACGTCCCAGCGGCCGGTGGGATAGCCGAAGGTGACCATGCACGACGGCCGCCAGCCCTCCGGCTTCGGCACGCCCAGGATCCGCATCGTCGCCGTCGGGTGGTAGATGCCGAGCACGGTGGTCAGCGTGCTGCCCACGCCGTGCGCGCGGGCGGCGAGCTGGGCGCTCCACACGGCGGGAAAGATTGAGGAACCCGAGGTGTCCGTCGAGAAGGCGAACAGCAACAAGGGATACGTCTCGAAATTGTCCGCCAGATATCGAGCGGAGGTCAAGAAACGCCGGCCGTCCATTTCCCCGGCCGTTCGGGCGAGCTCCTTGTACGGGCCCGCGAAGAGTCTGGCGAGCGCGTCACGGTAGAGCGGGGCGAACTGCTCCTTGACCGCCTGGTCGTCCACCAGCACGAATCGGTATCTCTGCTCGTTGCCCGCGCTGGGCGCGCGTACGGCCGCGTCGAGAATGCTCCGCTGGACCTCGTCGGGAACAGGGTCCGGCTTCACCCTCCGCATGGCGCGTGTCGTGTACAGCGCCTCGAAGATATCCACACCCACGCATGCTAACGGTGGAACAGCGCCCTTTCCTGGGCGTGTACCGGTGTGTGGACCTGACGTGTATGCGGCGTGGACCCTCCATGGATCATCCAGCTCCATTCTGTAGCGCGGGAGGAATTCATGGGCATAAGGAAATCGCACCGCATCGCAAGTGTGGCCGTCGGTACCGCGCTTGTCGCAGCTTCCACGCTCTACTCGGCCCCGGCCCATGCCGCGGTCACCACCACGCCGGTGTCGCTGGCCTGCCAGGCCGACTGGCCCTTCGACGGGATCGCCTTCACCACCTCGCAGACGATCACGTCGAACACACCCACGTCCGTCCAACGTCTCTCCACGTTCACGGGCACCGGAACGTCGGCCCCGTACACCGTTCCCACCGAGGTGAGCGGCGCCCCCATCACCGAGCTGCGCGACTTCACCCTCTCGCTGCAGTTCACCGGCCCCGCCGCCGTGACGGGCGCGAGCCTGTCCGGCGGCTCCAACATCGGCTCCGGCGTTCCGACGGTGACCACCACCACCAACAGCGTGACGCTCAAGGTGCCCGGACCACTGACCGCCGGCACGACCGTGACCCTGCCGCAGATCAGGATCAACGCCACCGCGGGCAACACCACCGGAACCGTGCAGATGAAGGTCAAGGGCACCAGCTACGCCGATCCCGGGCTGCGCGTCACCGCCGTGGTGCCGTTCGACCCCGACCCGATCATCGCCCCGTCGGGTTGTTACCCCTCGCCCAGCCCCGTACTGGCCTCCATCGCCGTCACCTAGCCACGCCGCGGGCCTGCCGTGCCGCCCGCTGCGCCGGGCGGCACGGCAGGCCCGCACTTCGAGCACGAGAGGAGTCCCGATGCTCTTCCCAGCGGGCACGGTGGCCCTGGTCACCGGTGGGGTCAAGGGGATCGGCCGGGCCGTCTCCGTGGACCTGGCCCACGAGGGCGCGGAGGTGATCGCGACCTACCGGCAGGACGAGGAGGCGGCCAAGGAGACCGTCCGGCTCATCGAGTCGGCGGGCGGGCGGGTCACCGTGGTCAAGGCCGACGCCTCCGACGAGGAGTCGGTCCGCGAGTTGTTCCGGTGGATCAGGCAGACGTACGGCCGCCTGGACGTGCTGGTGTCCAACGCCGGCATCGTCCGGGACCGCCACCTCATCACCATGAGGACGGAGACCCTCCGCGAGGTGCTGGACGTCAACCTGACAGGCACCTTCCTGTCCTGCCGGGAGGCCGTCCGGTTGATGGAGCACCACCGCAGCGGCTCCATCGTCACCATCTCCTCGGCCGCCGGCGTCTACGGAGGCCAGCCGGGGCAGACGAACTACGCGGCCTCCAAGGGAGGCATCATCGCCTTCTCCAGGACCCTGGCGACGGAGGTCGGCCGGCGCGGCATCAGGGTCAACGTGGTGGCCCCCGGGTTCGTGGAGACGGACATGACGCACGGAATCTCCCCGGCCAGACGGGAACACTACCGCTCCAAGATCGGCCTCGGCCGGCTGGCGCAGCCCGAGGAGGTCGCCTACCTGGTGAGCTTCCTGGCCTCCAGCCGCGGCTCGTACATCACCGGCTCGGTTTACGACGTACATGGCGGCGGCTTCGTGGTCGGCGACCTCCCGTAGCCGGTGCAGCACCCACAAGGAGTACAGAGCATGGACATTCAGGAGATGCGCGCGGAGGTCGAGCGCCGGCGCGCGACCTGCTCCCGCATCAAGGAAATGATCGTCACGCGCCTGGACCTGACGATGGACCCGGAGTGGATCACCGACGACCAGTCACTGTTCGGGCGCGGGCTGGAGCTCGACAGCCTCGACTTCCTCGAACTCGCCGTCGGCATCGAGGTGGAGTTCGGGGTGGCGCTGTACGAGAGCCAGATCTCGGTGTTCGGCTCGGTGAGCACCCTGGCCAACTCGGTGGAGCCGGAGCTGCGGCGCAGCCGCCGGCAGGCCGAGCTCGAACTGCAGGCATGACGGACCCCGCGGCCCCGCTCGCCCTCGACTGCGACCAGATCGCCCGGCTCCTTCCGCACCGCTGGCCGATGCTCATGCTCGACGCGGCGCGCGAGGTCGTTCCCGGTGTCAGCGCGGTCGGGGTGAAGAACGTCACCGCTGACGAGCCGTGGTGCGTCGGCCACTTCCCGGGCAAGGTCGTCCTGCCCGGCGTCCTCGCGGTCGAGGCGATGTGCCAGCTCGCGCTGCTGACCTGCGCGGTCGAGCGGGCCGGCCGAGGACAGGGCGGCGGCGTCGACGGCTACCTGACGAGCCTGCGCAATTTCAGGTTCCGCAAGATGATCGTGCCGGGCGACCAGCTCATCCTCAGGGTCGAGCACATCGCCGGCGCGAACGGGGTCAGCGAGTTCCGCGGTGAGGGCAAGGTCGCGGACGACGTGGTCGTCACCGGCGTGCTCACCGCCGCCTACTCCGACCGCCCCTCCAGCAACGCACGTACGACCTCGGTAGGAGGCAGCAGATGACCACCGTGACGCACGGCACGTCACCGTTACGAGCGGTTCACCCCGACAGCGCCGAATATCAGACCATGGCCGGAGCGGAGGTCGTCTGGCGGATGTCCGACCCGGGTGAGGAGCCAGGTAAAGAGTACGAGAGCCTGCGTGACGGCGTCGGCCTCATCGACTGGGGCACCAGCCGCCTCGTCGAGGTGCGTGGGGACCACGTGGAGTGGTTGCAGCGTCTGCTCACCAGGGATGTGGAATATCTGGCCGGGGAGCGTACGGTCTGCAGCCTGGTTCTGGACGAGGCGGGCAGGGTGGTGGACATCGTCACCGTCTACGGCCGGGACGGCGGTGTGCTGCTGGAGAGCTCGGTCGGCGGCGGTGAGCGGCTGTGGGCCCACATGACCGCCTGTGCGGACGACGGGGTGGAGCTCGTCGACCGCAGTGGCGAGCTGACGGTCGTCGGCCTGGAGGGCCCGAGCGCCTGGCGGATCATCTCCCAGGTCTTCGGCGAGAGCCTGTCCATCATGCCGTACGAGTCGACGGCCGACACGGAGTTCGGCGGCAGGCCGGTGCTGCTCGCCCGCACCGGTGTCACCGGCGAATACGGCTACAAGGTCATCGCCGACCACGACACGGCGCGTGCCTTCTGGAAGAGCGCCTCCGTGGACGCCACCCCCGTGGGCCTGGAGGCGGTGGAGACGGCCATGCTGGAGATCCGGCAGCCGATCATGCAGCGTGAGGTGACCGACGAGCTCGGTGTGATCGCGCAAGGGCTGAACTGGCTGGTCGACTCCGGCAAGGAGTCGTTCACCGGCCGTGCGGCGATGATGGCCGAGTACGAAGGCGGCGCGGCCGTCCAGACGATCGGCTTCGCCGGTGCCCCGGACGGGACACCGCCGCCGCGCGGCACCCGGGTGCTCGCGGACGGCCGGCCCGTCGGCTCCGTGGTGCACGCCGTCGTCAGCGGCCGGCTGGGCGCCGTCCTGGGCCTGATGCGGATCGAGGTCTCGCTCGCCGCCGCCGGGCTGCCCTTCACGATCGACCACGAGGGCGGGCTGGAGGTCGAGACGCTCAACACGCCGTACGTCCGCCCCAAGAGCTGGATCACCCCGATCTCCTAGGAAAGGGCCACCGGTGGAGTTTCATTCCGTTGCCGTGACCGGTCTCGGGATCGTCTGTTCGGGCGGCAGGAATCCCAAGGAGTTCTGGGTGCGGCTGCTGTCGGGGCTGAGCGCGATCACTCCCATCCAGGATCCGGCGTACGCGGTCTTCGACTCCGCGTACGCCGGCCAGATTCCCGACGAATGGCTGATCGACCAGCTCTCCGGCGCGGACCTGGAGCTCGACAGGGACTCGCGGATGGGCCTGGTGGCCGCGCAGCAGGCCATCGCGCACGGGGCGCTGGACCCGGGCGGGACGGACGGCGAACGTTTCGGCGTCGTCCTCGGCAGGTGCGTGGCGGCACGCAAGACCCGCAACCCGCGAGGCGAATGGAACTACCGGCCCATGCACGCCTCGCTCGACCTCATCGCCCAGCGGATCGGGGCGCTCGGCCCGCGGATCCTGGTCAGCACCGCCTGCGCGGCCGGCGGCAACGCGGTGGGCCTGGCCAGGGACAAGATCGTGACCGGCGAGGCGGACGTCATGCTGGCGGGCGGGCTGGACCCGCTGCTCTTCGACGTGACGGCGGGCTTCAACGGGTTGCAGGCGCTCAGCCCCGGCCCGACGCGCCCCTACAGCAGGTCCGATGGGCTCAGCCTGGGCGAGGGGGCGGCGTTCCTGCTGCTGGAGTCGGAGGAGCACGCGCTGCGCAGGGGAGCCGTGATCCTCGCCGAGGTGGCCGGCTACGGGTTGTCGGCCGACGCCCACCACCCGACCGCCCCTGACCCGACGGGCCGTGGCGGCGCGAGCGCCGTGCGGCGTGCGCTGGGCGAGGCCGGGCTGGAGCCCGGTGACGTCGACTACGTGTGCGGCCACGGCACCGGCACCCCCGCCAACGACGCGATGGAGCGCAAGGTGATGCGCACCGTCTTCGGCGAGCGGGCTCCCCAGGTGCCGATCAGCAGCGTCAAGTCGTTCGTCGGCCACACGCTCGGCGCGTCGGGCGCGATCGAGGCGCTGGCCGGCGTGCTCGCGCTGGGCGAGGACATGGTGCCGCCCACCGCCGGGTTCGACCAGGCCGACATCGACGCCGCCGACCTGGACTTCGTACCGAACCTGCCGCGTCCCGCCCCGGTCGACGTCGTGGTCTCCAACAACTACGCCTTCGGCGGCAACAACGTCTCGGTCGTCCTGCGCAAGCCGCGTGGCGGCGGGCGCGCGGTCCGGCCGCCGCGGCCGGCGGTGATCACCGGGCTCGGCCCGGTGTCCGCGCTGGGCGTGGGCGTGCCGCAGTGGCGTGCCGCCCTGGCCGAGGGCAGATCCGGCATCGCGCCCGTCACCGCCTTCGACACCTCGTGGCACCCCGCCGGCGCGGGCGCGCAGGCGCCCTCGCTCGACGGGCGGTCCTACGCCCCCAGGAACGTGTGGCGGCACATGAACAACCTGTCCCGGCTCTCCACCGCGGCCACCCGGCTGGCGTGGGAGGACGCCGGGCTGGCGCTGCGCAGGTCCGACCTGGACGAGGTCGGCCTGGTCTTCGCCACGGCCGGCGGTTCCACCGAGGCCGTGCAGGGCTTCGACCGCAGCGTGGCGAAGGACCCCAGGCACACCTCCGTCCTCGACTTCTCCAGCGTCGTGCTGAACGCCACCGGCGGCGCGGTCTGCCAGGCGCTGGGGTTGCGCGGCGAGACGACCACCATCTGCCACGGCGGCGTGTCGGCGTCGCTGGCCCTGGACTGCGCGCTGGAGCTGATCGCGGCGGGCAAGGCCGAGGTGGTCGTCGTGCTGGCCGCCGACGGTTTCAACGAGCCGATGTACCGGGCGCTGGCCGCGGGCGGCGTCCTGTCGGCGACTGGCTCGGCCCGGCCCTACGACCGCGGACGGGACGGGATGGTGCCGGGCGCCGCCGCCGTCGCGGTGGTGGTGGAGTCGGCCGAGCACTGCGACGCGCGCGGCGGCGTACCGTACGCGAGGGTGCTGAGCACCGCGCACGCCAGGCGCGGGTCCGCCGGGGAGGCGGCGGCGGTGGAGCGCAGCCTGGCCGCCGCGGTCGATCGGGCCGACCGCGAGCCGGGCCTGGCCGTCGGGATCGCCGACGGCAGGTCGCAGGACGCGGCGGAGGCGGAAGCGCTCGCCGCCTGCCTGCCGGACGCGCTGGTGACCGCCCCGGCGGCCCTGACCGGCGACTGCCAGGCCGCCTCCGGCGTGATGAACCTCGCGGTGGCCGCCCTCGCCGTGCGCGAGGGAGTCGTTCCGCCGGTGAACGGGCTGGCCGAGCCCGAGATCGGCGCACGGACCCGCTACGTCACCAGCCCCGGTTCGACGGCGGACGTGGCCGCGGCCGTGGCGCTGACCGGCGCGATCGGCTCCGTCCGTGGAGCGGTAGTGCTCGGAGGACCGGCATGACGGTCGCCGGCCGGGCGTCCCTCTTCGACCTGGGCGAGGTCGATCGGCTGCTGACGACGACGCGCTCGGTGCGCAGGCGCCTGGACGTCGAGCGGCCGGTGCCGGCGGAGGTGGTGCGCGAGGCGCTGGAACTGGCCGTACAGGCACCCACCGCGCAGAACCTCCAGCACTGGCGGTGGATCGTCATCACCGAGGAGAAGGTGCGGCTGGGCGTCGCCGAGCAGTTCCGCCAGGCGCGGTGGCTGGACCGTTACCGGGGGACCCGTTCCCGCAGGGGCCGCAGGGAGGCGGAGAGCCGGCGCCTGCAGGATTCGGCCGACTCCGTGGTGGAGCTCATCGCCAAGGTCCCGGTGCTGGTCGTGCCCTGCATGGTGGGCAGGCCGCCCGACATCGGCAGGATCGACGCCGAGTGGACCGGGCGGGGCTACCGGTTCGACCCCGACGACATCCGCTCGCGCTCGCGCATGGGCGCGATGATGGCCAGCAACTTCTACGGCTCCATCTACCCGGCCATCTGGTCCTTCCAGCTCGCGCTCAGGAGCCGGGGCCTCGGCAGCACCATCACCTGCATGAACCTGATGTTCCCCGGCCCGTTCGCCGAGCTCCTCGGCATCCCCGAGGTCGTCACGCCGATCTGCGTGCTGCCGGTGGCCTACACCGTCGGCACCGACTTCCGGCCCGCCCCCCGGGTCCCGGCCGGCGAGCGCACCTTCTGGAACCGCTGGGGGATCGAGGAGGCACCATGAGCCACAGCGTGGAAGTGGTCAAGGTCAACGGCCTCGACCTCGCGGTCACCGTCGCGGGCGAGGGGCGGCCGGTCATCCTGCTGCACGGGTTTCCCGACTCGGCGACGCTGTGGCGGCACCAGATTCCCCGGCTGGTCGCCGAGGGGTACCGGGTCATCGCGCCGGACCTGCGCGGATTCGGCGCGTCGTCCAGGCCGGCGGACGTGGCCGCGTACCGGCTGCCGATGGCGGTCAGCGACGTGGCCAAGATCGCGGCTCTCTTCGCCGGCGGGCGGGCCCACGTGGTGGGACACGACTGGGGCGCCGCGGTGGCCTGGATGTACGCCTCCATGATGCCGGCCAAGGTGGACCACCTGGTCGCCCTGTCGGTCGGGCATCCGGCGACCGGCCTGTCGCCCTCCATAGAGCAGCGGGCCAGGTCATGGTACGTGCTGCTGTTCCAGTTCCCGGACGTGGCCGAGGAGCTGCTGCGGGCGGACGACTGGCGGCTGATGCGGCAGATCGTGGCCGAGGAGGGCGACGTCGAGCGTTACGTGGCGGACCTGGCCCGCCCGGGGGCGCTGACGGCGGGACTCAACTGGTACCGCGCCAATCTGGCGCCCGCCCTCGAACTGACCCCCGCCAGGGCCACGCTGCCCGTCCACGCGCCCACGCTCGGTGTCTGGTCGTCGGGTGACCGGCTGATCGCTGAAGAGGCCATGACCGGCTCGGCCCGCTTCGTCCACGGTCCGTGGCGGTACGAGCGGATCGACGGCGCGGGCCACTGGATACCGCTCGACGCGCCGGGCCCCCTCGGCGATCTGCTGCTGGACTTCCTCGGCAGCCACGAGAGCGTGCTGCCCGCAGTCGGCCGTCGCCGCCGCTTCTAGAAGGAGGACCGATGCTCGCATGCTTCTTTCCCGGGCAGGGCACGCTGCGCGTGGGCATGGGCCGGACGTTCCGCCGTCATCCGGCCGCCATGGCGGCTCTCGCCGAGGCCGGAGACGTGCTCGGCAGGGACCTGGCCGCTCTGTGCGCGCGGGGGCCGCAGCCGGCGCTGATCAGCACCGAGAACGCGCAGCCTGCGGTGACGGCGTGCAACCTGGCGGCGCTGGCCGCGCTCAGGGCCACCGGGCTGGAGCCGGACGTGGTCGCCGGGCACAGCGTGGGCGAGCTGAGCGCGCTGCACGCGGCGGGGGTCCTGGACTTCGCCGCCACGCTGCGGCTGGTGGAGGCCCGCGGGCGGCTCATGGCGCGGGTCCGGCGGGCCGGAGTGATGTCGGCCGTGCTCGGCCTGACCCCGGCCGAGGCGGCGGAGCTCGTGGCGCTGGCGGGCCCCGGCGGCTCGCTGGCCGTGGCGATCGAGAACGGGCCCGACCATGTCGTGGTGTCCGGCTCTCCGGACGCGATGGACCGCTTCGGCGTGCTGGCCATGGAGAGGGGAGCGCGGAAGATGACGCCGCTCAGCGTGAGCCACGCCTTCCACAGCCCGCTCATGTCCGAGGTGGCCGGGGAGTGGGCGGAGCGGGTGGCGGGCGAGCGGCTGCGCCCGCCGCGTTGCCCGGTGCTGCTCAACGCCACCGGCCTGCCGGCGACCGACGCGGAGGAGCTGAGGCGCGGGCTGACGGCCCAGCTCACCGGCCGTGTCCTGTGGGCCGGGGCGTTGCGCGCCGCCGCCGACCTGGGCGTGCGGGACTGCGTCGAGGTGGGCGACAGCAGGACGCTGACCGGCCTGGCCCGGGCCGCCGGGCTGCGCTGCGTGAGCATGTCCGACCCAGCCTGGCCGAGGAACGTCGCTCGCCTGCGCCCGGCCGGCCTGGCCGACCTGGCCGAGCCGGCCAGACCGGGCCCGCGGGAGGCGGGCGCACGGGAGGCGGCGGGCCCGCGGGAAGCGGGCGTGCGGTGAGCGGGGCGGGTCCGGCGGTCGCGGCCGGGCCTGTGGTCGCGGCCGGGACCGGGCGATGGGCGTGGGCGCGGGTCGACCTCGGTGGAATGAGCGAGCCCGCCGCGCTCGTACGGCCACTCGCCCTGGAGGAGGTCTTCACCCGGCAGGAGCGGATGCGTTCGGCCGCCCGGTCCACGCTCGCCTCGTGGGGCGGCAGGCTCGCGGCCAAGCACGCGGTGACCACGGCGCTCGGCTACGACACGCCGCCCGCCCCGCTGACCGGCGTGGAGGTCCTGCCCTCGGTACCGCGCGGCTGCCCGCGCGGGCACGCCTGCCCGCACGGCCATCCGCCGGAGGTCACCCTCGGCGCGGACTACGCCGAGCTGGCGGCCGGCGCGGGCGTGAGAAGAATCCAGGTGTCGGTGAGCCACACCGCGCGGGTCGCCGTGGCGGTGGCCCTGGTGACCTGGACTACGGACGGAGGGTGAGTGGTGGACCCGCAGGCAGCCGCCATCCTGCACATGGATGCGTGGAACGGCAACGACCCCGCGCGGGTCGCGGCCACGGCCGACCGGTTCGACGCCCCGGGCACCGAGGGGCCCGTGTCGGGGCAGGAGCTGCGGGCGCACGCCGCCGCGCTGTTCGAGGCGTTCCCCGGTTTGAAGTTCGGCATCGACGCGCAGGCGGCGGGACCGGACCACGCCGTGCTCTGCTGGACGCTGCACGTCCAGCACCTCGGTCGTTATCTCGGCGCCAGGCCGAGTGGCGCGACCGCCACGATCAGCGGCACCGACGTGGTCCGCTGCGACGGTGACCAGGTGCGGGTGCTGCGCGCCTTCGACCGTGTCTCGCTGCTCGACAGGCTCGGCATCCGGGTCGTGGTGTCGCCGCCGGCGATGCACGGCTGGCAGTACGGGCTCGGCTCCCGCCTGGCGGGCGCCGGCGCCGATCGGCCGGGCGTGCTGGTCATGACCCGGCTGGACGTCGCCGACGAGCAGCAGGAGGAGCAGGTCAGCATGCTCAGCCTGGCGGTGGGCGCGAGCCTGCGCAACGCCCGCGGTTTCCTGGGCGCCACCACCACGATCGTCGGCGGCCACATCTACACGATGAGCGCCTTCGACCGTCCCGAATCCGTCCGCGCCGTGAATATGAAGCCGCATCAGCGGGCCGTGCGGCGTTTCTACCGTTCCGGGCTCTGCACGGCCGGGACGGTCAGCGTGTGGAGCCCGCTGCGGCTGATGGAGGCCGTACGCTGCCCGGCCTGCGGCGTGCTGAGCGAGGACCGGACCGGCACCGGCTTCGAGCGGGGCTGCACGTGCGAGTGGACCCCGCGCGGACGCCCATTTCTCTGAACCGAGGAGCGACCATGAACGGCTTCACCCTGGAGCACCTGCCCGGAACCCGCACCGGCCCGACGATCGTCCTGATGTCGGGCATGTTCGCCGGGGACTGGATGTGGGACGACCAGTTCCGCGCCTTCGCCGAGGACGGTCGCCCGGTCGCGCGCGTGGTCGAGGCGATCGCCATGCGGCCGGAGGTGTCGGGCACCATCCCCAAGGTGCGGGCGGCTCTGGAGGAGGCGTGCGACGCCGCCGGGATCCAAGACATGATCGTCTGTGGTGCCTCGATGGGGGCGGCCGTCGCGATGGACATGGCGGTCGCCGTGCCTGAGCGGGTCCGGGCGCTGGTGCTGACCGGCACCCCCGGTCTGTCGCCCGACCCGAACCTGGGCATCAAGAACGACCACCCGCAGGGCCGGACGATGTTCACGGCGGACTACGGCGAGCGCCTGGTCTCGTCACTTTTCCACGGCGGCCGGGCGGCGCTGACCGACGAGCAGTACGAGAAGACCAAGAACATTTTTGAGTGCCGGGAGGGCATCCTGGGCGTCAGCCGGGGCATCAAGGCGATGCGGCGCTATGACATGCGTGCCGCCCTGCGGCAGGTGCGCTGCCCGGTGCTCAACCTCTGGGGAGCCCACGACCTCACCACCCCGGTCGAGTCGTGGGCCGAGGTCGCCGAGACCCACTCCAACCATCGCCTCGTGGTGATAGAGGACTCCGGCCACGTGCCCATGGTCGAGCGTCCGGAACGCTACACCGAGATCATGCGCGACTTCGCCGCCGAGTTCGACCTGGCCTACGGTCCCGCCGCGTCATGAACGTGCTCATGGGCGTGGACGCCCTCCAGCCGGAGCGGGTCGAGCGGGCCATGGCCCGTTGGGGCGAGGCCTATTCCGCGAAGGTCTGCTCGGAGGCCGAGCTGTCCGAGTGGGGGAGCCGGCCCGCGGGCGTGGCCGCCTGCCTGGCGGTGAAGGAGTGCCTCATCAAGGCCGTCGGCGGCAGGACGTACCCGTTCGACTGGCATGGTCTGAACGCCGGTGGCCCGGCCTGCCCGGCCGCGCGGGACCTGCTGGAGGACGCCGCAGGCGCGTTCGGCGCGGCCACCGGCGCGGTGAGCACGCGGCTGACGGGCTGCGCCGTGCGGGCGCGCGGCCTGCGCGGCGCGGCCCTGTGGGGCCACAGCGGCGATCACATCGTGGCCATGGCGGTGCTCGTCGAGGAGGGTACGTGCTGACCGCGGCGCTGGAGTGCGAGGGGCTGGTGAAGAGGTACGGCAGCCTGCTCGCGGTGGACGGGCTGAAGTTCTCGGTGACCGAAGGGGAGGCGTACGGGCTGCTGGGCCCGAACGGCTCGGGCAAGTCGACCACCATCGAGATGGTGGTCGGAGTGCTCATCCCTGACAGCGGCACGGTACGGGTGCACGGCCACGAGATGGCGCGTCATCCGCTGCGTGCCAAGCGGCTCGTCGGTTACGTGCCGCAGGAGGTGGCTCTCTACCCCGACCTGACCGGGCGGGAGAACCTGCGGTACTTCGGCCGGCTGTTCGGCCTGCGGGGGCAGCGGTTGCGCCGGCGGGTGGCCGAGGTGCTCGACGTGGTGGGCCTGGCGGACCGGGCGGACGAGCGGCTGGGCACGTACTCGGGCGGCATGCAGCGCCGCGTCAACATCGCGGCCGGCCTGGTGCACGAGCCGAAGGTGCTGGTGCTGGACGAGCCGACGGTCGGCGTGGACCCGCAGAGCCGCAACGCCATCCTGGAGAGCGTCGAGCGGCTGGTCGCTGGGGGCACGACCGTCCTCTACACCTCCCACTACATGGAGGAGGTCGAGCGGGTCTGCGACCGGGTCGGCATCATCGACCGGGGCCGGATCATCGCGGAGGGGCGGCCGGAGGAGCTGATGGCCACTCTCTCGCCGGGCGGCCGGGCCGAGGTGGAGGTCGACGGGGACGTGCAGGCGGCGGGCGTGGCGGTCGCGGCGCTTCCCGGGGTGGCCGTGACCGTGGCCGACCACCGCCCGCGGCTGCTCCTGGTCACCTGGACCGAGGGCGCCGACCGGCTGCCCGACGTGCTCCAGGCGCTGAACGGCGTGGCCGCCGTGGTCAGGACCGCGGCTGTGAGACCGAGCCTGGAAGAGGTCTTCCTGCACCTGACCGGCACCTCGTTGCGCGACTGATCGGACTGTGCGATGCGGATCATCCTCGTCATGAGCGGCCGGGAGCTGGTCGCGCGGCTGCGCGACTGGACGGCGCTGCTGGTCGTCCTGGTGGCGCCGGTGGTGCTGGCCTCGCTGTTCAGCTTCGCGCTGGGACGCGCCGACCCGGTGGCCGGCGGCGTGCTCGGCGTGGTGGACCTGGACGGCAGCGAGTTGTCCGCCTTCGTCATCGACGAGGTCGCCGGCTCGCCCGAAGTCGCGGCCTCGGTCGACCTGCGCAGGCTGCCCACCGAGGAGGCGGCCGAGCAGGCGCTCAGGGACGGCGACGTCGAAGCGGCGGTGATCTTCCCGCGCGACTTCGGGGCCACCGTGCAGCGGTCGGGCGGGCAGTCGCTGACGATCCTCACCCCGGCCGAGGGCGCGCGAGGCGGCATCGCGGCCAGGGGTGTGGTGGAGCGGGTCTCCGCCGAGGTGTACGCCGTCACGCTGGCCGCCCGGGTGGCCGTGGCCACCGGCCTCCCGGCGGACGAGGCGAGGTCGGAGGCCGAACGCGATCATGCGCGACAACCAGGGCTGACGCTGGACGAGCACGTGATGCCCGGTGGTTCCGCCGTCGCGGCGGCCTACTACGGGCCGGGCATGGCGCTGCTCTTCGGCTTCTTCGCGGTGGCCGTGGCCGCGCGCAGCCTCCTCGCCGAGCGGCGGCTCGGCACGCTGGCGCGGACGCGGGCGGCGCCCGTCGCCGCGCTGGCGGTGGTGGCCGCCAAGGGGCTGGTGGGCTTCCTGTTCGCGCTGCTCGGCATGCTCGCCACCTGGGGTTCGTCGGTGCTGCTTTTCGGCGCCGACTGGGGTGACCCGCTGGGCGTGGTGCTCCTGTTCACGGTGTTCGCGCTGGCGGCGACCGGCCTCACGATGGCGCTGGTCTCCGGGCCGCGCACCGGCGGCGAGGCGGAGGGCTCGCTGCTCGTGCTCGCCTTCACCTTCGCCGTGCTCGGCGGAAATCTGATCAATCTGTACCGGATGCCGGAGTACATGCAGTGGGTCTCGTTGCTGACCCCGAACGGGTGGGCCACGCGCGGGTTCTCCATCCTCACCACGGGCGGAGGGCTCAGCGACCTCGGAGGCCCGCTCCTGGCCCTGGCGGTCATCGCGGTCGGTTTCGCGGCGGTCGTCGCCGTGCGCTTCAGGAAGGGGCTCACGTGAGCCGTCTGGCAGCCGTGCACGTCCTGTCCGCGCTGGTCGCGGCCAACCTGCGGCGGCAGGGGCGTGACCGCATCGGGCTCTTCTTCATGGTGATCCTGCCGTTCGTCATCATCGTCGTCGTCGGGCTGGCACTGGGCGGGCACGCCGGGGACGGGCAGCGGCTGCGGTTGGGCCTGGTCGTCGAGGGCGCGGGCTCGGGAGAGCTGGTCGCTCGCTTCGCCGAGCATCCCGAGCTGACCGTGGTCCGCGTTGCCGGGGTGGCCGAGCTGCGGCGCCAGATCGGGCAGGGCTCCCTGGTGGCCGGCCTGGTGCTGCCGGAAGGGGTCGGCGACGGTGCCGTGCGGCTGCCGTTCTACCTGGTGGACGGCAGCGGCGAGGCGGCGGTCGTACGCAACAACGTGCACGCCGTGCTCGGCCGGTACGGTGCGCTGGCCGGTGCGGAGCGGATGGCGGGGCGGCTCGGCGCCTCGCCCGCGCAGGTGGACCTCGTGGTGGCCCGGACGGACCCGATCTTCTCCGACGTGCGCGTGGTCCCGGGAGCCGAGACGTTGCGGCTCGGGTTCGCCTACACCGCCCCGGCCAACCTCGTGCTCTTCACCTTCATCAACTCGGCGGCGGTCGCGGGCGCGCTGGTGGAGACGCGGCGGCTGGGCATCAGCCGCCGGAGCCTGGCCGCGCCTGTGCGGCCATGGGTGCTGCTGGCCGGCGAGGTGCTCAGCCGCTATGTGATCGCCCTGCTCCAGGCGCTGCTCGTGGTGGTGGTGACGGCCTTGCTGTTCGGGGTGGAGTGGGGGCCGCCCGCCGGCGTGCTGCTGGTGGTGGCGGCCTTCTGCCTGGTCTCGACGGGGGTCGCCATGCTGGTGGGCGGCCTGGCCGGGACCGGGATGCAGGCTGCGGCGCTGGGGCCGCCGATCGGCATCGTGCTCGGCATGCTCGGCGGCTGCATGTGGCCGCTGCTCATCGTGCCGCCGCTGTTGCGGGACGCCGGGCACGTCTTCCCGCACGCCTGGGCCATGGACGCGCTGCTGGCGTTGCCGCAACGGGGTCTCGACGGTGCCATGACGCCCGTCGCCGTGCTGCTGGCCATGGGGGTCGCGGTCACGGCGGTTTCGCTCCACCTGTTCCGGCGCTCGGTCCTGCGAACGAGGTAGAGGACGTGTCGACCTCCGACGGCCCTGAGGACCGGAGCCCTGACGCGCCGGCCGACCCGCGCGACCCGGTGGGTCGCCTGGCCGGGCTGTTGAATCCCGGCTCGATGCGCCTGCTTGGATCAGGCTCGGGCGACGTCGTGGTGGCGTGGGGGCGGGCCGGCGACGTCCCGGCCGTGGCGTTCTGCTGCGACGCCAGGGTGCAGGGCGGGGCGCTGGGCGGTGAAGGGTGCGAGCAGATCGTCCGCGCCTACGACCTGGCGCTGCGCGAACGGCTGCCGATCATCGGCGTGTGGCACTCGGGCGGCGCCCGGCTGACGGAGGGTGTCGGGTCCCTGCACGGGGTGGGTCAGGTCTTCGCGGCGATGACCCGCGCGTCGGGAGTCGTGCCGCAGGTGTCCGTGGTGGTCGGGCCCGCCGCCGGCGGGGCGGCGTACGGTCCCGCGCTGACCGACGTGGTGGTGATGGCTGCCTCGGGAAGGTTGTTCGTCACCGGCCCCGACGTGGTGGAGAGCGTCACGGGGGAGCGGCTGGACATGGAGGCGCTCGGCGGGCCCGAGCAGCACGGCACCCGCAGCGGCGTGGCCCACGTGGTGGCCGCCACCGAGGAGGCCGCCTATCGGGAGGCGCGCCGCCTGGCCACGCTGCTCGCACGCCAGGGCCTGATCCGGACGGACGCCGTGGACGCGGACCTGTCGGGCATGCTGCCCGTCTCACCGCGGCGCGCGTACGATGTCCGGCCGCTGGTCGTACGCCTGCTGGACGAGCCGGGCGTGGAACTGCACCCCCGGTGGGCGCCGAACATCGTCACCACGCTGGGCAGGTTCGCCGGGCGGACGGTGGGCGTGGTGGCCAACAATCCCGTGCGCCTGGGTGGCTGCCTGGACGCCCTGTCGGCCGACAAGGCCGCGCGGTTCGTGCGTATGTGCGACGCGTTCGGCGTGCCGCTGGTCGTGCTGGTGGACGTGCCCGGCTATCTGCCCGGGGCCAGGCAGGAGCACGAGGGTGTGGTGCGGCGCGGGGCCAAGCTGGTGCACGCCTTCGCCGAGTGCACGGTGCCGCGCGTCACCGTGATCACCCGTAAGGCGTACGGGGGCGCGTACATCGCGATGAACTCCCGGGCGCTCGGCGCGACCCGGGTGCTGGCCTGGCCCGGCGCGGAGATCGGGGTGATGAGCGCGACCGCGGCGGTGCGCGTGCTCGGGCGGCGCCGGCTGGCGGAGGCGCCCGAGCACGAGCGAGCCTCGCTGGAGGCGAGGCTCGCGGCGGAGCACGCCGAGCGGGCCGGTGGACTGGGCCGGGCGCTCGAACTGGGCGTGGTGGACGAGATCGTCGAACCGGCGAAGACCCGGGGTGCGGTCCGGCGTGCGCTCGCGGAGGCTCGGCCGGGTCGTGGCGCGCACCGCAACATTCCGTTATGACAACAGTCGGTAGAACCTGTTCCGATTGTTACGGGGAAGTGGCTGCGATGTCATGGCGGCAGATGCTACTTTCCGGTAGCGATCATGTGACTGAGTCTCAACCGTGGTTCGCCGTTCGGGGACGACTGTTGTTCAGACCCGACCGTCAGGAGGTCTCTGAATGGGACGCACACCGGTCCTCGTCCTTGTCGCCATGGCCTCGTTCCTGCTCATGTCGGCGGGCCTGACCCGGTTCTGGGTGGCCGACAAGGTCCTCGTGTCGCCCGCCGACCAGTACCAGGAGAGCGAGCTGGAGGCCAAGGACGCCCAGTACTTCTCCGTCGCCGAGGGCAAGGTGGTGACCGCCGACCTGAGGATGATCGTCACCACCCGTGGCGACGTGGCGCAGGCCACCGACTCACGCGTGGTGTGGGACGAGTTCAGCGTGGTGGACGACGTCACCCACAAGAGGCAGATCGACATCTCCGAGCGCCGCAGCGCGTTCGACCGGCGCACCGGCGTCGGCGTCACCTGCTGCGGGACCAGGGTCAACGAGGAGCCGGTGGAGCTGGAGGGGCAGATCTACCTCTACCCGATCGGAGTGGAGAAGAAGGCCTACAAGTTCTACAACCAGACGGCCAAGGGCGCCTTCGAGGCCACCTTCGTCGGCGAGGACACCGTCAACGGGTTGCCCGTCTACAAGTTCCAGCAGAAGGTGCCGCCGACCAGGATCGACACGGTCAACCTTCCCGGGTCGTTCGTCGGCCTCGACGAGGAGGGCGAGGTCAAGCTCGACCGATGGTACGAGAGCGTCGACACCCACTACGTGGAGCCCATGACCGGCGGCGTGGTCAAGCAGGACATCAGCCGCAACGAGACGTTCAAGACCCAGGACGGCGTCGAACGGAGCAAGGCCCTGGTCGCCGACGTCACGTTCACCCCGGAGACGGTGGAGGAACTGGTGGGCAAGGCCACCGCCGCCAAGAACCAGATCACGCTGCTCAAGGTGACCATCCCGGTGGTGTTGCTGGTGCTCGGGCTGCTGGCGATCGTCGCCGCGCTCCTCTTGTCCCGCTTGCGGCCGCGGAACGCCTGACGGCGGGGCTCGCCTGCTGCTCAGTCGGCGATCCAGCTCCCGTGGAAGCCCAAGGGGATCCGGGCCGGCAGGTGGATCGTGGCGACGGGCTCGCCGGTGAAGTCCTGCCCGGACAGGATCACCAGGTCGGCCGCTCCCCTGGCCGGATTGTTGACGAAGGACAGCACGTAGCCGTCGTCCTCGGCCTCACCTGAGGCGACGAACAGTGGCTCGCCCACGTACGCGCCCCGCCCGACCTGCCGCGCCTCCTGCGTGCCGCGCTGCAGGTCGTGCTTGATGAGCAGGTTGTCGAACGCCTCGTCGGGCAGGTCCTCCGGCTCGGCGTCGGTGGGGTAGATCGCGTCGTACAGGTCGGCGGTGGCCGAGGTGTAGCCGTAGCGGTAGGGGCGGCCGGTGCGGCGCTCGTCCATGCGCGGGAACTCCTGCGGCCGGTCGTCCAGCCGCGTCTCGGAGACCTTGCCCGAGCCGACGTCGATCCGCCACCGGTCGAGCGTGGGCGCTCCGCCCCGGTCCAGCTGCGCGCGCACGAACCGCTTCGGGTAGCGGACCACGTCGACGACCACCTCGTCACCGTCGTCGTAGGCGTTGAGCGTGTGGAACACCCAGCACGGCTCCACCTCGAACCACCGCACCTCGCCTGTCGCCCGGGAGAGCAGGCCCAGCCGGGCGGCGTGGGCGTCGTTCCACGCGTACGGCAGCGGGGCGCCCCTCGCGGCGCGGGCCATGCTGAACGTCACGGGCAGGTCGTAGATCACGACGTACCGTTCGGTGAGGGCGAAGTCGTGCACCATGGGCGCGTCGGCGATCGGGACGTGGCGCACCTGCGTCACCGTGCCCTGGAGATCGATCACGAGGTGCTGGTGGTGCTCCCAGCCGTAGAAGTAGGCCACGGCGTGCAGTTCGCCGGTGGCCGGGTCGGCGTGCGTGTGGGCGGCGAAGCCGCCGGGGAGGCCGCCGTCGAAGTCGCACGGTCCGATGGTGTCGAGCTCGTAGCTCAGCTCGTACGGCAGCGCGCCCGCCTCGACGGTGGCGAACGTGCGTCCGGCCAGCCCGATGACGTGGGTGTTGGCCGCGAAGTCCATGCCGGCGTGGACGGGCCCGGGCCTGGGCTGCTCGCCGAGCCGGCGGGCGACCTCGGCGTTGCGCACCCAGCGGTTGCGGTACCACTCGGCGCGGCCGTCGCGCAGCCGCACGCCATGGATCATGCCCTCGCCCACGAACAGGCGGGTGGCGCTCAGGTCGCCGAGGCTGAGCGGATTGGGGCCGTTGCGGAGATAGCGGCCGTTGAGCTCGGCCGGGATGCGGCCGGTGACATCAAGGCCGTAGGCGGTGACCTCCTCGGTCACCGGAGCCAGCGCGCCTGCGAAGGGGGTCGTGGCCACGGTGTGTTCCTCTCGTCCAGCGGAAGCGGGTGCGCACGGGGAACGGGCGGCGCCGGGTGGCACCGCGCGCCTCGGACGGGTGGGAGGAATCCGTGGACGTCGTTGCCACACTTGTACGACGGTCTCCGCCGCGCGTCAATGGCCGGCTGTCCCGGTGCGGGACAGAGCGAAGATTCTAGAGTAGAACGCGTTGCAGTTTGTGGAACCTCCGGCTTATCGTCGGCTCATGCGGACACGGGTCACGGACATGTTCGGAATCGACCTCCCCATCTTTGCCTTCAGCCACTGCAGGGACGTGGTGGCCGCCGTCAGCCGCGCGGGCGGCATGGGGGTGCTGGGGGCGCTCTACTTCACGCCGGAAGAGCTCGAGATGGAGCTCAAGTGGATCGACGACCACGTGGACGGCAGGCCGTACGGTGTGGACGTCGTCATGCCGGCGTCGTACGAGGGCGCGGACTTCGCCCCCGAGGAACTGGTCGGCCGCCTCCAGTCGATGATCCCCGACGGGCACCGCGCGTTCGTGGAGGGTCTGCTGTCCAGGCACGGCGTGCCGCCGCTGTCCTCGGACGCCGACCCGGGGCGCGTGCTGCTCGGCTGGACGGACGCCACGGCCAGGCCGCAGGTCGAGGTGGCCCTGCGGCACCCGATCGCGCTGCTGGCCAACGCGCTCGGCCCGCCGCCCGCCGACGTGGTGGACCTCGCCCACGCGCGGGGCGTCAAGGTCGCCGCGCTCGCCTCGACGCCCCGCCACGCGCTCAAGCAGGTGGACGTCGGCGTGGACGTCGTCGTCGCCCAGGGGACGGAGGCCGGCGGGCACACCGGTGAGATCTCCACGATGGTGCTGATCCCGCAGGTGGTGGACGCCGTGGACGTGCCCGTCCTGGCGGCGGGCGGCATCGGGAACGGCCGCC
>NZ_SMJZ01000099.1 GCF_004348345.1 Nonomuraea longispora
GATCTCTTCGAAGATCTCTTCGAGACCCGACTGGGTCGGGACGTCCCTGCGCCCGGCCTGGCGAGCCGCCTCTACCCGGGCCTTCCACTTCTCGTTGCCGAGCAGCCAATCGAACGACTCGGTCTGCAGGGCGAGAAGGTCAGGAACTTCGAGAGGCTCCTGGATGCGCGAAAATGACACGCGACGGGGACCAGCGGGTACGGCGGAGGCGTTGCGCGAGGCTGCCAACAGATGTCCTTCCGAGGGCTCGCGGCGGACTGACTACACGCACGCCAGACAACCTCGCAACGTGAGCAAGCATCACGGGTCGTCAAAGGGCAGCGCAAAGGGGCAGTGTAGCCGAACGGCACACGCCTGTCCACTTCGCTCTCGCTGCATGCTCCACGTTGGTCGCAGCATCGCCCGTTCAGGCGGATACGTCAAGCCCACAAGCGCGACTTTTAGCCGACTGGGGGCCCGGACGCTGGGTTTTCTCCCCTGTGTGACCGATCGCCTACCGCCAGGCCCAAGACGATACCCGCGAACGGGGGCGGTTAACGCTCTGTCACACCGAGGGCCGAACCCATGCCGGCAACCGGTGTAGCTGTGACTGAGGTACCCGTGGCCTTGACTGCACTAAACCCGTTTTTTGATAACAATTGAAGGAAGCGGCGCGCCGGAGGGTCAGGCAGTGCCGAGCAGGGTCGACAGATCGGCCACCAGCCATCGCGACTCTTGCCGAACCATCACCAACCTTGCCCGGTTCTGAGTGAAACCTTGCTGGAGCCCGTCCTCGCCGGAGGTCTCCTTGACCGTACCCATGTTCACGATCAGCAGAACCTCCACGCGGTCGGCTTCCGCCCGCTCGACCCCGACCCCCGCCACGGACACGGTCTGGACGATCTTCTGAGCCTTCGCCCTGGACGCCAGGCTCGTGCTCAGCTGCCCGTAGTAGGAGGTCAGCTCCCCCGTGGTGTGCGCCTTCGCGCGTGCCAGGTCCTTGTCCACCGTGCGGTAGTCGTACGAGAGCAGATCGGGCGCCGCCCGCCTGGCGGCGGTGAGCGCCTGCGCGGCGGCCTCCTCGGCGGCGCGCAACTCGCGCAGGTCGAACCACATCAGCGGGACCGCCACCCCCGCCACGGCCACGAGGAGGCCGAGCAGCACGATCGCGAAGAGCCTCACGTCACCTGCACCGCCTTCGACACCAGCCAGGAGCCAGCGGTTCTGGTCAGGTCCATCGACCACCGGTAGTAGCGCTCCTGCGGCGGGTTGTCCGAGCCCTCCCAGCGAATCTCCACGTCGGCCACGACGAGGACCTTGGCGCCGGTCTCCGTCAGCGACACCAGCCCGGTCGCGCGCAGGACGCCGTGCTGGACGACCTTGTTGGCGACGGTGGTCGACCGGAGCCTGCCGGCGTCGGCCTCGTATCCGGCCCTGGCCGCCCCGGTGGAGCTGTCGAGGATGCGCTTCATGCCGTCGTCGACGCTGCCGTGGTCGAGCGAGATCAGGCTGAGCGCGTGGGTGCCGGCCGCCTGCAGCACGGCCTGCCTGTCGGCCGCCCTGGCCTGCTCGTCGCGCGTCTGCACGGCGATCCACACGCCCGTGCCCACGAGCGCCGCCAGCACCCCGCCGAGTGCCGCGATGAGGATGCGAGCGGGCCGTGCCGCGAGCCCTTCCACGACGCGCTCACCCCTTCCCCGGACCGGTCCGCCGGATCATAACCCGGCACTCGCGCGTGGAGCCCCTGAACCAACCGAGGCGGCATAACGCCCACCCAGCTCGAATCAACCGGAAACCCACACATGCCCCTGTACGGGCCTGAGGGCCCCGCTGAGGCGCCGGCAACGCGCACCGCCTCCCCGAAGCCCGCCCGCTATCGCGTGCCGTGGAGATGGGCGTTGACCAGGCGTGGATACTCCTCCAGCCAGTTGCGGCCACGCTCGTCCACGAACGAACCCGGCGGCGGGATCACGCCGTTGGCCGCCAGCCACGTGCCGGGCGGCCGCTGGCTGCGGCGGATCGAGTTGTCGCTCGGCATGAGCTGCGGCGGGATCGACGGCAGCGCGCCGGGGTCGTGCCCCAGCTGCGCCTCGGCCTCCAGCTCCGAGATGTCCTTCTCCTCGGACATGCCGATCGGCCCGTGCTTCCTGGCGTTGAGAAACTGGCGCACCACCGGCTCGTCGCTCGACAACAGCATCTCGCGCGGGCCGAACATCACCAGCTCGCGCCTGAAGAGCAGCCCGATGTTGTCGGGGACCGTACGGGCGGTGTTGATGTCGTGGGTCACGATCAGGAACGTCGCCTCGATCTCGGCGTTGAGGTCGACGATGAGCTGATTGAGGTACGCGGTGCGCACGGGGTCGAGGCCGGAGTCGGGCTCGTCGAACAGGACGATCTCAGGGTCGAGCACCAGCGCCCTGGCCAGCCCCGCCCGCTTGCGCATGCCGCCGGAGATCTCGCCCGGCAGCTTCGGCTCGGCGCCGAGCAGCCCGACGAGCTCCATCTTCTCCATGACGATCGCGCGGATCTGGCTCTCGGACTTCTTGGTGTGCTCGCGCAACGGGAAGGCGATGTTGTCGTAGAGGCTGAGGGAGCCGAACAGGGCGCCGTCCTGGAAGAGCACGCCGAAGAGCCTGCGCAGTTCGTACAGTCTGCCCTCGTCGCAGTGGGCGAGGTCGTAGCCGTCGATCCAGATGTGACCGCGGTCGGGCCTGAGCAGGCCGACGAGCGACTTGAGGAAGACCGACTTGCCGGTGCCCGAGGGCCCGAGCAGCACGGAGATCTCGCCGGGCGGGAGGGTGAGCGAGACGTCCTCCCAGATCACCTGCTGACCGAACGACTTGGTCAACCCGTCGACCACGACTTCGACGCCCACTGGCCACCTCGGCATTCCGGAGGATGTGGCCTTACCGTAACGGCGATCCGCCGGAGCGAGCCCCGATCCGGCAACTTGTTACGGGCCGGTTATGAGACGTCGGGTCCAGTAAGCGCCCGCAGGCCGGGACGGAGCAGCCGGGCGATCTCCTCCGGCGGCGCCTCGCGCAGTTCGTCGAGTTCGAGCAGCCTGTGGCTCACGGTCACGCCGACCATCACCGTCATGGCCAGCGCCGCGCGCAGGCGCGCGTCCTCGCCGGGGATGGACTCCGCGAGCCGGTCGATCTGCGCCCCCAGCGTTCGCCGCGCCGACGCGGCGGCCTCAGGGTGCGTGAGCATCGACCGCATCATGGCCAGCGAGCTCCGCGGCATCTCGCCCAGCTTCACGCCGAGGGTGGCGAGCAGCCGCTCGACCAGGTCGTCCCCGCCGGTGGCCGCGTCGGCGTCCACCACGCGCACGGCCTGCTGGAAGAGCTCCTGCTTGCTGCCGAAGTACTGCATCACGAGGGCGGGGTCGACCTCGGCCGACCTGGCGATGGCCCTGATCGTGGCGCGCTCGTAGCCGACCTCGGCGAACAACTTCCTGGCCGCGTCGAGGATCCGCCCTTCGGTCCTGCGCCGCCGCTCGGCCCGGGGAAGCATCTTCTCGCCCATCGACCCGACTCTACACGCGTTGACATTTGCGCCCTTTTCCGTTCTACGATTGTTGAGTCAACGTACGTTGAGCAAAGGGAGCGAGCATGTCCATCGAAGCGATCGTCACGGGCTACCACGCGGCGATGTCGCACAAGTCCCCTGACGAGCTGGCCGGCCTCTACGCGGAACGCGGGCTGCACGAGTTCCCGTTCGGCGGGTTGCCGCCGTTCAGGGGACGGGAGGAGGTCCGTACGGGCTACCGCGGCATGTGGGGCCGGATGCCCTTCGCGGTGCGGGAGGTGCGGCGGCGGGCTCTGCTGCGTACCGACGACCCGGAGGTCGTGGTGGTCGAGCAGGACACCCTCGTCGAGGCCGGTGAGGAGCTGGTCACGGTGCCCGGCCTGCTGGTGCTCCGGATCAGGGACGGCGAGATCGTCCACACCAGGGACTACATGGACACCCGAGCCATCGCGCGGGTCGAGTCCGCGGCCAGCCGGGAAACGCGAAAAGAGGCGGACGCACCCGGCACCAGGGTGCAGCCGCCTCTTCCCGAAGAGCGCGCGTGAAGGGGGAAGTTACTTCACGGTGACGGTGGCGCCGGCGCCCTCGAGGGCAGCCTTGGCCTTCTCCGCCTGCTCCTTGTTGACCTTGGCCTCGAAAACGGGCTTGGGAGCGCCGTCGACCAGGTCCTTGGCCTCCTTGAGACCCAGGGACGTCAGGGCGCGGATCTCCTTGATGACCTGGATCTTCTTGTCACCGGCGGCCTCGAGGACGACGTCGAACTCGTCCTGCTCCTCGGCAGCGGGGGCCTCGGCGCCGGCGCCACCGGCGGCGGGGGCGGCGGCGACCGCGACGGGCGCGGCGGCCTTGACGTCGAAGACCTCTTCGAACTGCTTCACGAACTCGGACAGCTCGAGGAGGGTCATCTCCTTGAACGCGTCGAGCAGCTCGTCGGTGCTGAGCTTCGCCATGATGGTTTCCTTACGTTAGGACGTGCTGAGAACTAGGAACGGGACCGCGGAGTTGCGGCAACCCCCGTGTTACTCGCCCGCCTCTTCGCGCTTCGCGCGCAGGGCGTCGGCCAGCTGGGCCATGTTGGTCGGCAGCGCGGCGAACATCGCGGCAGCAGCGCTCTGCTTCGCCTTCATGGCACCGGCCAGCTTCGCGAGGAGGACCTCGCGGGACTCGAGGTCGGCGAGCTTGGTGATCTCGGTGGCGTCAAGCGTCCTGCCGTCGAGGACGCCGCCCTTGATCACCAGATGGGGATTGGCCTTGGCGAAGTCACGCAGACCCTTGGCCGCCTCGACAACGTCGCCGTTGACGAACGCGATCGCGGTCGGGCCGGTGAGCAGGCTGTCGAGGCCCGCGAGACCGGCCTCGCCGGCCGCGAGCTTGGTCAGGGTGTTCTTCGCCACGGCGAACTTCGCATTCTCACCGAGAGAGGTGCGCAGCTCCTTGAGCTGGGCGACGGTGAGACCGCGGTACTCGGTCAGAACGGCGGCAGCGCTGCCCTCGAACTCGTTCTTGAGCTCGGCAACCGCTGTCGCCTTATCCGCCCTCGCCATGGGCCTCCTTCCAGATGTGCCACCGGCGAAGGCGCCCCGACATGAGAACAGCCCCGAGCGCAGGGCGCACGGGGCTCACGCACACGGATCACACCATGTGGGAAACTCGCATCACACCTGCGCGGGCCGTCCACATGATGTGGATCCTTCGGTCGCCAGGTTTTGAGGCACCTGGCGACGACCGGCGGTCTTCGGCACCGACCAGACTACGCGCTGGCCGCCGAGTTTCCAAATCGTTCTCAGTTGGTCTTGCCCTTGGGCAGCTCTCCCACCTGGTCGGCGGGCGGGGCCTCGATGGCGACCGGCTCGTTGAAGCCCTTGAAGAACAGGGTGGCGTCGAGCGTGCCGCCCTCCTTCGAGCCGTTCAGCGCCAGCTTGCGGGGCAGGCCGTCCGCGGCCACCCAGATGTCGAACTTGACGTCCTTCAGCTCCGCCAGGCCCTCCTTGGCCTGCTCCTGCTTGTCGGCGGGCAGCTGCTGAACGGCCACGTCGACCGGGAACGTGCCGCTGTAGTGGGTGGTGTCCTCGCCGTTGACGCTCTCGTTGCCGACCGACTGCACGTCCTGCGAAGCCGTGACGAGCTTGGTCATGTTGCCCAGATCGAACTGCTGGATCTGGGTGAGAACCTGGTTGACCTGGTTGGAGTCACCCATCTCGCCGAGCGGGACCTTGATCCACGGCTTGGTGGCGCCCACCAGGTTGTTGAGCGCCTCGACCTTGATGTAGACGGTGTCACCCTGGAGCACGGCACGCGCGCCGCCCGGCAGGCTCTGGCTGCCCATGTCGGCGCTGTCGAGGGTGAGGTCGACGGCCAGCTGCGGCTTGCTCTGGTAGAGCATGCGCCCCTGCACCTTGCCGGACCCCTCCTGGGGATGCGTCATGGTGACGACGGCGTCCACCGTGTAGCTGCTCACCTCCGCGGTCTTCTGCGCGGCCTGCGAGAGGACCTCCGAGGCGGCCAGGTTGACCTGGATGGGCTGGGCGTTCGATCCACAACCGGCGACCGCCGCCACGACGAGCGCGGCGCCGGCCGCGGAGAGACTTATGCGCTTCAGCATGTTTTGACCTTACGTTTAAGTTCCGCCGCCGTGGCGCCTTCCCCTGACAAATAAGGGGAAACCCAGGGTTATCCCCCACACTGTCCACACATCTCCTTCACATTTGGTGCCCCGCCACCCGGCCCTCCACGCCTCGGCCCTCCACCGCGCGCCCCCGCCCCGGAGCGGTGTCACGGCTGCGCCTTGCGGGTCCCTCCCCAGCCCGTGTCTCGGGTGTCGGCGTCCCAGCGGGCCGTCACGCCGGAGGGCGGCCACGGAGCTCCCTGGGCCGTCACATCGTCCACGGCGCGCGCACGGAGCGCCACGTGACGCGGAGAGGCAGCACGCCGCAGCGGGCGAGGCGGCTTTCCGGTGAAACGGAAGAGCCCCGCCCTGGGTCAGGGCGGGGCTCTTCGGTGGCGGGCGGGAGGTCAGGCCTCCAGGTCGGCCGTGAGACCGCGGGTGACATTGGGGTCGACGGGGACGCCTGGGCCCATCGTCGTGGAGAAGGTGACCTTCTTCAGGTAGCGGCCCTTGGCCGCCGACGGCTTGAGACGCAGCACCTCGTCAAGGGCGGCGGCGTAGTTCTCCACGAGCTGGCGATCGTTGAACGACGTCTTGCCGATGATGAAGTGCAGGTTGGCCTGCCGGTCGGTGCGGAACTCGATCTTGCCGCCCTTGATCTCCGTCACGGCCTTGGCGACGTCGGGCGTCACGGTGCCGGTCTTGGGGTTGGGCATGAGACCACGCGGGCCGAGCACGCGGCCCAGGCGGCCGACCTTGCCCATGAGGTCGGGCGTGGCCACGACGGCGTCGAACTCGTTGAGCCGGTTGCCCTTGGAGATCTCGTCGATCAGCTCGTCGGCGCCGACGATGTCGGCGCCCGCCTCGCGGGCTGCCTCGGCACGGTCACCGGTCGCGAAGACCAGGACCCGGGCGGTCTTGCCGGTGCCGTGCGGGAGGTTGACCGTGCCGCGCACGATCTGGTCGGCCTTGCGAGGGTCGACGCCCAGCCGCAGCGCGACCTCGACGGTGGCGTCGAACTTGGTGGTCGACGTCTCTTTGGCCAGCTTCGCGGCGTCGGCGGGCGTGTAGAGCTTGTCGCTGTCGACCTTGGCGGCCGCGTCCTTGTGCGCCTTGCTGCGCTTCATTTTGTGACTCCTGAGTGGTCCGCGGGCCCGGTGAGGGCCCTCCCACGAACGGGAAAAGGTGTCAGTCGGCGATCGTGATGCCCATCGACCGGGCGGTGCCGGCGATGATCTTCTCGGCCGCCTCGACGTCGTTGGCGTTGAGGTCGGGCATCTTGGTCTCGGCGATGCTGCGCAGCTGCTCGCGGCTCAGCTTGCCGACCTTGTCGCGGTGCGGGACCGCGCTGCCCTTGTCGAGACCGAGAGCCTTCTTGATCAGCTCGGGCGCCGGCGGCGTCTTCGTGATGAAGGAGAAGCTGCGATCTTCGAAAATGGTGATCTCGACGGGGATGATGTTGCCCCGCTGGGCTTCCGTGGCAGCGTTGTACTGCTTCACGAAGTCCATGATGTTGACACCGTGGGGACCGAGGGCGGTGCCCACGGGCGGCGCCGGGGTCGCCTGACCGGCCGGCAACTGCACCTTGACCAGTGCGGCGATTTTCTTCTTCGGAGGCATGAGTCCTTCTCCGGGTCCTGATTGCGATGCTTGCCGGACTGCGGATGCAGCCCTGACATGTCGGAAGGCCACCCCTCGCGACAGGGCGGCCAGCCGAACGTCTAAGTGTAGGTGATCGTCCTAGATCTTCGAGACCTGGTTGAACGAGAGCTCGACGGGAGTCTCGCGGCCGAAGATCGAGACGAGCACCTTGAGCTTCTGCGACTCGGGGCTGATCTCGCTCACCGAGGCGGGCAGCGTGGCGAAGGGGCCGTCCATGACCGTGACCGACTCACCGATCTCGAACTCGACGGTCGGACCCGTGGTCGTCTTGGCCGCGGCCTTCTTGCTCTCCTCGGTCGGCTCCGGCGCGAGCAGCTTGGCGACCTCGTCGAGGCTGAGCGGGCTCGGCTTGTTGGACAGGCCCACGAAACCGGTCACACCAGGGGTGTTGCGGACGGCGGCCCACGACTCGTCGGTCAGCTCCATGCGCACCAGCACATAGCCGGGCAGCACGCGCTCCTTGACCGGGACCTTCTTGCCGCTCTTGAACTCCTGGACGGTGTGCGTCGGCACCTCGACCTGGTAGATGTAGTCCTCCATGTTGAGCGAGACGTTGCGGCTCTCGATGTTGGACTTCACCCGGTTCTCGTAGCCCGCGTAGGAGTGGATGACGTACCACTCGCCGGGCAGGCCGCGCAGGGAGCTCTTGAACTCCTCGACCGGATCGATGTCAGGAAGAACAGCACCGTCGTCGACGGCGGAAGCCTCGACATCGGCCGCCTCGTCGCTCTCCGCGACCTCGGCCTCGGAGACGGCCGGCTGGGCGGTCTCCTCGGCGGCTTCTTCCAGCTCGTCGCCCCACTCGCCGCGGGGCTCCTCGGCCGGAACTGAAGACTCGGACACGGTGACTCTTCCTCTTTCGTCTTGTCGTTTGCTCTCGTATCGAATGGCGACTCCGTCAGACGACACCGGCCGGGGTCTCGATCAGGCTCCGCCGAAGACCCGCAGAACCAACCATCCCAGGCCGCTGTCGAGCCCGTAAACGATCGCAACCATGATCAGAACGAATATCAGAACGACCGTCGTATAGGTGACGAGGTCCTTGCGTGTCGGCCAGATGACCTTGCGGAGCTCGTTGACGACCTGCCGGTAGAAAAGGGCAGGTGAAGTGCGTGTCTTCTTCTCGCCACCCGGCTTGCCTGCGGTCTCGCCGCGCGTGTCGATCGCCACAGTCCTCACCCGAATCAGTCGTATCCAACGCAGTCTTGCGGCGCGCTTACACGCCCATTATTGCGCGGACCGCACTCGCAGGGCACGAGGGACTCGAACCCCCAACCGCCGGTTTTGGAGACCGGTGCGCTACCAATTGCGCCAGTGCCCTATGTCATCGACCAGACTACCCTGATCGACTCACTGCCTGGACCGAACCGCTCGCCGACATGCGGCGGAAGGACCACGCGAAAGCATACGGGGGAATGCCTGCCACGTCGAACCAAATCCTGCTGGCCCAGGTCAGGCGGGCGTGTGGCCCGCGAAGTGCCCCGTGGGAGCATGGACGCATGTCCACCCGATCCCGCATCTCAGCGAGAATTTCCGCGATCTCCGAGTCGGCCACGCTGGCCGTCGACGCCAAGGCCAAGGCCATGAAGGCGGCCGGACGTCCCGTCATCGGATTCGGGGCGGGCGAGCCCGACTTCCCGACACCCGGCTACATCGTCGAGGCGGCGGTCGAGGCGGCCCGCGACCCGCGCTTCCACAAGTACACCCCGGCCGGCGGCCTGCCCGAGCTCAAGCAGGCCATCGCCGCCAAGACGCGGCGCGACTCGGGCTATGAGGCCGAGGCGTCGCAGGTGCTGGTCACCAACGGCGGCAAGCAGGCCGTCTACGAGGCGTTCGCGACCCTGCTCGACCCCGGCGACGAGGTCATCGTCGTGGCTCCCTACTGGACGACCT
Organism: Nonomuraea longispora; assembly: GCF_004348345.1. Lineage (GTDB taxonomy): Bacteria > Actinomycetota > Actinomycetes > Streptosporangiales > Streptosporangiaceae > Nonomuraea > Nonomuraea longispora. Next base: position 9,671 of record NZ_SMJZ01000099.1, read on the forward strand.
ACCCCGAGGCGATCAAGCTGGCAGGGGGCAGGCAGGTCAGCGTGGTGACCGACGAGTCCACCGGCTACCTGGTGAGCGTCGAGCAGTTGGAGGCGGCGCGCACCGAGCGGACGAAGGCGCTGCTGTTCGTCTCGCCGTCCAACCCGACGGGCGCCGTGCACTCGCGCGAGGAGACGGTGGCGATCGGCCGCTGGGCCGCCGAGCACGGGCTGTGGGTGGTCACCGACGAGATCTACGAGCACCTCGTGTACGGCGGCGCCGCGTTCACCAGCATCGCCACGGTCGTCCCCGAGCTGGGCGATCGGGTCGTGATCCTCAACGGCGTGGCCAAGACGTACGCGATGACGGGCTGGCGCGTGGGCTGGCTGATCGGCCCGCCCGACGTGGTCAAGGCGGCGACCAACCTGCAGTCGCACGCCACCTCCAACGTCTCCAACGTCGCCCAGATGGCCGCGCTGGCCGCGGTTTCGGGGGATCTGTCCGCGGTGGCGGAGATGCGGGCGGCCTTCGACCGGCGGCGCCAGACGATGGTCCGTATGCTCAACGAGATCCCGGGCGTGTTGTGCCCGGAGCCAAAGGGGGCGTTCTACGCATACCCCTCTGTCAAGGAGTTGCTCGGCAAGGAGGTGCGCGGCCGCAGGCCCGCGTCGTCCGGCGAGCTGGCCGAGCTGATCCTGGAGGAGGCCGAGGTCGCGGTGGTGCCCGGCGAGGCGTTCGGCACCCCGGGATATTTCCGCCTTTCCTACGCGCTGGGCGACGACGACCTCGTCGAGGGCGTCAGCCGGGTGGGCAAGCTGCTGGCCGAGGCCCGCTGAGGTCGTTCACTGGTCGACCTGCTGCGCGATCTCGGCGGCGAGCGGCCTGATCTCGGCGGCTAGGCCGGGCGTCGCGCCGATGTAGACGGCGGTGCCCGGCCGCTCCAGCCACATGAAGTTGCGCAGGCCGTTGCGCGTGGTCCAGTGGAGCGCCGGTCTGCCCCAGTACGCGCTCAGCGTCGACCTGGCCACCAGTGTCACGAACTGCTCGGCGGTGTGCACGCCGCACACCACGCCGACATAGAGGCGCTCGTCGTTGTCCTGCCAGGCCAGGCCCTTGACCTTGAGCCGCCGTTTGAGCGATTCGAGGCGGGTGAACGAGCCCGCCCGCGCCAGACCGGCAGGCGAGGCGGACACGTGCACATCGACAGAGCCGCAGGTCAACGCGATGGTGGGGCGCTGGGTGCCCGGTTCCGGGGGCGGCGATGCCGAGCGGACCGGCCGGCTGCCCGCGTCGATGGGGGTGTCCGCCGGCCGCGCCTGGGCGACGAGGTCGTCGCAGGCGGCCAGCCCCGGCACGAGCCCGCACACGAGGAGCACGGCTGCCGTACGCCGCATCGACGACCCCCATGACGCGAATGAATATGCCGGGTAAGGACTTTCAGTCTCCTACAGGAGCTCTGGCCGAGGTCGCAATAGTGAGCAGTTCGCCGGCGAGGGAGTCGCTGACCTTGATCCACACGCCGGTGCCCGCCCGTTCCAGCCACACGAGCACCCGTCCGCCGCCCGGATGCTCGCCCACCACGGCGGGCCTGCCGCGCACGGTGATGGGCCTGGCGTCGCGCACCGCGAACCGCTCGCGGTAGCGCGCCCAGCCGGTCGCCACGGCGCCGTGCTCGACCCGGACCTCGACGTGGTCGTGCGCCGCGGACCACCTGGCCCAGCGGCCCTCGACGCCCGGGTGGGGCCCGATCGTGCCCCCTCCGCCGCGCGCGAGTCCCGTGGGCAGGTAGGTGAGCCAGAAGTCGTCGGAGACCACCGCGAGTGCGGGCGCCGCGGCCCGCCTGACGGGTACGGCCGCCCCGGCCCCGCCCACCTGGTCCGCCGCGGGCGTGGGGTCCGCGGGAGTGCCTGGCGGGGTCGCGGACGCGGGAGTGCCTGGCGGGGTCGCGGGCGTGCGGCCGTCCGCCGGAGAGGGCACGGGGGCGGGCTGAGGGGTCTCCATGTCGGCGCGCGGAGGCCGTCCGTACCCTGAGGTGAAAAGGCCGTAAATGATGAGGGCCGTCGCCGCGAACGCGAACGCCGCCAGCGCCGCGCGCCATCCCTGCCCACCGGGCCGCACCTCGGGGATCATTTCTCGATGATCCCCCGTGCCGTCTCCCGCGTACCGCGTGTTCCCACAGACTCCTGCCGCGATCTTTTCGGCCCCGGTGGCAAAATATGCGGATGCCAAGGCCCCTGCACGCGCTTCCCAAGGCGCACCTCCACCTGCACTTCACCGGCTCGATGCGCCACTCGACGCTGATCGAGCTGGCCAGGGACCAGGGCCTGCACCTGCCCGACGCGCTGGAGCAGGACTGGCCGCCGAAGTTGCGCGCCACCGACGAGCGCGGATGGTTCAGGTTCCAGCGGCTGTACGACATCGCGCGGTCCGTGCTCACCCGCCCGGAGCACGTCTACCGGCTGCTCGCCGAGACGGCCGAGGACGAGGTGGCGGCCGGGTCTCGATGGCTGGAGATCCAGGTCGACCCGTCGGGGTACGCCACCCGGTTCGGCGGGCTGACGGCCACGCTGGAGCTGATGCTCGACGCGGCGGGTCGGGCGGCCGAGCGCGCCGGCATCGGGCTCGCCGTGATCGTGGCGGCCAACAGGATCCGGCATCCGCTCGATGCGAACACCCTGGCCAGGCTCGCCACCCAGTACGCCGGCAAGGTCGTCGGGTTCGGGCTGTCCAACGACGAACGGCGGGGGGCGGCGCGCGACTTCGAGCGGGCGTTCAGGATCGCCAAACGCGGCGGGCTGCTGGCCGTGCCGCACGGAGGCGAGCTGATGGGGCCGCGCAGCGTGGCGCAGTGCGTCGACGACCTGGGAGCCGACCGCGTCGGCCACGGGGTGCGGGCGGCCGAGGACCAGTGGCTGATGCAGCGGCTGGCCGACCGGCAGATCTGCTGTGAGATCTGCCCTTCGTCCAACGTGGGGCTCGGCGTGGCCGAGCGGGACGCGGACGTGCCGTTGCGGCGGTTGTTCGACGCGGGGGTGCCCATCGCGCTCGGCGCCGACGACCCGCTGCTGTTCGGCACGCGGCTGTTGCGACAGTACGAGCTGGCCAGGGAGGTGCACGGCTTCAGCGACGCCGAGGTGGCCGAGCTGGCGCGGCAGTCCGTACGGTCGTCGACGGCTCCCGAGACGGTGCGCAAGGAACTGCTGCAGGGCGTGGACGACTGGCTGGCGAGCCCGCCCGCTCCCTCACCCGCCGAGTGACGTGGCGACGGCGACCGCCTCGTCCACGTCGCCCGCGCCCTCCAGCCGGTAGTTGAGGGTTCCCTGCTGGTCGCCCGCGCCCAGCATGACGGCGGTACGGTGGGCGAGCGCACTGTAGGGCGTGACCAGCGCTTCGTAAGCGGCGAGGTCACCGGTGAGCGCGCGCGATCGCCTCGTCGTCGTCCATGGCAGGGTCAGATTCCATCGCCTATGGGCGGCGCGCGGAAAGGTGTTTCGCCGTTCAGGTGACCGTGGCCGCTGATCGGGGCACTAGACTCGGGCAATCCATCAGCCCCTAGAAGGAACGGGATTATGTCTTCTGGGTATGACCGTGTAGTACAACCGGCGGCCGGTGACGAGGCCCTGGAGAACCACCTGGGTGGGGACGAGGCCAAGAACTATCGGCAGTACGAGTTCGACATGGTCGCCCCGCATGTCGGGCGTTCGATGCTGGAGATCGGCTCGGGGCTGGGTCATTTCGCCGAGCAGTTCCTGCCGCGGCTCGACCGGCTCGTCGTGAGCGACTTCGACCCCTACTGCGTCGAGCAGTTGGAGAAGCGGTTCGCGGGCCGTGACGAGATCGATGTTCTGCGGTTCGGGCTGCCCACCGACATCCCGCTCGAGAACAAGGTCGACACCGTCGTCATGATGAACGTCCTGGAGCACATCGAGGACGACGCCGAGGCGCTGCGTTCGCTGGCCCGTGTCACGTTGCCGGGCGGGCGGATCATCATCTGGGTGCCGGGCTACATGCAGCTTTATGGTGACTTCGACCGCAAGGTGGGTCACGTACAGCGCTACACGCCCAAGACGCTGGGCACCGCGGTCGCCAAGGCCGGCCTCGACGTCGAGGTGCTCAAGCCGATCAACTTCCTGGGCGGCATCGCCTGGTGGGCGGCCGTGCGCCGGGGCGGCGTCGGCTATCCCGACCCGCGCCTGGTCAAGGTCTACGACCGCACGGTGGTCCCGCTGACCCGCTTCATCGAGCGGTTCGTGCGCCCGCCGTTCGGCCAGACGGTGTTCTGCGTCGCGCGGGTGCCCAAGCCCAAGCAGTGACGGCGAGCCCGGCCGCGGACCACGGTCGGGACACGCGTCACTTGATGGACCCGGCGGTCAGCCCGCCGACCACCTTCCGTTCGATCAGCGCGAAGAGGACGATCACGGGGATGGTGGCGATCACGGAGCCGGCGAACAGGTTCTGCCAGTCGACCTGATATTGGCCGATGAACGAGTTGAGCGCCACGGTCAGCGGCTGGTTCTCCGGGGTCGTCGTCAGGGTCAGCGCGACCACGAACTCGTTCCACGCGGCGATGAACGTGAAGATCAGCGCCGTGATCACGCCCGGCAGGGCCAGCGGCAGGGTGATCCTGAACAACGCGCCGAACCGCCCGTTGCCGTCGATGAACGCCGCCTCCTCCAGCTCGCGCGGGATCGAGGCGAAGTACGCGTTCAGGATCCACACCGCGAACGCCAGATTGAACCCGCCGTTGACGAGGATCAGCGACCAGGTCGAGTCGACCAGCCCGAACTGGTAGAACTCGCGGTATATGCCGACCAGCATGGCGGTGGGCTGGAACATCTGGGTGATCAGCACGAGGATCAGGAACGCCGTACGCCCCCTGAACCTGTGCCGGGCCGAGTAGTAGGCGGCCGGCAGCGCCACCAGCAGCACCAGCACCGTCGAGCCCGCGGCCACCTTCAGCGTCACCCACAGGTTGCCGGCCAGGCCGCTGGTCCAGAAGTTGGCGAGGTTGGACCACACCCACTCCTCGGGCCAGAACGACACCTCGCGCAGCGAGTTCTGGGAGCGCAGCGAGGTGAGCAGCATGACGACGTACGGGAACAGGAACAGGAACGAGATGACGTACGCGGCGGCCGCGACGATCACGGTCTTGAGCTTCGGCAGGCGACGCGGCGCTCCGCGGTCGGGCCGGAGGTCGGGGCGGGGCCTGGTGCGGGCCGGCATGGCCCTGACAGCCATCACGTGACCTCCTTGTTCCAGCGGGAGACCTTGAGGAAGATCACGGTCAGCACGATCACCATGCCGAAGTTGACCACGGACATGGCCGCCGACTCGCCGATGTCGGAGCCCTTGAGGATGAACATGAAGATCGTGGACGTGGCCGTCGAGTAGCCCGGCTGCCCGTGGGTCATGGCCCAGATGATCGGGAAGCTGTTGAAGACGTTCATGACGTTGATCAGGGCGGCCACGGTGAGCGCGGGGCGCAGCAGCGGCAGCGTGATCGACCAATAGGTACGCAGCCGGCCCGCGCCGTCCATCCTGGCCGCCTCGTAGACGTCGGACGGGATCGTCGCCAGGCCGGCCAGCAGCGCGTACGTGGTGAACGGCACAGACACGAACACCGCGACGAACACCAGCCACGGCATGGCCGTGGAGGCGTCGCCGAGCTGGTCGGCCGCCGCCCCGCCCATCGCGTCGATCAGCCCGAGTTTCATGCGGAGCTGGTTGATCACGCCGACCTCGGGGTCGAGCATCCACTTGAAGATGATCGCCGTCATCAGCACCGACGCGGCCCAGGGCGCGATCAGCGCCCACCGCGCGATCTTGCGCAGCGGGAAGTGCTGGTTGAACAGCTGCGCCAGCGCCAGCGAGATCAGCACGGTGAGCACGACGACCGCGACCACCCAGATCACGCTGCGGACCATGATGTCGGCGAAGTCCTTCTCACCGAACAGCTTCTCGTAGTTCGCCAGGCCGTTGCCGCCCTGGACGACGCCGAACCGGCTGATCTTGAGGAACGATGACCTGATCATCTCGATCACGGGCCAGAGCACGACCACCGCGATCAGCAGCACGGCCGGCCCCACCCACGCGAGGGGCTCCAGGGCGCGCAACCTTCTCATGAGCTAGCCGGCCGCTTCTGCCGTCTTCTGGAGTTCGCCGAGGACCTTGGCCGGGCCGTCCTTGACGGCCCCGCCGATGGTCTGCTTGATCGCCGGGTTCACCGTGGCCCACTTCGGGTCCTGGAACGGGTAGAAGCTGGCGTTCGGCAGCGCGTCGAGGAACGGCTTGAGCTTCTCGTCACCCGACAGCTTCTCGATGCCGCCGTTGGTGACGGGCAGCAGTTTGTACGTGTCGGAGATCTTCTGGGCGGCGCTGCCCGTGTAGAAGAAGTCGAAGAACTTCTTGATCTCGGCGGCGTGGCCGTTCTTGTTGAACGCCATGATCCAGTCCATGACACCGAGCGTGGTGTCGAGCGGGCCGGTCCTGCCGGGGATCGGCACGACGCCGTAGTTCTTCAGGCCGGCGGCGTCGAAGATCGGGATGGACATGGGGCCGCCGTTGACCATGCCGACCTTGCCCGCGCCGAAGTCCTCCCAGACCGTCTTGCGGTCCTTGGTCCCCGGGTTGGGAGTGGTCAGGCCGGCCTCGACCAGGCCCTTCATGTAGGTGAACGTCTCGACGTTCTGCGGCGAGTCGATCGCCCACTTGCCGGAGTCGTCCTTGTAGCCGCCGCCGTTGCCGAGCATCCACAGGAACGACTCGGCCTGGGCCTCCTCCTGGCCGAGCGGCAGGCCGAACGGCTGCGTGACGCCGGCCTCCTTGAGCTTGCCCGCGGCGGCCTTGAGGTCGTCCCACGTCTTCGGCGGCTCCTTGATGCCGGCCTTGTCGAAGAGGTCCTTGTTGTAGAACAGGGCTCGGGCGGAGGAGACGAACGGGATGCCGTACTGCGTCCCGTCGACCTTGCCGAACTCCGCGAACTTCTCCAGCATGTCGCCGGAGACGTTGGGCGAGAGCACCTCGTCGGCCTTGTGCAGCAGGCCGTCCTTGACGAAGCCGGAATAGTCGCCAGTCTGCAGGATATCGGGCACCTGACCGTTCTGGATCATGGTGGCGACCTGGTTGTCGATGTCGTTCCAGTTGATGACCTGGACGTCGACCTTGATGGTGGGGTTGGCGGCCTGGAACTCGTCGACGACGCCCTTCCAGAACGTCTCGCCCGAGTTGGGCTTGCCGGGGCCGTCGCCGTAGTCGGCGGCGACCATCTTCAGCGTGACCTGGCCGTCGCCCGACCCCTGGTCGTCGCCGCCGCCCGATCCGCAACTGGACAGGACCAGCACCGTGGCGAGGCCGAGAGCGGCGCCGCCCGCAAGCTTCATCTTCACTGGAGATACCGCCTTCTCGTCGGACGGGTGACGCTGGTCCGTACCAGCCAACGGACCCCGCCCAGGGTTGGGGGGCGCGCGAGTCACAGCTCTACGCGTTTGCGTCACTGTAAGCCTGAGATCCGCAACCGGTCTATACCGGTTCATCTCAGTTCGGCAACACTCGATCGGGAGAAAGCTCACTTCCGGTCTAGACCGGTTGTCAGAGGATTTTTCTCCGTACGTTCTCCCCGCCCTCCGGCGCGCCGATCCACGGCCCCTCGATAGACGGGTCGAGCACGCCCTCCTCCAGGAAGTCGTAGCGGCCGTCGAGCACGTATCCGGCCAGCCGTACGTCCTCGTGGTCGCTGTTGTCCCACAACCGGGCGAACAGCGCGTCGACGCGGCGTCGGGCCTGGTGGCAGAAGGTGTCGGCGAGCTCGTACGGGCGCCGCCCGAGGTCCTTCGCGTCCTCCTCCGCCTTGACGCAGACGGCCGTCATGGCGAACAACTCGGCACCGATGTCCACGATCCGGCCGAGGAAGGCCTGCTTGTGCTCCAGCCCGCCCTGCCAGCGGGACATGCCGTAGAAGGTGGAGCGGGCCAACTTCCTGCTGGTCCGCTCGACGAAGCGCAAGTGGGCGGAGAGCGGGCCGAAGCCGGCGTACGCGGCGGGCAGGTTGCCGGAGCCGGCCACCAGCGTCGGCAGCCACCTGGCGTAGAAGCGGCCGGCCCGGCGCAGGGCCTGGGCGCGCTCCTGGCGGGAGGCGTCGGGGTTGATCAGCTCGCCGGCGGCCGACAGGTGGGCGTCCACCGCCTCCCGCGTGATCATCAGATGCATGATCTCCGACGAACCCTCGAAGATGCGGTTGATGCGGGAGTCGCGCAACATCTGCTCGGCGGGCACACCGCGCTCGCCCCGGGCGGCCAGCGACTCGGCGGTCTCGTAGCCGCGCCCGCCCCGCATCTGGACCAGCTCGTCGAGCACCTGGTACGACAGCTCGGAGGAGAACAGCTTGGCCAGCGCCGCCTCGATCCTGATGTCGGTGCGCTGGTCGTCGGCCATGCGGCTGGTGAGCTCGCAGACGGCTTCGAGCGCGTACGCGGTGGCCGCGATGAAGGCGATCTTCGTGGCCACCGCCTCGTGCCTGCCGACCTTGCGCCCCCACTGGACACGTTCGTTGCCCCACTCGCGCGCGATCTTGACGGCCCACTTGGCGTTCCCCGCGCACGTCGCCGGCAACGACAGGCGGCCGGTGTTGAGGGTGGTGAGCGCGATCTTGAGCCCCTGGCCCTCCTTGCCGATCAGGTTCCTGGCGGGCACCCTGACCTGGGAGAACTCGGTGACGCCGTTCTCGATGCCGCGCAGGCCCATGAATCCGTTGCGCCGCCTGACCGTGATGCCCGGCGAGTCGGCCTCGACCACGAACGCGCTGATCTTCTTGCCGGTTCTCGCCATGACCACGAGCAGGTCGGCGACGACGCCGTTCGTCGTCCACAACTTGACGCCGTCGAGCACGTAGTCGTCGCCGTCGCGGACGGCCGTGGTCGACAGGCGGGCCGGGTCGGAGCCGACGTCGGGCTCGGTCAGCAGGAACGCCGAGATCTCGCCCCCGGCGCACCTCGGCAGGAACTCGCGTTTCTGCTCCTCCGTGCCGAACAACTTGAGCGGCTGCGGCACCCCGATCGACTGGTGCGCCGACAGCAGCGTGGCCAGCGCGGGGCAGTACGAGCCGACGAGGATGAGCGTGCGGCAGTAGTACAGGTACGGCAGCCCGAGCCCGCCGTACTCCTTGCCGATCGTGATCCCGAACGCGCCGAGCTCCGCCAGCCCTTTGACCACCTCGTCGGGCACCTGCGCGGTCCGCTCGATGAGCGCGGGGTCGACCTCCGTGTCCAGGAAGCGGCGCATCGCCCGGACGAACTCCTCACCCCGCCTGGCCGCGTCGCCGGGGAGGGCGGGCACCGGATGCACCAGGTCCACCCGGAAGTCCCCGAGGAAGAGCTGCTTGGCGAAGCTGGGCCGCGTCCACTCCGTCTCGCGCGCCTGCTCGCCGACCTCTCTGGACTCCGCGTACTTGGCGTGCTCGGTCATGGAACCTCCCGGCGTTGGGCCGTCCTGTGGTAGAAGTACTGCCCGCTTGAAGGCGACTATCGCCCTGTTTCGTACGGCGAACACGCCCATGGGCGGCGGAACACCGCCAAGGAGACCAGCAGCACGATCACGAGAATGGCCGCCCCGCCGTCGGTGACCACCGTCGGCAGCAGCCCCGCCGGGCCGTACAGGTCGAGGCTGGCCTCGTAGACCTCCGGCGGGATCATCCCGAACGGCCCCGCGGCCTGACCCAGGTTCACCGCGAGCACCACCCAGAACACCCAGGTCCAGCCGCGCGGCGCCAGCAGGCCGAGCGCGTTCCCGGCGATGAACGCGACCCCCACCCCGCGCAGGAACGTCAGCAGGCCGGGGGCGGCGCCGGCCGCCTCCGCGGCGCTCAGCCCGGCCAGGCGCATGCTGTGCCTGATCATCTCCAGGTCGATGATCAGGAAGGTCTGCAGCGCGGTGCCCACGGCGAAGAGGGCCGACGCCGCGGCGGTGAGGAGCTGCAGGCGTCGGGTCCAGGGCGTGGGAACGTTTCTCGTCATGCCTGTCAACGGTGACGGCGCGCGCCGGGGAGGTCGTCCTGCCGGGGAAGGCATTCGGCCTACCGCGGGGGAAGGCTTCACGCCGGTCGCGGCGGGCGCGTACCACGAGGGAAGTACGCCGGGCCGCCGGCCGCGCGAGGCTCGGCTAGCGTGACGGCATGACCAGGTGGACGACGGACACGGCGGCCGACGCCGCGGCCTGCGTCGCCCTCGCCGCCGGGCTCGTCGCGGGCAGCCTGGCCGTGGCCAGGACCGGCGAGGAGCGGGCGCTCGACCCGCTGGGTTGCGCGCTGCTGCTGGCCGCCGCGCTGCCGCCGGCCTGGCGGCGCACGCGCCCGATCCCCGTGGCGCTGGTTTCGGCGACGGCCTGCGTGACCTACTACGCCCTGCTCTATCCGGGCATCTTCGCCGCCGCGCCCGTGCTGCTGGCCGTCTACACCGTGGTCGCGCTCGGCCGCCTGCCGGAGGGCGTGGTCGTGGCGGTCGCCTTCGACGCGGCGCTCTACCTCGCCGTCGCGGTGCCGCACGGCGCGTACGCGGTGTTCGACGGGGTGTGGTGGACCGCCGGGTTCCTCGCCGCGGTCGTCGTGATCGGGCACATGGTGGCGACCCACCGGGCCTATCTGCGGGAGGTCGAGCTCCGGGCGGCCGAGGCGGAGCGGACCCGTGAGGAGGCGGCGCTGCGCCGGGCCGGCGAGGAACGGTTGTGGATCGCGCAGGAACTGCACGACACGCTCACGCACACCATCTCCGTCATCAACGTCCAGACCGGGGCCGCCTCGCACCTGCTCGCCAAGGGCGACCCCGCGCCGGCGGGCGACGCGCTGGCGGCGATCAGGGCGTCGAGCCAGGAGGCCATGCGGGAGCTGCGCGCCACGCTGGGGGTGCTGCGCCGGGTCGACGACGGAGGCGATCCGGGGCTGGCCAGGCTGCCGGAGCTGGTCGAACGGGCGCGGCGGGCCGGGCTGCCCGTCACGTACGAGGTGCTGGGCGAGCCCAGGCCGCCGGCCGAGGGGGCCGATCTGGCCGCGTACCGCATCGTGCAGGAGGCGCTGACCAACGTGCTCAAGCACGCGGGCACGCCCGTCACCACCGTGACCGCCGAATATCACGGCGACACGGTCACGCTCCGGGTCACGGACGACGGGGAGCCGGTGGACGACAGGCCGGGTCACGGGATGGGGCTGATCGGCATGCGGGAACGCGCGGTCGCGGCCGGCGGGTCCCTGTCGGCGGGCCGCGGGCCGGACGGCGGCTTCCGGGTCGAGGCCGAGCTGCCGCTGGCGGGTACGGCGTGATCCGCGTGCTGCTCGCCGACGACCAGCCGCTGATCAGAGGCGGGTTCAAGGCGATGCTCGACGCCGAGCGCGACATCGAGGTGGTCGCCGAGGCGGGAGACGGCGGCCTGGCGGTCGAGCGGACGCGTGAGGCGCTGCCCGACGTGGCGCTGATCGACATCAGGATGCCCCTGCTGGACGGCATCGCGGCCACCCGGCGGATCGCCGCCGATCCCGCGCTCGCGTCGGTCCACGTGGTGATCCTCACCAACTACGCGGTCGACGAGTACGTCTTCGCGGCACTGCGGGCCGGCGCCGGCGGGTTCCTGGTCAAGGACATCGAGCCCGCCGAGCTCATCCATGCCGTCAGGGTGGCCGCCAGGGGCGACGCGCTGCTCGCCCCTGCCGTGACGCGCGGGCTGATCGAGCAGTTCGTCGCCACGCCGCCCCGGCCGGTCGCGCCGCCGGAACTGGGCGCGCTCACCGGGCGGGAGCGCGAGGTCATGACGCTGGTCGCCGCCGGCCTGTCGAACGAGGAGATCGCCGATCACCTGACGATCAGCCACCTCACCGCGAAGACCCACGTCAGCCGGGCCATGACGAAACTGGGCGCCCGCGATCGCGCCCAGCTCGTCGTGTACGCGTACGAGTCGGGCCTGGTCACCCCCGGGCGGCGGGCAGGGGACGGCGGGCGCTCAGCCTGAGCATCCCCAGCGCCACGAGGCCGGCACGGCGACCACCTGCCGCCTCCTCCATAACACCTGCGCCCTAAAGCCGATAAATGCCCGATTTATATGTATATGCGTTTCCTTATCCCTCCCTCGGGCACGGGGGGATCAACCGGCCAGGTGTCGGTCTCCCCGAGCACGAAGGAGCGCACGCCATGAGTGATACGGCCAGAGTGGCGCTGGCTCTCGCCGCGGGTTACTACCTCGGCCGGCGTCACAAACTGCGCATGGCCGCCATGCTCGCCGCGGCGAGCGTCGCCGGCAAATACCGCAAGGGCGGCGGCGGGCTGCTGGCGCAGGGAAGCAAGATCCTTGGGTCATCTCCGGAGATCGACGAACTGACCGGCCGGCTGCGCGGCCAGATCATGGACGTCGGCAAGGCCGCCGTCATGGCCGCGGCCACCCGGCAGATCAACTCGCTCACCGAGAAGCTCCAGGAGCGGACCGAGTCCCTCCAGAGCGACGAACGCGACGAAAACGACGAGCGGGACCAGCCCGGCGAGCCCGAGGACGAGTACGCCGGGGACGAGGAGGGGGACGAGGAGGACGAGTACTCCGAGGACGAGAGGGACGACGAGGACGCCCAGGAAGAGGACCAGGACGAGGGTTCCGAACCGGTCGATGAGGCTGCCGAGCCCGAGGACGCGGAGGAGACGTCCGAGCCGGCGGAGGAGCCCGAGCCGCGCCGCACCCGGACGTCCCGTTCCCACCAGGGCACGCAGGCCCGCAAGCCGGGCACCGGCCGCAGGCGTCCCTCGCCCGTGACGAGGACGGCGGGGTGAGCGCGATGACCGAGGCGGCGAAGGGCGGACCGATCCGCAGAGCAGCCGGCCAGGCAGGCAAGGCCGGGCGCGAGGGCGCAGGCCGCGTGGGCAGGACGGCGCAGGCGGCCGGGCAGAAGGCGAAGCAGGCCGGCGAGCAGGCGGGCGGCGGGGGCAACCCGGTCAAGTCCGGGCTGCGCAAGCTCGGCCAGGCGGCAACGCATTACGCGCTGTCGTCCGTGACGAACAAGGTCGAGGGCCTGACCGGGCGGCTGTCCGACTTCGCGGAGGGCAGCGGCGGCAATCTGCTCGGCGCGGTCACCGGCAACGACTCATCGATCGGCGGTTCGGCTGTGGCAGGTGCGGCCAAGGGCGCGCTGAAAGGCGCCGTGGGCAAGGTGGGCGGCAAGGGCAAGGGCGGCAAGAAGCTCAAGGTCACCAACATCGTCGAGACCATCGACGTCGGCGCCCCGATCCGGGTGGTCTACAACCAGTGGACGCAGTTCGGAGACTTCCCCAGCTTCATGAAGAAGGTCGAGTCGGTCGACCAGGAGTCCGACGAGAAGCTCACCTGGAAGGCGCAGATCCTCTGGTCACACCGCGAGTGGAAGTCCACCATCCACGAGCAGGTTCCTGATGAGCGCATCATCTGGCGCTCGGAGGGCGCGAAGGGGTACGTGGACGGCGCGGTGAGCTTCCACGAGCTCACCCCCGACCTGACCAGGATCATGGTCGTCCTCGAATACCACCCGCAGGGCTTCTTCGAGGGCACCGGCAACCTCTGGCGTGCGCAGGGCCGCCGCGCCCGGCTGGAGCTCAAACACTTCGCCCGGCATGTCATGACCCAGGTCATGTTGCACCCGGACGAGATCGCCGACGGCGGCTGGCGCGGCGAGATCCGCGACGGCGAGGTTGTCAAGGACCACGACACGGCCGTACAGGAGGAACAGGACTCCGCCGAGCAGGAAGAGGAGGAGCAGCCCGAGGACGAATACGAGGAGGAGCCCGGGAAGGGCGAACCCGAGGACGAATACGAGGAGGAGCCCGGGAAGGGCGAACCCGAGGACGAATACGAGGAGGAGGAGGAAGAAGAGGAAGAGGAGCCCGAGGAAGAGCCTGAAGAGGAGCCCGAGGAAGAGGAGCGCCCCCGCGCCCGGCGGGCTCCCGTACGCCGCAGGGCGGCGAGCCGCAGCGGCGGCTGAGCCGTCCCCCCATCCGAGAACCGTAAGGAGCCGGATATGACAGTGCAGCCGGCCTCAGGCGGAGTGGCGCAACGCCCCACCGCGACAGGCCTGGCCGACGTGATCGACAGCATCCTCGACAAGGGACTGGTCATCGACGCCTACGTCAGGGTCTCGCTGGTCGGCATCGAGTTGCTGACCATCGACGCGCGGATCGTCGTCGCCAGCGTCGACACCTATCTGCGCTATGCCGAGGCGGTGAACCGGCTCGATCTGTCGGAGTCCGGCGGCCAGGGACTACCCGAGCTCATGCAGAACATGAAGCAGGGCATGGTCGCCGACAAGGGCAAGAACGCCGTCGAGGGCGTGCTCGAATCCGCGGCCGACAAGCTGGAGGGCCTGGTCGGAGGGTCAGAGGAAGATCAGGAACGGCAACCCGCCCGGCGGCGGAAGGGTGGTGGCTGACATGTCGACATCCGAGGCGACCGACCGGCACCAGCGGTCAGAGGACGGGCAGCGGAGCGACCCGCGCGTCGGAACGTACGTCTACGGCATCGTCCCCGCGGACGTCGAGGAGACCGGCGACGCCCATGGGGTCGGCGGCCCGTCCGCGGAGGTGGCGGTGGTCCGGCACGGCGACATCGCCGCGCTGGTCAGCGAACTCCGGCTGGACCGGCCGCTGGGCACGCCCGAGGACCTCATGGCCCACGAAGGGCTGCTGGACGCCGCCGCCGCCGAGGTGCCGGTGCTGCCCATACGCTTCGGCGCGGTCGTGACCGGCCCGGAGGCGGTCGTGGAGGAACTGCTCGCGCCGCACCACGACGAGTTCCAGGCGGCGCTCGAAGAGCTGGAAGGGCGGGCGGAGTACGTCATCAAGGGCCGCTACGTCGAGCGGGCCATACTCACCGAGATCATGGACGAGCACCCTCAGCTGGCGCAGCTGCGCGAGCAGATCAGGGACCAGCCCGAGGAGGTGACCAGGGACGCGCGGATCCAGATCGGCGAGATCGTCGACCAGGCGATCAACGCCAAGCGGGAGGCCGACACACAGGCGGCGCTCGACGCGGTCACGCCCGTCTCGGAGTTCACCTCGCTGCGCGACCCCAGCCACGAGCTGGACGCCGTGCACCTGGCGGTCCTCGTCGAGACGGACCGGCAGGACGAGCTGGAGCAGGTTCTGGACAAGATCGCGCAGCGCTGGGCAGGCCGGGTCGAGCTGCGCCTGCTCGGGCCGATGGCGGCGTACGACTTCATCGTGGCGCAGGGCGCCGGTGACGGCTGATGGGGCTCATCAGCTCGTTGTTCACCTGGCCGCTCGCGCCGGTGCGCGGCGTGGTCCGGTTGGGTGAGCTGATCCAGGAGCAGGTCGAGCGGGAGCTGCACGACCCGGCGGTGGTGCGGCGGGAGCTCGAAGCGGTCGAGGAGGCAAGGAACGAGGGCCGCATGACGGAGGAGGAGGCCGCCCAGGCCATGGAGGAGATCCTCGCCAGGCTCACCGGCGTACCCGGGGAAGGAAGGTGATCGTGTGCCCGCCCAGCGAAGGGTCCGCCCACGGCGCCCTGCCGAGCAGGACGCCGAACCCGGCGAGCCCGTCGAGGACCAGCGCCCCGAGGACGAGGAGACTCCGCGCTCCCGCGCGAGCGGCCTGTCGGCCGGCTCCGCGGGCGCGACCGGGCAACGACACATCGTCGAGCTGACCGGCAGGCAGTCCGAGGGGATCACGCTGGTGAAGCCGGAGGGCGACGGCTGGGTGGTGAACGTGGAAGTGGTGGAGGACCGCCGCATCCCGTCCTCGGGTGACGTACTCGCGCTCTACCAGGTCGAGCTGGACGGCGAGGGCGAGCTGCGCTCGTACCGGAGGCTGCGCCGCTACCGGCGGGGCAGCGGCGACCAGGGGGAGGGCGGATGATGGAGCCGGCACGACCGGCGGGACGCGCCTACCCGTCCTCGACGGGCGGCGGGCGCGAGCCGGCCAACCTGGGCGACATCCTGGAGCGGGTGCTCGACCGAGGTGTCATCATCGCGGGCGACATCCGGGTCAACCTCCTCGACATCGAACTGCTGACGATCAAGTTGCGGCTGGTCGTCGCCTCGGTCGACACCGCCAAGGAGATGGGCATCGACTGGTGGGAGCACGACCCGTGGCTGACGGGAAAGGACCGCGGCCTGGAGGAGGAGAACCGCCGGCTGCGCAGGAGGCTGGCAGCCCTGGAGGAGGGCCGCTCCGCCCCTCCCTCCATCGAGGGGCACGTCGAGGAGGAGGACGACGACGTCGAGCCCGCGCCGCGGCGGCGTGCGGGAAGGAGACGAGATGACGGGTGAGGCAGGCACGTACCTCTACGTGGTCGCGCGCGACTCCGGCGCCCCCTCCCCCGACGGCCTGACGGGGGTGGCGGGCACACCGGTGCGGGCGGTCGCCCGTGCCGGGCTGGTCGCGTACGTGAGCACCGTGCCGCTGTCCCAGTTCGGGGAGGAGCCGCTCCAGCGGTCCATGGAGGACCTGGACTGGCTCGACGAGACGGCCAGAGCGCACCACCACGTGGTCGAGGCGGTGGCGTCGGCCGTGCCCGCCGTACCTGTGCGGCTCGTCACCGTCTACAGCGGCGACGAGCAGGTCGCCGGCCTGCTGGAGGACCGGCACGACGCCTTCCGCCAGGCGCTCGAACGCATCACCGGCCGCCAGGAGTGGGGCGTGAAGGTCTACGCCGACCCGGCGGAGCAGGCCGAACCCGCCGCCGCCCAGGACCGTGCCGGCGCGGCGACCGGCCCGGGAGCGGCGTACCTGCGCAAACGCCAGGCGGGGCTGCGCAGCAGGGAGGAGGCGTGGCGGCGGGCGAGCGTACGCGCCGAGCAGGTTCACGAACGGCTGGCCTCCGTCGCGGTCGCCGGGCGCCGCCACCGGGCCCAGGACCCGCAACTGTCCGGGCGCAAGGAGTGGATGGTCCTCAACGGCGCCTACCTGGTCGACGAGGAACGGCACGCGGAGTTCGTACGGGCCGTCGACGAGCTGCGCCGCGAGGGCGGGGAGCTGGAGCTGACCGGCCCGTGGGCACCGTACTCGTTCGCCACGCTGGACGAAGCGGGTGAACCATGACGTACGAGGAGCCCCGTGGGGCCCTGCTCGCCGAGGAAGGACGGCTGCCCGCCGAGCGGGTGGCGCTGGTGGATCTGCTCGACCGGCTGCTCGCCGGGGGCGTCGTGGTGAGCGGCGACCTCGTTCTGTCGATCGCCGACATCGACCTCGTACGCATCTCCATCCACGCCCTGATCACCTCGATCCGCGATGACGAGTGACCCCGTGGAGCCGGCCCGCCAGGCCAGGAAGCCGCGGCTGCGGATCGACACCGACGCGGAGGCGGTGGAACGTGACCTGTCCCGGCTCGTGCTCACGCTGGTCGAGCTGCTGCGCCAGCTCGTGGAGCGGCAGTCCGTACGGAGGATGGAGCAGGGCGACCTGTCCGACGAGCAGATCGAGCAGCTCGGCATGACGCTGATGCGGCTGGAGGAGGCCATGGAGGAGCTCTGCGACCGGTTCGGCCTGGAGCCGTCGGACCTGAACCTCGACCTGGGCCCCCTCGGCAGCCTCCTGCCCAAGGATTAATCCGGTTGCGCGAGCCACCGGCGGCCCTCTAACTTCATGGGCATGCGCCTTTACCTGTAATTCGCCGGGCCTCCCACGGCCCGTGCGCAGCCAGCCATGACCGCCAGTCCGTCAGACGCGGCAGCTGAGCTTGCCGACCGGCCTCCGAGCCGCGTCGAGAGTCACGTAAAGGAGCTAACTTATGCGAGTTCGCGCAAGCAACAAGAAGAAGGGCCGGCCCCAGCTGCCCATGCCCCGGCAGATGCCGAAGATGCCGCAGCGCCCGATCGCGCCGCCGAGGCGTGTGCCGTCGAAGGGCCGCTGACCGAGGACAACTACCAGAGATGGTAGTGAAGAGCGAGCGCCGCCTCCCCCGTACGCCTGGAGGCGGCGCTCGCGCCGTCTTCGCTCAGAGGCGTTCGATGATGGTGACGTTGGCCTGGCCGCCGCCCTCGCACATCGTCTGCAGACCGTAGCGGCCGCCCGTACGCTCCAGCTCGTGCAGGAGCTTGGTCATGAGGATCGCGCCCGTGCCGCCCAGTGGGTGGCCGAGCGCGATGGCGCCGCCGTTGGGGTTGACCTTGGCCGGGTCGGCGTCGAGTTCCTGCATCCACGCCAGCGGCACCGGCGCGAAGGCCTCGTTGATCTCCACGACGTCGATGTCGCCGATCGACATGCCGGCCTTCTTCAGTGCCCGCTGCGTGGCGGGGATCGGTGCGGTCAGCATGTAGACCGGGTCGTCGCCCATGAGCGCGAGCTGGTGGATGCGGGCGCGCGGGGTCAGGCCGTGCTCCCTGACCGCCTGCTCGGAGGCGATCAGCACCGCGCCCGAGCCGTCGGAGATCTGCGAGGAAGTGGCGGCGGTGATCTGGCCGCCCTCCTTCAGCGTCTTCAGCCCGGCCATCTTCTCCAGGGTGGTGTCGGCCCGGGGGCCCTCGTCGTCCTCCACGCCGTTGACGGGGGCGATCTGGTCCCTGAAGTAGCCGTTGGCGATGGCCTTGGCGGCGCGCTGGTGCGACTCGAACGCGTACTGCTCCAGGACCTCGCGCGTGTAGCCCCACTTCTCGCACATCAGCTCCGCGCCGCGGAACTGCGAGATCTCCTGCTTGCCGTAGCGCCCGACCCACATCTCGCCGAACGGGAACGGCATGCCCTTCTCCAGCGCGGCCGTGATCGAGGCGCCCATGGGCACGATGCTCATCGATTCGACGCCGGCCGCCACGACGAGGTCCTGCGTACCGGACAGGACGCCCTGCGCGGCGAAGTGGATCGACTGCTGCGAGGAGCCGCACTGCCGGTCGATCGTGACCCCGGCGGTGGTCTCCGGCAGGCCCGCCGACAACCAGGCGTTGCGCGCGATGTCCATGCTCTGGGGGCCGAACTGCATGACGCACCCCATGATGACGTCCTCGACCGCGGCAGGGTCGACGCCGGTGCGCTCGATCAGCGCCTTCAGCGTGTGCGCGGCCAGATCAGTGGGATGGACGGTGGACAGGCCGCCCTTCTTCTTGCCGACCGGGGTGCGGACCGCCCCGACGATGTACGCCTCTGCCACAGTGCCTCCTGGAAACCGAGCAATATTCGGTTACTAGGTGCACATTACAACAGAACGACGTTCTGGGCTCATTCCGCGGGCGGTACGAGGTCCTCCGCGGCGTCGATCCTGAACCGCCACCGGTCGACCGCCAGCCCGTTCAGCGCCTCGGACAGTTGCAGGGCGAGCGCGCCCAGCTTCTCCGGCTCCTCGCCGCGCAACTCGATCGCCGTCAGCTCGGTCGCGAACGGCAGCAACTCCGCCGCCGCCGGCGGGGAACCCTTCTGCGGCACCAGCCCGGCCTTGACCTCGCCCGCCGTGAACGTGAACTCCTCGTCATCCTGCTCCAGGAACGGGGCCAGCTCGTCGGTCTCCGGGCGTACGGGGAGGATGACGGCGGGGCCGCCCTCCGCCTCGTCGGCCGGATCGCTCACCTCGCCCCTGCACACCGCCAGCCCCTTCAGCCGGAAGGCCAGCCCCTCGGCGAGGTAGCGGTCGAAGAAGTCGATCGGCAGCGGACCCTCGGCCACCACCCGCACCGCCCACGCCTTCTCCAGCACCCCGCCAGTCAGCTCGGCCGCCGCCTCGACCGGCGCGCACACCCGCACGTCGGTCGCCACGATGTCGTCGCCGTCCTGGCGCGCGCCCGGATCGGCCAGCTGGACGATCCGCAGCAGCTTCGCCGGGTCGGGTTTGGTGGGCAGCACCGCCGTGGGGCCTGTACGCAGTCGTCGCTTCGCCATCCAGCCCATGCCCAGCCTCCGCGCTCAGCTTCGATAGGAGCTCGTCATCGTCGCATAGACGATGACGTTGTCGGTGTAGTGCCCGGTGCGACGATCATAGGTGCCGCCGCAGGTGATCAGGTGCAGTTGGGCGTTCTCCTGGTTCCCGTAGACCCGCTGGGTCGGGAACGTCTTCTTGCTCGCCTGCTCCACACCGCCGACCGTGAACACCGCCGTGGTCTTGTCCTGGCGCTTGACCTCGATGGTGTCGCCGTGCTTGAGCTCCGGCAGCCGGTTGAACACGGCAGGCCTCGTCTTGGTGTCCTTGTGCCCCAGCAGCACGGCCGGCCCCGCCTCGCCCGGCGTCGACATGTTGCGGTACCACCCGACCAGGTTGGCGTTGTCCGGCGGCGGAACCTGGATCGTGCCGTTCCTGGCCAGACCCACCGACCTGATCGGCGCGTTGACCCCCAGCCGCCTGATCACGAGCCGCATGGGGGTGGACGGCAACATGGGAGGGGCCGCCTTGATCTGCGGCAGCGGCGGCGGCACATCGGGGCCGCCCTGGAACAACGCCTGCTCCGACTGCCCCGACGGCTTCGGCTGCGCCTCCAGGGCCAGGGTGTCCCGGTTGGCGGCCAGGCCGTACTCGTCGGGCGACCTGAACACGATCAGCAGCCCGGCCACCACGGTCACCACACCGGCGATGGCCGCCACGATCAGCACCGTCCTGAGCGCCGCCCCCCCTTTGTCCTCAGGAGGGGGTACGGGAGCGCCGCCACCGTACGGGTAGTAGCCGGACATCTCCGTCAGTCCCGGGCCGCGTTACGGCGACGCATGAGAAGCCCGCCTCCGGCGGCGGCGACGATCAGCGCGCCACCCGTGAGGATGAACAGCCGGCCGTCGGGGCCCATGGTGCCACCGGCACCGGTGTCGGCTCCGGCCTTGGGCGTCTCGGACTTCCTGGTGGGCTCGTCCTCCGACGACGGCGTGATGGTCACCGTGTGGGTGCTGGTC
>NZ_SMJZ01000009.1 GCF_004348345.1 Nonomuraea longispora
GCCCAGGCCCCCGCGCAATGCCGCCCCCGCACCGTCCCGGGTTCGCGCGCGTGGCGTCGGGCCGGTTCGTCGTTGGTTGGGCTCCGGCCATGAGCGATCATGTGCGGCTGCCCTGCATGCGGCACGCGGAGTCGGAGAACGTCGTCGCCGGGACCCGCTCTCACCTCGATCACCGCGGCGCATCCCGGCGCGACGGTCGTCGTGGTGGGCCACGTCGCGAGCCTGACGACGGGGCTCAACGCCCTGTGCGGGCTGGGCGCGCGGGTGTGGGGGGCGCCGTTGCCGCACGCGGAGTCGTTCGCCGTGAAGTGGGACGGGCGGTCATGGCGGTGCGGGACGTGGCCCGGCTGAACTCGCGTGCAGAATGTGCGGTGTGATCTACCTTGCCGAAGGCCCTCGCGTGGCGCTGCGTTTCATCGGCCTGCAAGACTTCGATGAGCTGGCCGCGCTGCACAAGGAGAGCGCGGACCTGCTCGCCCCCTGGATGCCCGGCCGGCCGGTCACCGCGTCGTACGCGTCGTACGAGTCCTACGTCGCCCGCTTCGACCAGCCGTCGCACGAGGGCTTCCTGATCTGCCTGCGCGGCACCGGCGCGATCGTCGGCCGGGTCAACATCAACAACATCGTGCGGGGCACCCACCAGTGCGGGGTGATCGGTTATTCCGCCTACGCGTCCACGACCGGCCGCGGATACATGACGGAGGGGCTGGGCCTGCTCATCGCGTACGCGTTCGGCGAGATGGAGTTGCACCGGCTGGAGGCGAACATCCAGCCGTCGAACGCGCCGTCCCTGAGGCTGATCAGGCGCCTGGGGTTCGAGCGCGAGGGGTTCTCGCCGAAGTTCCAGTTCATCGACGGGGCCTGGAGGGACCACGAGCGCTGGGCCATCACCGTGGAGATGACCGCAGCAGCTCGTACGCCACATAGGCGGTGAGCCCGTACGCGAGGTGCGGGACGACGTCCGAGATCCAGGACGACACCGGCCATTCGCGCGGGTCGGTGACGCCCAGCACCGTCATCGGCACGTTGGAGCCGGCCATGGCGAGCGCCGTGAGCGCGCCCACTCCGGCGGGCCAGGAGGGCCGGCGCCGCGACGAGAGCAGCCCGTAGCAGAGGGCGGCCCCCGCGCCGGTCGCGTAGCCGGTGAGCGCTCCGAGCGCCTCCTTGCGGTGGCCGGCGCGCTCGTCGTGCCCGAGGTCGACGTCGGCGAGGCCGGCCAGCCGTTCGACGGTCTGCTGCGGCGTGGTGCTGGCGGCCCGCGCCCTGATCGCCATGTCCAGGTAGGTGGCGAGATTGAGCGCGCTGGTCCCGGCGGCGCCCGCGATCAGGCTCTTCACGATGGTGTGCATGAAACCGGTGCTACCCCTGGTTCAGCCCTTGATGGCCCCCACGATGACGCCCTTGGTGAAGTGGCGCTGCACCAGCGGGTAGATGATCAGGGCGGGTACCACGGCGATCACCACGATGGCCATCTTGATCGCCAGCGTCGGCGGGGCGTCGCCCGTCACCCCGGCGGTGGCGCTGGGCAGCGGGTTGGAGTCGACGACGTACTGCCGCAGGATCAGCGCGAGCGGCCACTTGCGGGTGTCGTCGATGTACAGCATCGCGTTGAACCAGGCGTTCCAGTAGCCGACCGCGTAGAACATCGCGATGACGGCGGTGACCGCCTTGGACATGGGCAGGACGATCCGCCACAGGATGCGGAACTCCCCCGCCCCGTCGATGCGCGCGCTGTCGAGGATCTCGCCGGGGATGTTCATGAAGAACGAGCGGAGCACGACCACGTTGAACGCCGAGACGGCCGTCGGCAGGATGAGCGACCAGTAGCTGTCCTTCAGCCCGAGCCCGCTCACCATCAGGTAGACGGGGATGATGCCGGGGAAGAACACGAACATCAGCAGCACGCTGAACAGCAGCGGCCGGTGCAGGAACGAGCCGGGCCGCGACAGCGAGTAGGCCCCCAGCACGCTCACCCCGGTGCTGATCAGCGTGCCCACGACGGTGACGCCGGTGCTGACGAGCACGGCCTTGCTGACCACGGTGTCGGAGAAGATCTGCCGGTACGCCTCGAACGTGATGCCGTCGGGCACCAGCACGAGCCCGCCCACCCGGTTGACGGTCGCCGACGAGCTGAGGCTGGTCAGCACGATCGTGTAGAGCGGGCCGAGCACGGCGAGGACGATCAGCGTCACGAGCGTGCCCTTGCCGAGCCGGGCGACCGGCGAGGGCCGTTCCTCCCAGGGCGCCAGCCTGGCGGGCGTGCTCCTGCGGCGTCTGGACGTCAGCACTGTCATGATCGTGAATACACCCCTCGCTCGCCGAGCGCGTGCGCCACCCGGTTGGCCGCCAGGATGAGCAGTAGGCCCACCAGGCCCTTGAACAGCCCGGCCGCGGCGCCGTACCCGAGGTCGCCGGTGCGCAGGCCCGACCAGTAGACGAACGTGTCGAACACCTCGGACGCCTCGCTGCCGACGGCGCTGCGTTGCAGCATGAACTGTTCGAACCCGACGTTGAGCGCGTCGCCCAGCCGCAGGATGAGCAGCAGCACGATGACCGGCCGCAGTCCGGGCAGGGTGATGTGCCACATGCGCCGCCACCGGCGGGCGCCGTCGACGGCCGCGGCCTCGTACAGGTTCGGGTCGATGGTGCTGAGCGCGGCCAGGAAGATGATCGCGCCCCAGCCGGCGTCCTTCCAGATGGTCTGTGACGTGATGAGCAGGATGAACGTGTCGGAGTTGGTCATCCAGTCGACGGCCTCGCGCCCGTTGTCCCGCAGGATCTGCGCCAGCAGCCCGGCGCCGCCGAACATCTGCTGGAAGATGGCGACGACCAGCACCCAGGAGAAGAAGTACGGCATGTAGACCACGCCCTGCACGAACGCCCTCAGCCGGACCGAGACGATGCTGTTGAGCAGCAGCGCCAGCATGATCGGCACGGGGAAGTAGAAGACGAGCTGGAAGGCGGTGATCGACAGGGTGTTCAGCATCGCGCGCAGGAACTGCGGGTCCTGGAAGAGCAGCGCGAAGTTGGTGAACCCGATGACCGGGCTGCCGGCGATGCCGCCGGTGTAGGGGTTGTAGTCCTGGAACGCGATGACGTTGCCCAGCGCGGGGATCCACCAGAAGGCCAGGACGACCAGCAACATCGGCAGGTTCATCACCAGCAGCGGCCAGTCCCTGCGCGCCTTGGCCCGCCAGGAGAGCCTGTTCGGTGGTGCGGCGTGCCCGGGTGTACGGGTGCCGCGCCGGACGGGCCGCTTGGCCGTCATCGCTCCCATGGGAGGTCCTTCGCGCCCATGGACTTCAAAGCCTGCCGTTCTCGCGGGCGACCTTCATGTAGAACTCGCGCGCCTCGTTGCCACCCTGGTCCTGCCACTCCTTGACGATCTTGGGCCATTCGGAGAGCGGCCGCTTGCCGCGGAACACCTCGTTCATCTTGTCCTCGGTGGGCGTCGCCAGGGCCGCCATCTTGGAGGGGGTCTCCACGCGCATGCCCACGAACGGGTCGTTCTCCAGGATCGCCGCGGCCTTGGTCTGCCAGTCGTGCTGGGCCTGGACGAGGCCGTCGTACTGGCTCATGGAGTTGGCCGGCGGCCGGCCGGACAGGAACATGTACGTGGGCGCGATCTCCTTGCGCCCTAGCGCGGTCTGCTTGACCTTGCCGTCCTCGACGTCGTAATGCTTGCCTTCGACGCCGTTGTTGACCAGCTCGTACTCCTGCGTGCCGAAGGGCCCGGAACACCAGTTGGCCAGCGCGAGCAGCTCGCGTGTGCGGGCGTCGCCGAGGCCCTTCCTGATGAAGCAGAACATGCCGGCCGGCTCGTTGCGCCACATGATGTTCCTGCCGCCCGGCTTGGCCGGGTAGGGGGCGACGGCCTGCATGTCGAAGGCGGAGTTGTCGGGCAGGAACCGGCTGAGGCTCTCGTGCCAGGCGCCCAGCCCGTCGCGGTAGATGACGATCTGCCCGCTGCCGAAGATGCCCTTGTTGTCGGCGTCCTTGTTGGCGACGACGTCGGGGTGCACCTGGCCGGCCTCGAAGAGCTTGACCATGAACTCGACCGACGCGGCGAACTCGGCGGTCTCGTACTTGTACTCCAGCGTGCCGTCGCTCTTCTTGCGCCACTCGCGCGGCGCTCCGAAGGCCCGCTGCAGCTCCTGTTCCATGCCGCCGCCGAAGGCCCAGCGCTTCTTCCTGGCGTCGGTGATGGCCTTGCCGAGAGTGACCAGGTCGTCGCCGCTCTTGGGCTGCTCCAGGGCCAGCTTCTCCAGGATGTCCTGGCGTACGAAGGTGGCGAACGGGAACGGCTCGTTCTGCCAGGGGATGCCCTGCAGGACGCCGCCGAAGACGCCGTACTGCCAGGCCGCGGTGTCGTAGTTGGCCAGCAGGGGGAACTCCTTGGCCTTGTCGCCGGCCAGGTAGGGCGACAGGTCGGCGAACAGTTTGTTGGCCGCCTCGGTGAACCGCGCGATCGTGATGATCTCCCAGCCCGGGATCTGGATCATCTCGGGTACGTCGCCGCTGGCCAGCAGGGTGCTGACCTTCTGCCCGTAGGTGTTGCCGTCGGAGATGTTGAAACGCACGGTCCCGCCGAGGCGTTCGTTGACGGCGTCGTAATAGGAGTTGTCGCCCAGGCCGGGCGGCACCGTGCCCCACAGCGGCGTCATGGCGGTCACCTCTTTGCCGCTGGTCAGCGGCTTCGTGGTGACGGCCTGGACCATGGTGGCGGGGCGGGTCAGGAAGCCGGGCGCGACGAACTCGCTGCCGGGCAGGTCGGGTTTGAGCCCCGGGATCTCGAACGGCACGCGGGTCGGCACCAGGCCCTTGAGCTTGTCGGCCGCCACGGCCGTGCCCTTGGAGGTCGCTTTCTTCTCGGCGCAGCCCGCTACCAGAACACTCGCTCCGACCAGGCCGAGGAACCCGCGGCGAGTCGTGGTGGTTGGCATGGCTCGCTCCCTTCTCCGAGTGAGGGATGGCCTTCTAATTAGTTGGTATTTCAGCCAAACAAATTAGTAGACTGTCGGCACAGGCCACAAGGATCGGGACGGTCACAGGTTGGTACTGATGGGAAACCTGCTACGCGGAGGGGCCTCCACGAGCACGTTCCTCGTTAGGGAAGGGAGCCTGCGATGCGGCATGCTGGGGTCATCTGGGAACGGGGCTCATATTGATCACTTCTACGACCGGCCCGCAGCCGGCCGACTTCGCCGACGTGCGCGCCACCAACCTCGCGGTCGTGCTGCGCTTCGTGCGCGAGCACGCGCCCTGCTCGCGGGCCGACATCGCCGCGTCCACCGGGTTGAACAAGGCGACGGTGTCGAGCCTGATCGCCGACCTCATCGACCGGAGGCTGGTGCGCGAGACGGGCCTGACGGAGAACCGCGTCGGGCGACCGGCCACGATGCTCGTGCTCGACGGCTCGCCGTACGCCGCCATCGGCGTCGAGATCAACGTCGACCACGTGTCGGCGGTGGCCACCGGCCTGGCGGGCGAGCGGCTGCTGACGTGGCGGCGCGCGTTCTCCGGGGGCGAGTCCGTCAACCAGGGCATGGCCAATGTCGGCGCGATCATCAGGCGCGTGCTCGGCCGCATGGCCAAGGAGGAGCGCCAGGTGCTGGGCCTGGCCGTGGCCGTGCCCGGCCTGGTCGACGTGCAGGGCACCGCGCGCATCGCGCCCAACCTGGGCTGGCGTGACGCCGACATCGGCGGCGACCTGGCCAAGGCGCTGCGCGACCCCGGCTTCCCCATCCAGGTCGACAACGACGCCAACCTCGCCGCGCTGGCCGAGCAGCGCTTCGGCGCGCACGCCGGAGCCTCCGACCTGATCTGTCTCACCGGCGAGATCGGCGTGGGGGCGGGCATCATCCTCGACGGGCGGCTGCGCAGGGGCCGCCTCGGCTACAGCGGCGAGATCGGCCACGTGCAACTCGATCCCGACGGGCCGGCGTGCCACTGCGGGCGGCACGGCTGCCTGGAGGTCATGGCGGGCATCGGCGCCGTGCTGCGCAGGGAGGTGTCTCCCGCCGAGGTGCAGATGGAGATCGAGGAGGCGGTGCGGCTGGCCCGCGCCGGCGACGCCGGCACCCTGGCCACGCTCGACGCGGTGGGCAGGAGCCTGGGCAAGGGCGTGTCCATCCTGGCGAACCTCCTCAACCCCGAGGTGGTGGTCCTGGGAGGCTACTACGTTCCGCTGGCGCCCTGGCTGCTCCCGGCGGTGCACGACGAGATGGGCGAGCGGGTCATCGCCTTCGAGGCCGGCGGATGCCAGGTCGTGGCCTCGACGCTGGGGCACGACGCGGCGGCGCTCGGGGGTGCGGCGCGGGTGCTCGACTCGATCGATTCGGGAAGATTGCCGGGAGGATTGTCGCGAATCCCTTGACCTTGGTCACCGGGGCGTGCACCCTTCAGTCAACCCACCGAAATGTCCGCGTAACTTCGCCAGGCCGGTCGTCGAAGCGCTTCGACACTCTCCGAGGGATGACCATGCAAGAACCCTTCCGCGACCCAGCGCTCCCGCTCTCCGCCCGGATCGACGACCTGATGCGCAGGCTCACCCTTGAGGAGAAGACGGGCCTGCTCCACCAGTACCAGGCCCCGGTCGAACGGCTGGGCGTCGGCGCTTTCCGCACCGGCACCGAGGCGCTGCACGGCCTGGCCTGGCTCGGCCCCGCCAGCGTGTTCCCCCAGGCCGTCGGGCTGGCCTCGACGTGGGACCCCGACCTCGTGCGCCGGGTGGGCGAGGCCGTCGGCGACGAGGTGCTGGCCTTCCACCACAAGGACCCGGCCGGCGCCGGGCTCAACGTGTGGGCCCCGGTGGTCAACCCGCTGCGCGACCCCCGGTGGGGGCGGAACGAGGAGGGCTACTCAGAGGACCCGTGGCTCACCGGCGTCACTGCCACGGCGTTCGCGCTCGGGCTGCGTGGGAGCGCTCCCGAAACGCTGAAGACCGCCCCCACGCTCAAACACTTCCTCGCCTACAACAACGAGACCGACCGCTGCACGACCTCCAGCAGCCTGCCGCCCCGGGTGCTGCACGAGTACGAGCTGCCCGCCTTCAGGCCCGCCATCGAGCAGGGCGCCGCGGTGGCCGTCATGCCGTCGTACAACCTGGTCAACGGCCGGCCCGCGCATCTCAGCCCGCTGATCGGGCAGGTGCTGCGGGCCTGGGCGCCCGGCGACCTGCTGGTGGTCAGCGACGCGTACGCGCCCGGCAACCTCACCACGCTGCAGGGCTACCACGACACGCTGCCCGAGGCGTACGCGCACGCGGTCAAGGCCGGGATCGACAGCTTCACCCAGGACGACGACCGCGCGGAGGCCACGCTCGGGCACCTGCGCGAGGCGCTGCGGCTCGGCCTGCTCACCGAGGCGGACGTCGACACCGCCGTACGTCACGCGCTGTCGATCCGGTTCCGGCTCGGCGAGTTCGACCCCGCCACGCCCTACGACGGCATCACCGACAACGTGGTCAACTGCCCCGAGCACCAGGCGCTGGCCAGGGAGGCGGCACGGCGCTCCTTCGTGCTGCTGAGGAACGACGGCCTGCTCCCGCTCGACGGGACCGGCACGGTCGCGGTGATCGGGCAACTCGGCGACGCGCTCATGGAGGACTGGTACAGCGGCACCCTCCCCTACGCCGTCACCGCGCGGGCCGGGCTGGCCGAACGCTGCCGGACGGTGTTCTGCGAGGCCGTGGACCGGGTGACGCTGACCGCCGAGGCCGGACCCGTCACCGCCGACCCCGCCGGCGGCCCGCTCGGCGTGGGCGGTGCGGCGCCGGAGCCGGCCGCGGGCGGGTTCGACCTGTTCGACTGGGGCGGCGGCGCCTACGCGCTGCGGGCCGTGACGACCGGACGGTTCGTGTCGGTGGACGGCCGGACGCTGGTCAACGACCAGCCGGGGCCGAACGGGTGGGAGGTGCGCCAGACGTTCCGCATGGAGGAGCGCCCGCGCGGCACCCTCGCCCTGCGCCACATCTCGACCGGCTGCTACGTCGGCGCGGGCCCCGAGGGCGTGCTGCGCCTGGTCGACGACGCCGACCAGGCGGTCTGGCTGGCCATGGACGTCGTCAGGAGCGGCGCGGAGCAGGCCGCGAGGCTCGCCGCCGGCGCGGACGTCGCCGTCGTCGTGGTCGGCGACCACCCCCTGGTGAACGGCAGGGAGACCGAGGACCGCATGACCCTGGCGCTCGCCCCCGCCCAGGACGCCGTGGCGCGGGCCGTACGCGCGGCCAACCCACGTACCGTCATGGTCGTCACCAGCGGTTACCCGCTCACCTGGACCGCCAGTGAGGTGCCCGCCGTGATCTGGTCGGCCCACGGCGGCCAGGAGTACGGCCACGCCCTGGCCGAGGTGCTCCTCGGCGACGCAGACCCGGAGGGCCGCCTCACCCAGACGTGGTACCGCTCGGAGCAGGAGCTGCCCGACCTGCTCGACTACGACATCATCGCCTCCGACGCCACCTACCAGTACTTCCGGGGCGTGCCGCTGCACCCGTTCGGCCACGGCCTCAGCTACACCACGTTCGGCTACGCCGGCCTGCGCGTGCGCCTCGACGGCGGCGTGCTGCGCGCCGAGGTCACGGTCACCAACACCGGCACGCGGCCCGGCGTCGAGGTCGTGCAGTTCTACACCCACCAGCGGCGCTCGCGCGTCAAGCAGCCGCTGCGCCGCCTGCGCGGCTTCGAGAAGGTACGCCTCGCGCCCGGCGAGAGCCGTACCGTCACCCTGGCGCTGCCCGTCTCCGAGCTGGCCTTCTGGGACGTGACGAGGAGCAGGTTCGTCGTGGAGCGCGCGCCGCACCGGCTCATGGTCGGCCGCAGCGCCACCGACCTGCGCCTGAGCGCCGCCTTCGAGGTCGAGGGCGAGACCATCCCGCCCCAGACGGGCCCGCTGCGGGCGGCCTGCCACGACGAGTACGACGCGATCACGTTCGTGGACGAGACGAAGGAGGACGGCGACGCCGTAAGGTCCGACGCGGAGGGCGCCTGGATCCTGTTCCGGCAGGTCGACGTGACCGGCAGGGTGTCGTGCGTGGCGACGGCCGGCAGCGCGGAGGGCGGGATGATCACCATCCGCCGCGGCGACCCGCTCTACGGCCCCGCCCTGGCCACGCTCCCCGTGCCGCGGACCGGCCGCCACACCTACCACTCGGTCACGGCTCCCCTTGCGGACGCGGACGGTGTGCACGATCTTTATGTCGTGTTCGAGAACGACGGTGTGAGGCTGTCCCTGCTCGACTTCGGAGCCGGGGCTTGAGCGGGCGCGCGGTCACGATCTCCGAGGTCGCCAGGCACGCGGGCGTGGCCGTCAGCACGGTCTCCTACGTGCTCAGCGGCAAGCGGACGATCTCGGCCGGCACCAGGCGGCGGGTGCTCGACAGCATCAACGCCCTCGGCTACCACCCGAACGCCGGGGCCCGCGCCCTGGCCAGCCGGCGCTCCAACGTGATCGCGCTGGTGCTGCCGCTGCGGGCCGGCATGCACGTGCCCGTCCTCATGCGCTTCGCCAGCGCGGTCGTCACCGCCGCCCGCCGTTTCGACCACGACGTGCTGCTGCTGACGGCCGACGAGGGCACCGCCGGCATCCGCCGGGTGGCGGCCAGCGCGCTGGTGGACGCGCTCGTCCTCATGGACGTGGAGCTGGACGACCGCCGGGTGCCGCTGCTGCGCGAGCTGGCCGAGCCGAGCGTGCTCATCGGCTTCCCCGCCGAGCCGGCCGGTCTTACGTGCGTGGACCTCGACTTCGCCGCGGCCGGCGCGCGCTGCGTCGAGCACCTGGCCGAGCGCGGTCACGACGAGATCGCCCTGCTGGGGGCGCCGTCCGTGGTCTACGAGCGGGGCACCGGCTTCGCCAGGCGCACCCGTGAGGGATTCGTGGAGGCGGTGGACGCCCACGGCATCAAGGGGGTGGCGCTGGCGTGCGAGGAGACGTTCGACGAGGTGTACGAGACCGTACGCGACCTGCTCCTCGACCAGCCCGGCCTGTCGGGGCTGGTCGTGCACAACGAGGCCGCCGTCGGGCACGTGCTCGCGGCGCTGCGCCAGCTCGACCGGCGGGTGCCGCACGACGTGGCCGTGGTGGCGATCTGTCCCGACGACGTGGCCGAGCGCGCGAGCCCGCCGCTGACCTCGGTGCTGATCCCCGCTGAGGAGGTGGGCAGGGAGGCCGTCCGCCTGGTCATGGACAAGCTGGAGGGCCGCGCGGTGCCCGAGTCCACCCTGCTCACCCCGCAACTCGCCGTACGGGCCAGCACCTGAGCCCGCCGCCGGTCAGCGCCGGTGGGCGATGACGCCGACGGGGACGGCGGCGGCCTCCACGGCGCGGATCACCGGCGCGGCGGCGTCCGGCCCCGGCGTGCCGTAGAGCTCGATGAGCTGTAGGTCGGCCGCCATCTTCCCGGCCAGTTCCGCGGCCGCCTCCGTGTCCGGCACCCCGACCACGGTGGTGGTGCCGCCCTCGTCCTTTTCGAGCACGACCCGGTCGGTCGCGGGGTCCGCGCCCTCGTGCACGATGATGAACGCCTCCGACAACGCGTCGCCGGCTTCGTAGCGCGCCTTGAAGGACGCGATGGCGGTCAGCGACTCGAAACCGTAGTAGATCGCGCCCACGGGCACCCTGCCGCCCACGGCCCTGACGGCGTCGGCGTGCGGGAGGGCGCCGAACCCGCCGCAGAGCTCGATCTGGTCCACCCCCTCGGCCACCAGGCGGCTCACCAGTTCCAGCATCTGGGCGGGTTCCTCCACGGCGCGTAGGCGGGTACGTCCGCTCGCGTTCTCGATGACCAGCGCGTCGGTCGTCGGGTCGGCGCTGCCCGCCTCGAAAATGATCACTTTGTCGTCAGCCATGGTGCTCTCCTTGTCTCTCACGATCTACTCTGCAACCTCGATCATGGTTGAGGTCAACCCCCGCGGTGGTCTGGCGCGACACCTGGATCGAGGGAGGTTGATGAATATGGCCCGCCACGGCCTTCGTCAGCATGCCCTTGACCGGGTCGCGCGAGCGTAGCGCCCGCGACCCGGTCGTCCCATCGACGACCAGGAGTGTCGCGTGTCCATCATCACCACTTGACCACTGGCCGCAGGACCGCGAGGTGCTGCTGATGATCGCCTGGGCCGATCTCCGCTACGAGGAGGTGGCGCGGGCGCTGGGCATCCCCGTCGGCACGGTGCGTTCCCGCCTGCGCAGGGCCAGAAGGAGGACCCGTACGGCGCTGGGCGGCGTCGACCCTTCGGCCGTCGCCGGCCCGGCTTGCGGGGGAGATTCTTGCTGTTGCCGTCGGTCCTGGCCGCCGCGACGGCCACCGCCGCTGTCGTCGTGGCCGTGAACGGCACGCACGATCCGCACGAGATGCGGCCGGCCACCAGCGTGGAGACCATGCCGTTGCGGGCCGAGACCGTGCTGGCGAAGGCGGCTCGGGTCGCCCAGCGGCGCGAGCCGGCCGGGGCGCCCCGCCCCGACCAGTGGCTCTACCGGAAGGTCGCCGTCAGGCAGGCAAACGGGGAGGCGAACGAGATCCAGGAGTACTGGACCCGCTACGACGGCACACGACAGGCCGCCCGCCTGGGTGAGCGCCCGATGCGCACGCAATCGATCACGCCCGACGAGGACGGCGGCAACCTGGGGCCGCGGGCCTACGCGGCCAAGTTCGCCGCGCTGCCGACCGACCCTGGCGAACTTCTCGACCACGTCAGAGTCGACCGGCACTGGATCGACAAGCCGAAGGAGGACCCCGGCGGCGCGGAGCACCCCGACGCGCGGGCGTACCGCGTGTTGTCGGTCTGTCTGTCGCAGGAGGTCGCCATGCCCCCCGGGCGGGCATCGGCGTCGCCTACGATCCCGGCGGCAGGCACGACGCGCAGGGGCGGCTCGTCGAGCGGACGTACACCGTGCTCGACCCCACGACCTTCCACTACCTCGGCCGACGCAGCGACAACCTGCAGGACGTCGTGATCGACGGCGAGGTGGCCTTCCCCAAGGGCAGCTTCCACGCCACCGCCGAGCTCGCGGCCGGGGTCGTCGACGGGGCCGCAGGTGCCGTAAAGCGGGCGGTCCTGCGCGGAAGAGCGTCCTGGCGACGTCCTAGCATCGGACGGGTGGAGGTTCCCGGCGCGGAGGAGCGGCTCCCGGCGCCCGTGGCCGTGTTCGAGCAGCAGCGGCCGCGGTTGTTCGCCTTGGCCTACCGCCTGCTCGGCTCGGCCGCCGAGGCCGAGGACATGGTGCAGGAGGCGTACGTCCGGTGGAGCCAGGCCGGGCCGGTCGAGGTGCCCGCGGCCTGGCTGACCAGGGTGGTCACCAACCTCTGCCTGACCCAGCTCGCCTCGGCGCGGCGGCGGCGGGAGAGCTACGTGGGGCCCTGGCTGCCCGAGCCGGTGCTGACCGGCGACGGCGCCCTCGGGCCGCTGGAGACCGTCGAGCAGCGCGAGTCGGTGTCCCTGGGCGTGCTCATCCTGCTGGAGCGGCTGACCCCGGTGGAGCGGGCGGTGTTCGTGCTCCGGGAGGCGTTCGGGTACGGCCACGCGGAGGTCGCCGGCATCCTCGGCATCACCGAGGCGCACTCCCGCCAGCTGCACCGCCGGGCCAGGGCGCACGTCGGCGAGCCGCGCAAGCGGTTCGAGAGCGACCGCGAGCACCATCGCCGGATCGTGCGGGGGTTCCTGCGGGCGACGCTCGGCGGCGACGTGGCGGAGCTGGAGCGGCTGCTCGCGGACGACGTGGTGGCCTGGGCGGACGGCGGCGGCACCGCGACCGCCGCCCGCCGCCCGGTGCTCGGGAGGGCGAAGGTGCTGCGTTACCTGCGCGGGCTCGCCGGCCGGCGGGAGGCGGCCCGGATCGCGTGGGACATCGTGGAGGTCAACGGCGAGCCCGCCGTGGTCGTACGCGACGCCGGCGGCGACCTGTGGGCGATCTTCACCGTGGAGATCGCCGACGGGCGGGTCAGCGCGATCAGGACCATCCTGAGCCCGGCCAAGCTCGCCTTCGCCGCCACGCAGCTCATGTGAGCACCGTCACAGGCCGGAAGTGTCACGAACGGCCCGGCTCGCCGGTTCAGGTGGGGACTCGATCGGAGGAACCATGACGAACCACATCGTGGTGCTGGGAGCCGGATACGCGGGGCTGGGGGCGGCCAAACGCGCCGCCCGCCGGCTCCGCTCGACGGGCGGCCGGGTGACACTGGTCAACGCGGCCGGCCGGTTCGTGGAGCGGGTGCGGCTGCACCAGCTCGCGGCCGGGCAGCGGCTGCCCGATCTGCCGCTGGCCGGGCTGCTCGGCGGCACCGGCGTCGAGTTGGTCGTGGCCCGGGTGACCGGCCTCGACCTTCATGCGCGGACGGTCCTGCTGGACGGACCGCCGTACACGCTGGGCTACGACGTGCTGGTCTACGCCCTCGGCAGCGCCGCCGATCTGGACACCGTGCCGGGCGTGCGCGAGCACGCGTACCCGATCGCGACGGCGGGCGACGCCGTACGGTTGCGGGCCCGGCTGGCCGGGCCGGGGCCGGTGACCGTGGTGGGCGGCGGGCTCACCGGGATCGAGACGGCGGCAGAGCTCGCCGAGACCCGCCCGGGGCTGCGGGTCGAGATGCTCTGCGCCGGCCCCGTCGGCCCTGACCTGTCCGTACGGGGCCGCCGCCACGTCCACCGGGCCTTCGCCCGCCTGGGCGTCGTGGTCCGCGAGCACGAACCCGTCGCCAAGGTCGGCCCCGACGGCGTCCTGCTGGAGAGCGGCGGCGAGGCGCCCGCGCGGACGGTGGTGTGGGCGGGCGGGGTCCGCGTCTCCCCGCTGGCCGCCGCGTCGGGGTTGCGCACCGACGCGGAGGGCCGCCTGGTCGTCGACCGGTCGCTGCGCTCGGTGTCGCATCCCGAGGTGTTCGGCATCGGCGACGCGGCGGCGCCGCCCGGCGAGCGGTCGAGCATGTCGTGCCAGATCGGGCTGCCGATGGGCCTGTGCACGGGCGACGCCGTGGCCGACCTGGTGGCCGGGCGGGAGCCCGGGCCGGCCTGGTTCCGCCACGTCTGGCGCAACGTCAGCCTGGGCCGCCGCGACGGCGTCACCCAGTTCACCCGCGCCGACGGCAGGCCGCTGGACGTCGTGCTCACCGGGCGGGCCTCCGCCGCGTTCAAGGAGCGCATCATCCGCGGCACCGTCCAGGCCATGCGCCATCCCGGCCCCTACCGTCCCTGGGCCTGACGGCCGGTCCCCCGTGCCCGGCCGCTCGGGTCAGGACGGCGTGCAGGTGAGGGTGGCGGGTGGGGTGTGGGTGGCGCCGGAGCCGCCGTTGAAGCCGAACGACGCGGTCCCGTTCGGTGACAGGTTGCCGTTGTAGGCGGCGTTCCTGACGCTCACGCCGGCGACCGTCCGGCTCACGGTGCCGTTCCAGAGCTGGGTGATCTGCTCGTCACCCGCCCATGTCCAGGTGACGGTCCAGCCGTTGATCGCGGATGCGCCGGTGTTCGTGACCGTCACCTCCGCCTGGAACCCGCCCGGCCACTGGTTGCCCACCTCGTACGTCGCCGCGCAGCCCGCACCCGATGTGGGCGTCACGGTGGGCGTGGCGGTCGGGGTGACGGTGACGGGTGGGCCCGTGCGGTCGCCGTAGATGATGCCGCGGCCGTTGGTGCCGAGGTAGACGCGGCCGTGGACGCGCGGGTCGCCGGTGAGGGCCTCGCCCATGTTGCCCCACTGGTGTTCGTCGTCGTTGATCCTGACCCAGCTCGCCCCGGCGTCGTCCGAGCGGTACAGCCCGGTGACGCCGTCGATGGTGGCCACGGCGAAGACCGCCATGTACGTCCCGCCGGGGGCGGCCTTGCCGAAGCCGATGTTCACCGACCCGCTGATGCCGGGCACGGCGGAGAAGGACGTTCCGCCGTCCGTGGAGCGCCACAGGCCGCCCTCGCCGGCCAGCCACAGGTCGCCCTCGCGGCCGGGCACAGCCTTGAACTTGCCGCTGGTCGGCAGGCCGGTCGCGGGGGTGGCGGCGAACGTGGCACCGCCGTCGGTGCTGCGGTAGAGGCGGCCGCCGCTCAGGCCGTAGAACGTCATCGGGTCGGCCCGGTCGGACTCGACGACGGCGTCCGTGGGCAGGCCTGAGGCGGGCTGCCAGGTGTTGCCGTAGCCGGCCGAGTAGACCGGCGCCACGCCCTTGGGGGCCCAGACGAAGCGGGATCCGTCTGCGGCCGCCGCGACCGTGCCGCCCTCGTCGACGCCGCCCGGCTCGCTGCCCTGGAACCAGGTGGCGCCGCCGTCCGTGGAGAAGGCGACGTGGCTGTCGTCCGGCCGGTCGGCGTCGGTGAAGTTTCCGGCCCGTACCATGACCGACGAGTTCTGCTCGGCGTAGTCGAGGCTGGTGGTGGAGGTGAACGTCGGGGAGGTGAACATCGTCGGCGGCACGGCGTCGAGGTCGGTGTGGCGGAAACCGGCGATGTCACCGAGGCCGCTGACCAGGGGGGCGCCGCTCGGCGGGCTGATCAGGTCGAGCACGGCGGTCTCCTCCAAGCCCCTGGCCATGGGCTTGATCGTGAACTGCCCGCCGGTGTCCCACCGGGTGAGGTTCTCGGAGCCGTAGACGGTGGCGCCGGTGCCGTACATCATCCTGTCGGAGTCGAACGGGTCGATCTCCAGCGACTCGGTCATCCAGCCGAGTTTCGGCGCGGTCTCGGGCGGCTGCGGGTTGCCGCCGAACGTCAGCCACGGGTTCTCCGAGATGTCCATCGTGTAGCGGAAGCTGCGGTTCGGGTACGACGTCCAGTCCCACACGCGGGTCCACGTGGCGCCGGAGTCCGTTGAGCGGAAGAAGATCACGTCCGGCCACCAGGAGATCTGCGTGGCCACCATGATCGTGGACGGATTCCGCCGGTCGATGGTCAGGCCGCTGTAGCCGAAGTAGTCGTCCTCGCTGGAGGACGGGATGGGGCTGATCTGCGTCCACGCGCCGGTCGCGGTGGTGTAGCGCCACACGTCGCCCTTGGCCCCGTCGTACGGCCCGCCGGTGTCGCTGGTGGCGATGTACAGGTAGCCGTTCTCCGGGTCGAGCACGCCTTTGTGCGGCAGGTAGCCGGTGGGCTGGCCGGCCACCCGCTGCCAGGTGGCGCCGGCGTCCGTGGTGCGGTAGACGCTGTTGTCCTTGTCGGCGACGCCCACGTAGATGGTCCTGGTGGCGCTGCCCGCGGCGGACGAGCGCGGGTCGTAGGTGACCCAGAGCACGCCGGGCTCGTGGCTGAGGTAGCCGTTGGGGTCGTTCGGGTCCTGGGCGTAGTTGCCGGGGTTGGGGAAGCTCGTCACCTCCGACCAGGTCGCGCCGTGGTTCGTGCTGCGCCACAACCCGTTGCCGTTGGGGGCGCCGAAGTACAGCACGCTGTTGTCGTTGGGGTCGACGGCCAGCGCCTCGCCCATGCCGCGGCCGGGCATGTTGCCGCCGAGCTTGAACGGCAGCTCCGTGACCTGCCAGTTGTCGCCTTTGTCGGTCGAGCGAAGGATGGCGCCGTTGTTCGGGTCCCAGCTGTTGGTGTACATGCCGACGGCGGCGTACACGCGGTCGGTGTCGACGGTGTCGGTGGCCAGGCTGATCACGCCGTTGTAGCCCCACTTGTCCCAGCCCACCCAGTCGAGCAGGGGCTTCCACGAGCGGGTGGACGGATTCCAGCGGTAGGCCCCGCCGATGTCGGTGCGGGCGTAGATGAGGTCGCGCTCCGACGGGTTGAAGATGATGCCGGGGACGAACCCGCCACCGTCGATCCTCACGTTCTTGTACGTGTACGGATCCGAGGCGACGGCCGACACCGGTGACATCCGCACGACCCCCGCCACGAGCAGCAGGGTGGCGGTCGCGAGCAGGATGAGCAGTCGTCTTCGCATGCGCGGCTCTTCCTTTCCAGGGCACACCGGCAGGGCGCCCCAAAGGCGTCAGATGACCCGCCATGCACGAGCAGAGTGCAGGACCCTGACCGTCGCCGCGCCTTCGCGCATGAGCTCATCAGAAGGCTCACACACGCTCGCGCTCACGGTCAATAGTTTGGATGGACGACGAATTAAATCGCGCCCACAGAGCCGCCGGACGTTCCGCGGCCCAGAGTGCGATCCCGATGTAGAGCACCTGCTCGGGGATCCGCTGCCACAGCGGCGAGGCCTCACCGCCCGCGAACGGCACGTCGGCCAGCGCGGCGTGGATGTTTGCCGGCAGCATCGCCACGAACAGCAGCGCCAGACAGGTGCCCGCGGCGCCGCGGGTGCGGGCGAGGACGAGCCCGGCCGCCCCGGCCAGCTCCAGCACGCCGGTCAGGTACACCATCAGCGCGGGGAACGGCACGAACGGCGGCACCATGGCAACCATGTCGGCATGGTTGGGCATGACGGTCACCCCCGCCGGCACGAAATGGGCACTGGCGGTCATGACGAGCATGACGGCCAGCCCGTGGGCGGCACTGACCCGCCACGTGGCGAACCGTCGCACCTTCAGCATCCCGAGCAGCCGGAACACCAGCGTGGCGACCAGCAACACGATCACAGTCATACGCACCCTCCTGTTGGATAGCACCACTATCCCATAAAATGGATAACCGCGCTATCCAATTATTTGACGGCGCCGACCGTCACCCCCCGGGTCAGCGTGCGCTGGAAGATCAGGAAGAAGGCGATCGCCGGGACGACGCCGAGCAGGGCCGAGGCGCTGGACATGGTGGCGTCCATGTACCTCTCGCCCTGCAGAACCCCCAACGCGACCGGCACCGTCTGGGTGTCGTTCGACACGAGCAGGATCAGCGGCAGGAAGAACTCGTTCCAGGTCCAGATGAAGAAGAAGATCAGCAGCACGCTGAGCGTGGGCCGGCTGATCGGCACCACGATCCGCACCAGCGACCGCAGCCGGCCCGCGCCGTCGATCGCCGCCGCCTCCAGGATCTCCTTCGGGAACCGGCCCAGCACCGCGCTCAGCAGGTACGTGCCGAACGCCGCCTGGATCGCCGTCATGACGATGATCACCGACAGTCGGGTGTCGTACAGGCCTGCCGCCTTGGCCAGGTAGTAGAGCGGGTAGGCCAGCGACTCCTGCGGCAGCGTGTTGGCCACCAGGAACACCACGAGGATCGACAGCCGGCCCTTCACCCTGCCGATGCCCAGCGCGTACGCGTTGAGCACCGACAACACCACGGCCAGCACCGACACCGACGCGCTGATGACGAAGCTGTTCCAGAGCTTCGTGCCGAACTCCACCCGGTTCCAGAAGTCCACGATGCCCTG
Source organism: Nonomuraea longispora (assembly GCF_004348345.1). Classification (GTDB taxonomy): domain Bacteria; phylum Actinomycetota; class Actinomycetes; order Streptosporangiales; family Streptosporangiaceae; genus Nonomuraea; species Nonomuraea longispora. Next base: position 18,232 of record NZ_SMJZ01000009.1, read on the forward strand.
CCAGTAGAGCCCGTCGGGCAGGCTCAGCGGTCCCTGGGAGCTGTACTCCGCCGGCGACTTGACCGCGTTGATCGCCACGATCGCGAACGGGAAGAGCATCACCACCGCCAGCACGGCCAGCGCGAGCACCACCGCCCAGCGCCCCGGCCCTCTCATGGCTCACGCTCCTGCACGCGCAGGAACAGGAACGTCACCACGACGATGACGAGGGCCAGCACCGTGGCGATCGCGGAGCCGTACCCGACGTTGCTCTTCTGGAAGAAGTTCAGGTAGGAGAAGTACGACGGGACCATGGTGGCGTTGCCGGGGCCGCCGCGGGTCAGCACGAAGATCGGCCCGAACACCTTGAGCGCGGCGATCGTGCACGTCAGCAGCACCACGAAGATCTCCGGCCGGATCTGCGGGATCGTGACGTGCCAGAACGTACGCCACCACGAGGCCCCGTCGATCTCGGCCGCCTCGCGGTAGGACGGGTCCGTCCGCTGCAACCCGGCCATGAAGATCACCACCGGATAGCCGAGCTGGAACCAGACCATGACCGCCATGACGGTGGCCAGGGCCAGGTCGGGATCGCCGAGCCAGTCGAGCTCCAGCCCGAGGATCTGGTTGACCGCGCCGTACGACGGGTGCAACATCCAGCCCCACACCACGCCGGCGATGGCGACCGGCAGCACCTGCGGCAGGTAGTACGCCGCCCGCATCGCCGAGGCCGTCCGCGGGCCGAACCGCCTGCCGACGTAGTCGAACAACGCGGCGGCCAGCACGAGGCCGAGCGCGGTCGGCACGACGGCCATCGCCACGATCAGCCCCACGTTGTGCTGGAACGACTCCCAGAACCGCTCGTCGCCGAGCAGCCTGGTGTAGTTGTCGAGGCCGATCCACCGCGGCGTGCCCACCCCCGACCAGCGGGTGAAGCTCACGCCCACGTTCATCAGGAACGGCACGACGATGACGGCGAGGAACAGCAGCAGGCTGGGGACCAGGTAGAGCCAGTACCCCCTCGTACGCTTCCTCATCTAGAAGCCGAGGTCGGCGAGGTTGTCCTCGTACGGCCCGGCGATCTCGTCCAGCACCTCGGCGGTGGTCTTGCTGCCGTTGATGAGGTTCTGGACGCCGGCCACGAGCACGTCGTAGTAGCCGGGCGCGGGCCAGTCGGGGTAGAAGGCCAGGCCGTCGGCGGCGGTCAGCTTGTTGAAGCTCTCGATGAGCTCCTTGCTCTTCTCGTCGCTGATCGCGGCCGGGTCGGCGGCCACGGGCACGCCGCCCGAGTTGCCGAGCAGGTTCTGGATCTCCTTACTCATCGTGATGTCGATGAAGTCGTAGGCCAGGTCCTTGTTCTCCGACCGCTCGGGCACCACCCAGAGGTTCCCGCTCGAACCGGGCGACATGGTGGCGCCGGGGAAGAGGAAGTGGCCCCACGCGAAGTCCTTGATCTCCGTGGCGAGGCGGCCGTACCACCAGCTACCGCTGATCATGATGGGGAACTCGCCGTTGATGAACGCCACGCCCATGTCCTCGGCCTTGAGCCCGGAGGAGTTCTCGGCGAGGTATCCCTTCCCCACCCAGTCGGCGAACGTGTCGGCGCCGTAGGTGAACTCGGGGCCGTGGAAGTCGACCTTGCCCTTGTAGGACTGGAACGCCTCCAGCCACGGCTTCTGCGCCTTGGTGAGCGCGAGCTGGTAGAGGATCTGCTGGGCCGGGTATTCGGCGCCGGCGTTCGCGATGGGCGTCACCCCGGCCTTGACGAACGTGTCGAGCGCGGCCGTGAACCGCTCGAACGTCTCGGGCACCTCGACCTTGTGCTTCTCGAAGAGGTCCTTGTTGTAGTAGACCATCACGAACTCGCCGTAGTTGGGGATGCCGTACCACTGGCCGGAGCCCATCACGCCGCGGTCGTCGTACCTCGCGGTGGTCTGCAGACCGCCGGTCAGCAGCTTGTCCCAGCCACGCTTGGTGGTCTCCTCCGTCAGGTCGGCCAGCAGGCCCTGCTTGGACAGCAGGCCGGCGGTGGCGTTGCCCTTGTTGTACTCCATGAGGTCGGGCGCCTCGTCGGAGTTGAGCACCATGCTCGCCGTCTTCTGGATCTGCTCGAAGCTCTTCTCCTCGAACTCGACGGTCACGTTCGGGTGGGACGCCTCGAACTTCTTGATCGCTTCCGCCCACGCCCTGCCCATGGCGCTGCCGGCCGACTCGTAGTGCCACAGTCTCAGCACGCGCGGCTGCCCGCTGTCCGCGGGCGACGGGGCGTCGGAGCCCGAGCCGCACGCCGACAGAGCCAGCACCACGGCGGCCAGCGCCGCGGCGCCTCTCAACTTGACCATGATCTCTCCAGGGGTTCACACGATGACGGTTCGCGCGGGGGCTCCGGGCACCGGGACGATCTCGACCCCGGTGACGCGCTTCGGGCCGGTGACGGCGACGCGGAGCTCGTCGCCGTCCCTGGTGGCGACGGCGACCGTCACGCCGTCGGTGTCGTGGATCTCGGTGCTCCCGTCGCCGCCGCCGAAGGCGACGAGGGTGATCTCCGCCGGCACGCCGACGGTCTCCCGCGGCTCGGTGACGGGGATGAGGGCTCCGCGGCGTACGTACAGGGGGACCTGGTCGAGCGGCTTGGCGGCCCGGACGTAGCGGGAGCCCTCCAGCACCTCGCCCGTCCAGTAGTCGACCCACGTGCCGCGCGGCAGGTAGACCTGCCTGACCCCTTCGGGCGCGGTCATGGGGGCGACCAGGAGGTCACGGCCGAGCAGATATTCCAGGTCGGCCTGCCAGGCCACCGGGTCGCCGGGGTGGTCCACGCACAGCGCCCGCATCATCGGCGCACCCGTGCGCGCGGCCTCGACGGCGGCCGAGTAGAGGTAGGGCATGAGCCGGTAGCGGAGCCTCAGCGCCGCCACCGCCGCCTCCTCGACCTCGGGGAACTCCCAGGGTTCGCGGGTGGTGGTGCCGTGCAGGCGCAGCAGCGGGGAGAGCGCGCCGAACTGGGTCCAGCGCACGTACAGGTCGTCGGTGGGACGGCCCGTGAAGCCGCCGACGTCGTGGCTCCAGAACGGCACTCCCGACAGGCCGTGCGCGAGCCCGCCCCTGATCGTGCTGCCCATGGCGGCGTAGCTGGTGTAGGTGTCGCCGCTCCACTGGGCGCTGTGGCGCTGCCCCCCGATGTACGACGAACGCGCCCACACCAGGTCGTGGCCGCGGACCTCGCGGGTGACGGCGGCGACCGCGTCGTTGAACAGCAGGGTGTAGACGTTGTGCAGGTCGGTGCCGGTCATCCCGTTGGCGGCGACCGCGTCGCTCGGCACGCCCTCGGCGAAGTCGGTCTTGAACGCCGCGACGCCCTGGCGCAGCAGCCCGCGCAGCAGGCCGGTGAACCAGTCGACCGCCGCCGGGTCGGTGAGGTCGACGATGCCGCAGGGCGGGAAGGAGCCGTGCCAGCAGTCGGCGACGTAGACCTCACCATCATGATTTTTCAGGAAATATCCGGCTTCAGCGGCTTCCTCGAAGGCGGGACTCAGATGGGAGACGTACGGATTCATCCACAGGCAGACCTTGAACCCCATCCCGTCCAACTCGGACAGCATCCCCTCCGGATCGGGAAAGTTCACCGGATCCCACCGCAGATCCGACCAGTGCCCGTCGGCCTGCCAGTACGTGTCCAGATGCAGCACGTCGCACGGGATGCCGCGCTCCCTGATCGTGCGCGCCCTGGCCAGCACCCGCTCCTGGCTGTCCACGCAGAACCCGGAGGAGATCCACGTGCCGAACGCCCACTTCGGCGGCAGCGCCGGCCGGCAGGTCAGCCGGTCGTAGCGGTCCAGCACGTCGGCCGGCGCCGGCCCGGCGATCACGTAGTAGTCCATCACGTCGTCGGGCACCAGGATCTGCACGACGCTGTGGGTCGACTGGCACACGTCGAACTCCACGGGCGCCCCGCTGTCGACGAGCAGGCCGTACCCCTTGCTCGACAGATAGAGGGGCACGTTCTTGTACGCCCGCTGCGACTCCGCGCCGAAGGCGTCGAAGTTCCACATCACGGGCCGCTGGCCGCGTTTGTCCAGCCGGGTGAACGACTCGCCGAACCCGGTGAACGCCTCGTCGGGGGCGGCGGCGAAGCTCTCGTGGTAGGCCACGGGCGCGCCGCCCGCCGAGGAGCGGCCGAACGGCAGCGTACGCAGCCTGCCGCTGATGTCGATGTGCCCGCGGTCCTGCTCGGTCAGCATGGCGCCGGAGGCGTCGGTGAATCGCAGGTGCCACGGCGCGAGGCTGATCTCGGCGCGCAGCGAGCCGGCGTCGATCACGATGGGCTCGCCCGGCGACACCTCGGCCGTGGCCTCCGGATAACCGCCGGGCGTCACCAGGGAGATGGCCCTTTCCGAGCGCGGCCTGGCGGTCGGGTCCTCCGACAACCGCACCCGGATGACGCCCTCCCCCGCCACGCCCACCTGGACGACCAGGGTCTCCTCCGCCGAGGTGACCGCCTTCAGCATCACCTCGGCGCCGTCGGCCGCGACCACCTCGGCGGCGGTCAGCACCGACGGGCCGCCCTCGCCTCGCGCGCGGACCGGCAGCTCGGGCGGGTCCGCCACGAAGTACTCGTGCGCGACCAGCGGGGGGCGGTAGGGCATGGAGGCTCCTTCGAACGGCTGCGCCAACTCGTGAATTAGTTTGCTGTCCATACCAACAAACGTCAACGGTCAGGCGGCTGGCCAGTTTGAAGTCCATCCCAAGTAGACCGATCTGAGCGCCCGACGGCGGTAACAGTTCGTACGCCCGTCCCGGACACATCGCTTGCCGGCCCGCGCACAGCCGGCACGGTGCCCTGCCCTCAACCTTCCGGACTGCGAACCCAAGCTTTCGAGCCGCGTACGATCGTTGGCAGCGCTATCGCGCGCGCCCCCAAGGAGGTTATGCCACAAGAGCGTCGCCTCCTTGTCTCGAAGCCAGGGGCTTTCACTGGCACGTTCGCCCTTGGCCGTCCTCTCCGTCCGGCGTATATGACCCAGCCCACCCGCCGCACACAGTTCGTACACCGTCAGTCGCACGTGTAGCTGCGGACTCTGACGGAGCCGCTTCTACCCGTCGCTGTGGACCAGGCAATTTGAGCGCACCCTTCCTGCGGGGGTTTCGTATGGAAGTCGCTGACGGTTTAGGGTCTGCTTGTGGTGCTGCCCAATACGTCGTGGAATGCCGACGACTGGAACCCCGAGTTCTATCGCTACGAGCAAATTGCCGACTGGATCGGAGAACGGATCGAGACCGGCGTGTACCGGCCGCGCACCGTGTTGTCCGAGATACAACTCCAGAACTACTTCGGCGTCGGCCGTGCGACCATCCGCAAGGCGTTCGCGATCCTCCGTGATCGCGGGCTCATTATCACCAAGCCCGGCAGGGGATCCGTCGTTCTCCATCGCGGGGACGAGGCCGGATCGTGAAAACCGCCTACACGTGATGCTCAGGTTCCGATGCCAGCGCGGCAGCGCTGACGTTCTTTGCGCAACCTGGGGCTCATCCTCGTCTGCCCGACACCGGCGTCCGCGTTCTTCGAGCGCAGGGCTTGGGCTTCCTCCGCATCAGGGAACGCGCGATCAGGACGTCGATCCGCACGACAGGTCTGTCCGTCGTGGGTCTGCCTACGGTTCGCATTGAAGTGGCCAAGGCCGTGATGATCGGGCTTCCCCACTCGGCGGTGCTGGCCGCTGCGGGCTCTGGCTGGTCATGCCAGCACCGCCCACGCATTGTCCAGCCTGGTATTCATCTGGCTACTTCTTGGACATGCCCCAGCCCCACCTCTTGCCCCTCGATGGCGAGCTGCCGCTCCAGTCCCTCCAGGCCAGGCACCAGCATGAATAGCTGAAGTGCTCGCCATCGACGAGCTCCTTCACAGGAGGCTCGGCCCCCTGTTCCATTCTCCGTCGAACGGCCTTGGCTACCCGATCGACGTTGGACAGCAGGGTCTCCGCGACCTCTTTCACATCGGCGTCAGTGGGGACAGCGAGCAGCACACTGCCGTCCGGTGATACCTCGATACCCAGAGTGCGCCTGCGTGGACGGATCTACACCCGTACTCGCCACCCAGGCGGCAAAGGTAGGGCGGACATGGCGTCTTCCAGCGGAGAGCTCACGCCCCCTTGCTATCACCCGACGGAGACAGTCAACCGTTCGCCTCGCCCCAACGCCGGAAATCCTCCATGCGCCGAGCTGCGAGATCAACCAGCTGGGTCGCCAAGTACACGGGATCGGCATCGGCGAGACCGAGGTCGTCTTCCAGATAGTGGAGCAGCCGGCGTCGTGCTCTCCGCTGAACGTCCGGGTTCTCCGCGAAATGAGGCGGCCTCACTTCGACGGCCAGACGGCTGACGATGCCGGCGGCGGCCTGATTCAGATCCACCGGGAGAACCTCGGCTTCGAGCCCCGCCTCCTGGAGCAGGGCTTCGAGAAGGCTGCGCACGGGTTGGACGGTGAAGTGATCGAGCCCGGCTGCGGTTTCCCAGCGTGCCGCCTCGCGTGATCAGCGCGATCGATTGACGCCGATCGGGACGAGCGTCTCAGCGAAGGTGTGCAGAAGTTCCGACCGCACATCCCGCAGTCGGCGGTGAACCGGAAGCGCGGAGATGGCACCCGCGTGCTCCTGCCACCACTCTCCCAAGAGCTCCACCAGGTTCTGCTCCGCAACCGCAGTGAGATCGGGGATGCGCGCGGCCGTCGCCGACGGCCCCTCGTGCAGGAATTCGAGGAACGCCTCATCACGCTCGTTGAACAGGTCAACCGCGGTGACGCCGTAGGCGTTGAACCGTATGATCTCCGCTGCAACCGGTCTGCCCTTCGACAGATGTGTCTTGGTGTGCATCCCAGATGCGCATTGAAGCCTGGACGGATGCGGAGGAAGCCGCTGCCATCTCGGCAAGCAGCCGCCTCCTCATTCTGTGTCCGTGTGAATACCTAGTGCAACCAGTAGGCGCCACACATCGGTGGATGGATCACGCTGGAGAACTGGGCACTCCGAGGCATGCCCGGAGCGGGCCGCCCATTGCTGGGGGGACTGCGGCTTGGCATGGTGATCGACCTGCTCAGCCTTCGCATGAGCAGGCTTGCATCGTCCATGGGAGCAGGAAGCGATCAAGCTTCGGGCGTGCGCCACCGCCTTGTCCTCCCTTCCTTTCAAGGCGTCGCGCCGTGCACCCTTGATGCTCTTGTCGTTCCTCTTGTCGTAATTTTTGAAGGCGTCCGCGCCCTTCGCCTGCCGCAGCTTCTCGATCACGAGCTTGCTGCCACCACCCTGTTCCCCGCCGAATGCCTGGAAGTGCAGCAGTAGCCACAGGTCGAATGACGGATGCGAGAACGCGACTTCGACCCTGGACTCTGCTGCGTGCTTGACCGCCTGCGGGATGTCATCCCACTGGTCGCGGTCGAAGAGTGCCCATGCCTCGTCCTCGCCGGCAGCCGTCCGTGCGGCTTCGACGACCCGGGAAGGCATCAGCCCGTTCCTGCGATATACCGGCTGGATCCGGAAACGCTGCCTACCCTGGCCGTCGCCGTCCCCGAACTGCTCGTTCAGATACTGAAGATAGTCCGGTTCTGTGGATTCACCCTCGCAGGCCACGTACAGCACCCGTACCTCTCGAGAATGCAGCCCGGACCTTGGCGCCAGCGGACGTTCGTCTTCCAGGCGCCCGCGTCTTCTCCGTCTTCCTTGTTCCTGCTCTCTTCTCAACCGCCTGCTCACGCCGTCGCCCTCGTCCCGTGCCAGGACAGTTCACGGACGATCTCTCCTGCGGTCACGCGTGGCACGCCACCGTAACGACCACGTAGATAGCCACGTTCGAGGTTCTCCTCCTTACGCGGCTTGGCTTCTGTCAGCGGATAGAGTTCGGTCTCTCCTGAGCGCCGCTTCACTGTGATCCACACCTGATCGCGTTTGAGCGGGCGGTCAAGTACCTCACTGCCCAGCAAGGTCGCATCGTGCGTGGTAAACAGCAGTTGCGCGCCACGCGGATTAGATGCGGGATCTTGGAAGACGCGTACGACCTCGGCCGCGAGCGTGGGGTGCAGGCTCGAATCCAACTCGTCCACCAGCAGCACCGATCCCTGGTCCAGCACGGTGAGCATGGGTCCCAGAAACGCGAACCAAGCGTGAGTACCTAGAGACTCTTCCGTGCGGAAGTCCAGCGGGAATTCTCCACCGTCCGGTGTACGGTGCCAAAGCCTGATTTCACCAGTTTCAGGATCCGTGTCAAGCCGGGTAACTCCCAAGTCAGCCGATTGCAGCATCTGCACGATCCGCTGAGGGTAACCCGCACGATCTGGGCGCGTCAGGAGTTGCCTGGTCCAGTCCACCCGTGCGCTGAGGTCTCGTCCCGGTGTCACCAACCACAGGTTGTTGAGGAACCACCGGTGTATCGCTGACAACTGGGGATCGTTGAGAGTCGCACCAACGGACAAGAAGAGAGCATTCGGACGGGTCAGTCTCACTAGGGCTTCCCGTTCTCCTTTGAACCCCTCTCCCCTGAAGATGAATTCTCCGCCTTCCGATTCAGGACGCTCCGCCTCTCGATCAAACCAGACATTGCGGCGGCCATACGGATATGCATGCAGCCACTCCGCCTCCACCCGCTCATCCGACAGTTCGAAGCCATAGGTGAAGCGGACAGGATCCCGGCCTAGTGCAAGGTCCACTTCGAACAGGGTCGTCGCCTCACGGGACGCCGGATCGAGCTTGAAGGGCTGGCGGGGAACCACCTCCGGCACCTTGGCCCAGTCCGCGAAGGAGTCTCGCACCGCGTCACGCATGAGCCGGAATCCACTGAGCAGATTGGACTTCCCCGACGCGTTGGCTCCGAATACGCCCAGTACGGGCTGCGCCGAGACGTCTCGCCCCCGGTGCTTGAGACCAGTCCTGCGTCCCGCACCCTCATCGAATTCGGTCGCGATCAGAGACAGCTCATGCTCGTCACGGATGGACCGATGGTTGGCCACCCTAAAACGGATCAGCACCGTAGACCTCCTACTGAGACAGGCTCTGCGCCCGGTTATCTGCGGTCTGGTGCACAGAGCCTGCATGGAACAGCCTATGACGCCCTTTCGAAGGATGCCAGCATAGGGCCGGATCGGCCGTGAGCCGCCCTGATCCTGGGGCCGGTCAGGTGCGTAGGAACTCCAGCAGGTCGGCGTTGAAGCGCTCCTTCTGTCCCGGGACGAGGGCGATGCCGTGGGAGCCGCCCTCGTACACCTTGTACGAGCAGTTCTCGATGAGTTGTGAGGACTTGTCGCCGGACGCCGCGATCGGCACGATCTGGTCGTCGTCTCCGTGCACGACCAGCGTCGGGATGTCGAACTGCCTGAGGTCCTCGGTGAAGTCGGTCGAGGAGAAGGCGTCCACGCAGAGCACCCCCGCCTGGATGTTCTCGGCCATGCCCATCAGCCAGAAGGCGTCCTTGTTGCCCTGCGTCACCGTGTTGCCCGGCCGGTTGGCGCCGAAGAAGCTCTCCGCGCTGTCACGCCAGAACTGCGAGCGCTCGGCGAGGATACCGGCCTTGAGCTGGTCGAACACCTCCTGCGGCGTCCCCTCGGGGTTGGCGTCGGTCTTGAGCATCAGCGGCGGGATCGCCGACAGCAGCACCGCCTTGCGCAGGCGGGACGTGCCGTGCCTGCCGACGTAACGGGCCAGCTCGCCGCCGCCCATCGAGTGGGCCACGAGCGTGACGCCGGTGAGGTCGAGTGCGGTGATGAGGTCGTTCAGGTCGTCGGCGAAGGTGTCGAAGTCGTAGCCGTCCCACGTCTGGCTGGAGCGGCCGTGCCCGCGCCGGTCGTGCGCGATCGCCCGGAAGCCGTTGTCGGCCACCAGCTTGAGCTGGTCGTGCCAGGCGTCGGCGTTGAGCGGCCAGCCGTGCGAGAAGACGACCGGCGGGCCGCTGCCCCAGTCGTAGAAGAAGATCTGCGTGCCGTCGCGTGTGGCCACGTAGGGCATGGCGCCTCCCCGTCGGTGATCGCGTCGATGCGTGCCGGTGCGCGTGCTCCCGCATACGGGAGCACCCCACCCGCGAACGAGCCATACCGCAGTTCGCCGTCGGGTAACGCCAAGCCCGGACCAACGGGTCTTTGCCGGAGAAAAGCGCCTAGATGGCGACGCCCGGCTGCATGAGGCGGCGGGCGGCCTCGGTGATGGAGCCCGACATCGAGGGGTAGACCGCGAACGTGTGCGCCAGCTGGTCGACGGTGAGCCGCTGCTGCACCGCCACCGACACCGCCAGGATCAGCTCGGACGCGCCCGGCGCCACCACCACCCCGCCCAGCACGATCGCCGTGTGCGGGCGGCAGAACAGCTTGACGAACCCGTCGTTGAAGCCCTGCATCTTGGCCCGCGCGTTGGTGGCGAGCGGCAGCTTGACCACGTTGGCCTCGACCTCGCCCGCCTCGATCGCCCGCTGCGCGACCCCGACCGCCGCGATCTCCGGGTCGGTGAAGATGTTGGAGGCCACGGTAGACAACCGCAGCGGCTGCACGGCCTCGCCGAGCGCGTGCCAGACCGCGATGCGGCCCTGCATGGCGGCGACGGAGGCCAGCATGAGCACGCCCGTGCAGTCGCCGGCCGCGTAGACGCCCGGCGCGGACGTGCGGGAGACCTTGTCGACCTTGACGAAGCCGCCCGCGTCGAGCTGGACCCCGGCCTCCTCCAGGCCGATGCCGGAGGTGTTGGGCACCATGCCGACGGTCATCAGCGCGTGCGAGCCCTCGGCCGTGCGGCCGTCCTCCAGCGTCACCACCACGCCGTCGTCGGTACGCTTGACGGAGGCGGCGCGCGAGCGGCCCATGACGTTCATGCCGCGCCGGCGGTAGACCTCTTCCAGCACCTCGGCGCCGTCGGCGTCCTCGTTGGGCATCATCCGGTCGCGGCTGGAGACCAGCGTGACCTCCGCCCCCAGCGAGCGGTAGGCGCCGGCGAACTCCGCGCCCGTCACGCCGGAGCCGATCACGATCAGGTGCTCGGGCAGCTCCTTCAGGTCGTAGAGCTGACGCCAGGTGAGGATGCGCTCGCCGTCGGGCTCGGCGCCCGGCAGCACGCGCGGGGTCGCGCCGGTGGCCACGAGCACGACGTCGGCCTGGATCGTACGGTCGCCCGCGCGCACCACCCGCGGGTCGACCAGTCGCCCGCGGGCCTTGACGATCTCGACGCCCTCGGCCTCCACCCGCGTGGCGATGTCGGCGGACTGCGCCTGCGCCAGCTCCTTGACGCGCCGGTTGACCTGCGGCAGGTCGACGCCCACCACGCCCGCGTCACCGTCGGGGCCACCGGTGAACGACACCCCCAGCGAAGGAGCGTCGAGCAGCGCCTGCTTGCGGACCGAGGTCGCGATCAGCGTCTTGGACGGCACACAGTCGGTCAGCACGCAGGCGCCGCCGGGACCGTGCTCCTCGACCAGGGTGACCTGCGCGTCTAGCTGCGCGGCGACGAGCGCTGCCTCGTAACCGCCTGGTCCGCCACCGATGATCGCGATCCTTGTCACGTCCCCATTGTCCCGTACGCGGTGGGGCGGGCGGCAACCGGGCCACGCCACCTGAACCGGATGGATCGGCTGCGGCGACCGGCGTGGCAGTATGGCGCGGTAGCTGGATGGCGAAGCAGCACCCGGCGAGAGGGGTGGATCGTGGCGTGGCTTTCGAATCCTTCGGGCAAGTCCAATGACCTCAGGCTCTATGCCGCCTACGGCACCAATATGGACCCGGAGCAGATGGCCATGCGTGCCCCCCACTCCCCCATCTGGGGAGTCGGCTGGCTGCCAGGCTGGCGCCTGACGTTCGGCGGGATGGACCTCGCCTGGGAGGGCGCCGTCGCCACGATCGTCGAAGACCCCGACGAGCACGTGTTCGTCGTGCTCTACGACGTGCCCGAGTGGGAGGAGACCTCCCTCGACCAGTGGGAGGGCGCGGTCCGCGGGCGCTACCACAAGGTGCGCCTGCGGGTGCAGACCCTCGACGGCGAGGTCGTGGCCTGGTTCTACGTGCTCGACGGCTACGAGGGTGGACTGCCGTCGGCGCGCTATCTCGGCAGCCTGGCCGAGGCGGCCGAGCGGGCGGGCGCCCCTGACGACTACGTCAAGGAGCTGCGGGAGCGCCCCTGCACCTCGATCGGCGGTTAGCGCAGCGGCTGGTCCTTGGTCTCCGGCAGCACGAAGATGTAGACCAGCGTCGAGATGAGCGCCAGTCCCGACATGTACCACGGGAAGAGCCCCGGGTTGCCCGCCTCCTGCATCGTGGTGCCGATCAGCGGGGCGGTGCCGCCGAAGAGCGCCACGGTCAGCGAGTAGGGGAAGCCCGCGCCTGCCGCGCGCACCCGGGTGGGGAAGAGCTCCGAGTTCACCGCCGCCGAGATCGAGGTGAAGCAGCCCAGGAAGACCATGCCGATGAGCTGCACGGTCAGCAGGCTGCCGTACGAGTCGGTCAGCAGGCTCAGCAGCGGCACGGGCAGCAGCACGAACCCCAGCCCGAACGTGATCAGCATCGGCCTGCGCCCGATCCGGTCCGACAACATGCCGAGCAGCGGCTGCAGGATCATGAAGAAGACCAGCGAGATCGTGCCGATCTGCAGCGAGTTCGCCTCGTCGAAGTCCACGGTGATCTGCGCGTACGTCGGCAGGAACGTCGTCCAGGTGTAATAGGCGACGGTGCCGGCGATCGTGATGCCCACGATGGTGGCGGCCGACCTCGGGTGCAGTCTGAGGAACTCGAACATCTTCTGCCGTTCGGCCTTGCCCTGGCGCACCTCCTCCACCACGGCCGAGGTCTCGTCGGCGCCCCTGCGGATCCACAGGCCCACGAGGCTGAGCACGGCGCCCACGAAGAACGGGATGCGCCAGCCCCACGCGTCCATGTCGGCCTCGATCAGCGTGGTGGCCAGCACCGCCGCGAGTCCTGAGGCGAGCAGCTGACCGATGGTGGTGCTGACGTACTGGAAGCTGGAGAACAGGCCGCGGCGGCGGGGCGGGGCCGACTCCACGAGGAACGTGGTCGCGGCGGCGAACTCCCCGCCCACCGACAGGCCCTGGATGAGACGGGCCACGACGAGGATGATCGGCGCCAGCACGCCGACGGCCGCGTAGGTGGGGGTCAGGCCCACGAGCAGGGAGCCGACGCCCATCAGCACGATCGTGCCCGTCATCGCGAGCTTGCGCCCGTACCTGTCGGCGAACGCGCCGACCAGCAGGCCGCCCAGCGGGCGCATGAAGAAGCCGACGGCGAACACCGCGAACGAGCTCAGCAGCGGGACGAGACTGTTGTCCGCGCTCTCGGGGAAGATCTGACGGGAGAAGTAGATCGCGAGGAAGCTGTAGGCGTACCAGTCGTACCACTCGACGACGTTGCCGATGCTGGCCGCCGTCAGCTGGCGGACGCGGCTTCTGGGGATGCCGAGTGGTGACTGCTGGCTGGGGGAAGTCGCCACGGATGGCTCCTTTGCTGAACAGTGCGGTGATGGCCTACTGTGCATGGGACGACCGAAACAGTCAATTACCTGGGAATTTATTTACATACCCGACATTGAGATGGTTGTAGGTGGATGTTCTCGACCGGCGTCTGGTCGCCGCGCTGCAGGTCAGCCCGCGCGCCTCGTGGGGCGAGCTCGGCAGGGCCGTCGGCGAGCACGAACGTACGGTCGCCCGTCGCCTCCAGCGGCTCGTCTCCGAGGGCATCGTCCGGATCACCGCCATCTACGACGACCTGCGCACCGGGCACGGCCGTCCCGTCCACCTCCACGTACAGGTGCGGCCCGGCACCGCGGGCAAGGTCGCGCGGGCCCTGGCCGAACGGCCCGACACGCGCTCGGTCTACTCGCTGACCGGCGCCGCCGACCTCGGCAGCGAGCTGGTCTCCCCGTCGCGAGAAGACCTGCACCACATCGTCTCCGCCCAGATCAGCGACATCGACGGCGTCGTACAGACCCAGACCCAGGTCGTCCTCCACACCTTCACGACCGTCGCGGAGTGGCACGCCCCCTACCTCACCAAGCGGGAGGTCGCCCAGCTCCGGCCCCCGCCGCCACCCGAGTGCCTGCCCGACGAGGACGGCCTGTCGCCGCTGGAGGAGGAGATCGCCCAGTTGCTCACCCTCGACGGCAGAATCGCCTTCACCGCGGTCGCCGAGCGGCTCGACATCTCCGTACCCACCGCCCGCCGGCGCGTCACCTCACTGCTGGAGCGGCGGCTGCTGCGGCCGCGGGCCGAGGCCGAGCCCGCGCTGCTCGGCCTGGAGGTCGAGGCCATGCTCTGGCTGAAGGTACGCCCCCACGGGCTCGACCAGGTGGGCCGCCGGCTCGCCGCGCACGAGAGCGTACGGTACTGCGCCGCCACCACAGGCACCCATTCCCTCGTCGTGCAGGTGGTGGCGGCCCACGAGGCCGACCTCTACCGTTTCCTGACCGGCGTCGTCGGCAGGCACGACGAGATCACCGACATCGACCTCACCCTCATCACCCGCGCGCACAAGCGCGGCCACCTGCACAAGTCCGGACTGCTCACGCTGGATCACCGTTGGGAGAAAACGCCATGACACCTGCCGAGAAGGAAGTCGCCGACCTCTGCGTGGAGCTGATCCGCGTCGACAGCAGCAACTACGGGGACGGCAGCGGGCCCGGCGAACGCGCCGCGGCCGAGGTCGTCATGGCCAGGCTGGCCGAGGTCGGGATCGAGTCCACCTACGTCGAGAGCGAGCCGGGCCGCGGCAACGTCGTCACCCGCGTCGAGGGCGCCGACCCGTCCCTGCCCGCCCTGCTCGTCCACGGACACCTGGACGTGGTGCCGGCCAACGCCGCCGACTGGTCGGTGGACCCGTTCGCGGGCGAGGTGCGGGACGGTTACATCTGGGGCCGCGGCGCGGTCGACATGAAGGACATGGACGCGATGATGCTGGCGGTGCTGCGCCAGATGAAGCGCGAGGGCCGCAGGCCGCGCCGCGACATCGTCTTCGCCTGGCTGGCCGACGAGGAGGCCGGCGGCGTGTACGGCGCCAAACACCTCACCGCCAACCACGCCGAGCTCTTCGAAGGGGTCACCGAGTCGATCAGCGAGGTCGGCGGCTACTCCCTGGAGATCGACCCGTCGCTGCGGCTCTACCTCATCGAGACCGCCCAGAAGGGGCTGGCCTGGATGAAGCTGACCGCCGACGGCACCGCGGGCCACGGCTCCATGCTCAACGACGACAACGCCGTCACCGAGGTCGCCAGGGCGGTGGCCAGGATCGGCGAGCACGACTGGCCGCTCACCTACACGCCCACGGTCCGGCGTTTCCTCACCGAGGTCGCCGACGCCTACGGCATCCCGTTCGACGAGAACGACCCGCAGCCGGTCCTGGACAGGATCGGGCCGCTGGTGCGTTTCGTCGGCGCGACGCTGCGCCACACCACCAACCCGACCCAGCTCGACGCCGGATACAAGTCGAACGTCATCCCCGGCCAGGCCACGGCCGTGGTCGACGGGCGGTTCCTGCCGGGCTTCGAGGACGAGTTCTTCAAGACCGTCGACTCGCTGCTCGGGCCGAAGGTGCGGCGCGACTTCGTGCACCACGACATCGCGCTGGAGACGACGTTCGACGGCGCGCTGGTCGAGTCGATGATCGCGGCGCTGAAGGCCGAGGACCCGGCGGCGCGGGCGATCCCGTACTGCATGTCGGGCGGCACCGACAACAAGACCTTCTTCGCCGACCTGGGCGTGCGCGGCTTCGGGTTCGTGCCGCTGCGGCTGCCGGCGGACATGGACTTCGCGTCGATGTTCCACGGCGTGGACGAGCGGGTGCCGGTGGACGCGCTGCACTTCGGCGTGCGGGTTCTGGACCGGTTCCTCCTAAACTACTGAAACGTGAGTGAAGACCCGTACACCCTGGCCGGCGAGGCCGCCGCGGCGCTGCGCGCCGCCACCGGCCTCGACACCTTCGACGTGGCGCTCGTCATGGGCTCGGGGTGGGTGCCCGCCGCCGACGCGATCGGCGAGACGGTGAGCGAGGTTCCGTTCACCGGCCTGCCGGGGTTCCGCGCTCCCGCCGTGGCCGGGCACGGAGGCAGGATCCGTGCCGTACGCACCTCCGCGGGGCGGCACGCGCTCGTGTTCCTCGGGCGTACGCACCTCTACGAAGGGCTGGGGGTCGACGCGGTGACGCACGGCGTGCGTACGGCCGCCGCTGCCGGGGTCCGCACTGTCGTGCTGACCAACGCGGCGGGCGGGCTGCGCCCCGAGACGCAGAACGTCGGCGACCCCGTCCTGATCAGCGACCACATCAACCTGACCGGGTCCAGCCCGATCACCGGCACCACGTTCCTCGACCTCACCGAGGTCTACTCCCGCCGCCTGCGCGAGCTGGTCCGCGAGATCGACCCGGCCCTGGCGGAGGGCGTCTACATCGCCTTCCGCGGGCCCACGTACGAAACGCCCGCGGAGATCCGCATGTGCCGCACGCTGGGCGGCGACCTGGTCGGCATGTCGACCGTGCTGGAGGCCGTCGCCGCCCGCGAGGCCGGGCTGGAGGTGCTCGGCATCTCCCTGGTCACCAACCCGGGCGCGGGCCTGTCCGGCGAGCCGCTCGACCATGAGGAGGTCCTGGAGGTCGGCAGGGCCACGGCGGCCCGCATGGGCGTGCTGCTGGCCAAGGTGGTGGACCGCCTGTGAGCGTGCTGCGGGAGGCACGCGAGTGGCTCTCCCAGGATCCCGACCCCGACACCCGGGCCGAGCTCACCCGCCTCATCGAGGAGGACGACCTGGCCGCGCTGGAGGACCGCTTCGGCGCCCGGCTGGAATTCGGCACGGCGGGTCTGCGCGGCGAGCTCGGCGCCGGCCCCAACCGGATGAACCGCGTCACCGTCATGCGCGCCGCCTCCGGCCTGGCCACGGTGCTCGGGCCCGGCAAGCACGTCGTCATCGGCTACGACGCGCGGCACAAGTCCGACGTGTTCGCCCGCGACACGGCCGCCGTGCTGACGGGCGCCGGGGTGCACGCCTCGCTCCTGCCCTCCACCCTGCCCACGCCCGTGCTGGCCTTCGCCGTACGCCACCTCGGCGCGGACGCGGGCGTGGCGGTCACCGCCAGTCACAATCCGCCGCGCGACAACGGCTACAAGGTCTACTGGGCCGACGGCTCCCAGATCGTGCCGCCGATCGACCGTGAGATCTCGGCCGCCATCGACGCCGTGGGCCGCGTCGACCAGCTGCTGATCGACGGCCCCGGCACCCTGACGGAGCTGGGCGAAGGCATCATCGACGACTATCTCGCCGCGGTGAAGTCGCTGCCGCTGGGCGAGGCCCGTGACCTGAAGGTGGCCTACACGCCGCTGCACGGGGTGGGCGCGGCCACGCTGACGGGCGCGTTCCTGGCCGCCGGGTTCGCCTCGCCGCTGGTGGTCGAGGAACAACGCGACCCCGATCCCGACTTCCCCACGGTGCCCTTCCCCAACCCGGAGGAACCGGGAGCGATGGACCTGGCCGTGGCCCTGGCCGCCAAGGTGGGCGCGGACCTGGTCCTGGCCAGCGACCCCGACGCCGACCGGTGTGCGGTGGGCGTGCCGCTGCCCGGCGGCGGCTGCCGCATGCTGACCGGTGACGAGGTCGGGGGCCTGCTGGCCGAGCACGTCATCACGCACACCACCGGCGACCGCATGGTGGCCACCACCATCGTCTCCTCGACGCTGCTCGGCAGGATCGCGCGGGCGCACGGCGTGCGCTACGGCGAGACGCTGACCGGCTTCAAATGGATCATCAAGGCGGGTCCCGGGCTGGTCTTCGGCTACGAGGAGGCCCTCGGCTACAGCGTCGGTTCCGACGCCGGCCTCCCGGTCAGGGACAAGGACGGCATCGGGGCGGCGCTGGCGGTGGCGGGCATCGCGGCGACCGCCAAGCGCGCCGGGCGTACGCTGCTGGACCTGCTCGACGACCAGGCCCGGCGCTACGGGCTGCACGCCACGGAGCAGCTCTCCTTCCGGGTGTCCGACCTGTCGCTGATCGACGGCGCCATGGCGCGGCTGCGCGCCGCCCCGCCGACGACGCTCGGAGGGCGCGCGGTGTCGCGGGCGGACGACCTGTCCAGGGGCATCGGCGACCTGCCGCCGACCGACGGGCTGCGCTACACGCTGGCGGGGGACGCCCGCGTGGTGGTGCGTCCCTCGGGCACGGAGCCCAAGCTCAAGTGTTACCTGGAGGTGGTCGTGCCGGTTGCGGGCGAGGTGACCGAGGCGCGCGCCGGAGCGGCCCGCGAGCTCGACCTGCTGAAGACGGAACTCACCGCCCTGCTCGACCTCTGAGGATCGTTACTCTCCGTTATTCCAGCGGAACGTACGGTGATATTCCAGCGGGTCCGCAACACGCCGACGCGGGCCCGCCATAAATTTTACTCAGGCCACCCGCAGGCCCTGGTGACACACCTCGGAGAATGGCATCGCATTTCCGTTCTCATTCGCTCTCCATTTCTCGCCGATAAATCCCGGCACGTCACGCGTACATCATCACCGGCGGTAGATGTAAAACGCCGGTTATCCTGTCGCGCCCTACGGAGAATGACACGATGAAGGCCCTCTCCCGCTCAGCCGCAAAATCCCCTCATACCTCCCCATAGCGCTTCATCCCACCCGAAGCCATCAATTATTCTCAGTTCACACGCAAACCCGTCCCACACACCGCACAATCGAGTCATTTCACCGCCACAGCGGGCCCCGGTAGCGGGGACATTCGGCCGTTTCACCTGTACAATTGCAGTCATGACCTTGGGTCCGAGCTTGTGGACGCAAGGCCGAGAAGGGGCACGGCGGCCCGCCTCGACGCGAGCAGGCCCTGCCCCCTCCTCTGATTCCGGATGATTGTCCGCTGACTCCAGGTGGGCGCCGGAAAACCGTTGGAAGAAGAGGTCTCCTGGGCAAACGGGAGACCTCTTCGTCTTTCTCCCGAACGCACGGAGACAAATGCAGAAGGCTCGTTCACGCCCCGGTCACCTAGCGTGAGCACGAGCCGTCATGCCATGCTTGCCGCACTACGAGGAGCTCTCGCTCTCCTGTTTGCCCAGGAGTCGAGAAACACGAGCGCCTCATAGTCCCGGCGCCGAAAAGCGGTCGCATTCCGTGTCGCGCTTCGACGCATCACCTGGAGTCACGACCAAACACTGACATATCCGGATTCAAGGAGGTCGCGATGGCGACATCGCCCGCACGTTCCCGCAGCAGCCGCCGCCCACAGGCCCCCGCCCCCGTTCAGCCGTCCGGCGGGACCGCGTCCTGGGCGATCGCATTCATGAGCGCGCTGGCCACCTACCCGGTCTTCGTGGAGATGCTGCTTCCCCAGGGCTACAGCCTGTGGGTGGCCGTGGCCGTCGCGTCCGCGGCCTGCCTGGGCGCGGGCCGGGCCACGCAGATGATGTCGTCCGGCCCGGCCCGCCAGGGCGCGGCCGGCGCCGTGCTCACCCCTTCGTTCATCGCACGGGTGGCGACGCTGGTCATCCGGGCCGCCGTCACACCGCGCCTCCAGGACAACGACCCGCCGGACACAACGCCATAGCCGTTCTGGGGCGCTCAGGCAAGGCCCGCCCGTGGTTGAACCACTGGTGAACCATCCACAGGTGGATGCACCAACGTCGGTGGTCTCATCCGTGAGACCACCGACCCGCTCTGGGCCACAATATGCCCACCTTGATACCAATAGCTGCGTTAGTCTCATCGTTGAAACTAACCGGAGGAACGGTGGAACCCTTCATCGGCAGGCGACGAGAGCTGGCTGCCCTCGCGCGTGCGCTCGAAAAGACGAATCGCCGTCACTTCGATCGGCCCGGACGCGCACTCCTGATGAGAGGACGCCGCCGGGTCGGAAAATCCAGGCTGGCGGAGGAGTTCATCCGGCAGGCGCAGGTGCCTCACCTGTACTACACGGCGACGGGGCAGACGCTCCGTGAAGAACTCCACATCTTCACGGACGAGGCGTCATCGTCGAACCTCCCCGCCGCTTCCGTCTTCGATGTCGAGCACCCCGAATCGTGGCACGACGCGCTTTCCCTCCTGGCACGCGCCCTGCCCGAACACTCCCCTAGCATCGTGGTCATCGATGAGCTCCCCTACCTTGTCAAGGCAGATCCCACGCTGGAGAGCGTGCTGCAGAAGCTCTTCGACAGGGAGTTCTCGAGACTGCCGGTCCTGCTTCTCCTCATCGGCTCGGATCTGTCGATGATGGAGGCCATCAACACCTATGGCCGCCCCTTCTACCAGCGGGCCGCCGACTTCATCGTGGGCCCCCTCACACCGTACGACGTCGGACAGGCTCTTGATCTGCCCCCTGAGGCGGCGTTCGACGCACACCTGGTTTCAGGCGGGTTGCCGATGATCTGTGAGGAGTGGCCCAAGGGCGCCCCACTCTGGGCATATCTGGAGCAGGCACTCCACGACCCGCTGTCGGCTCTGGTCGTCAGCGGCGAGCGGGCCCTCGCCGCCGAATTTCCACCAGAAGCGCATGCCCGCCAGACCCTGAACGCCATCGGGTCGGGCCAGCGCACACACTCCAACATCGCGGCCGCCACCCAGGGGATTTCGCGCGCGACGATGAACCGCGCACTTCAGCTTCTGCTCGAGAAGCGCATGATCGCTGTGGACCGGCCCTTGTCGACGCGCCCCTCACGAGAGTCGCGCTACCGCGTCATCGACTCTCACTTGCGCTTCTGGATTCCCTTCATCGCCAACCGCCTGACGGACATCGAACGCGGCCGGGGAGACAAGGTCCTGGAGCGGATCCGCAGCTCTTGGACATCATGGCGCGGAGTCGCCGTCGAGCCCCTGATCCAGGAGTCGCTTCGCCGTATGGACGGCCTGCCCGAGGCGACGGGAGCGATCGGAGGCTTCTGGACCAGGACCAACGATCCGGAGATCGACATCGTCGGCGCAGACCGGGAGCCGGTCGCTAAGCAGATCACGATGGTCGGGTCCGTCAAATGGCTGGAGAACCGCCCGTTCGATCATCATGACCTGAGCGAGCTCATCGTCCACCGGTCCAAGATGCCCGGAGCCGACTCCTCCACGCCGCTCTACGCCGTCTCCCGCAGCGGCTGCGAGGTGGAGGGCGTCACGCACATCACCGCTGAACACCTGGTCGACGCCTGGCGATGAGCACGGATGGTCTCAGCGATGAGACCAACGCCGAATCAGGTCCGCAAGAAACCGGGGTTGAGACCAACGGATCGGGTTGGTCTCAACCATGAGACCTGGTCAGACGATGCGGAACTGCAGGTCAGTGTCCCAGTTGTGCATGTCCGGCTCGGCTCTCGGGTCGGTCCGGAAGAGTTCGAGGCGGCAGCCCCAGTGCTCCGTCCCGTCCTTCTCCGTGATGTCCCAGGCCAGCCCCTGCTCAGCGCCCCACTGCAGCAGCGCCTCGATGACGCCGAAGAGCTGGTCGGGGTGGCCGTGGTGCGACTCGGTGGCGTAGCGGCCCGCGGGCAGGGAGGCGGCGAAGATGTCGCCCTCGCCCTCCACCGGCCCGCCCACCGGCACGCCCACCGGCACGCCCGCCTGCACCACCAGCCGGTCCTCCGGCAGGTTGATGGCCTCGTACCTGAGGAAAGGCGCACCCGCGGGAGCGTGGCCTCGGTCGGCGAGCCAGCCGACCATCTCACCGATCCGGTCGGCGACCAGGCCGAAAGTGGTCATGGTGATGGTCCCGCGCACCCCGACGTAGGGCCGCTCGGGGAATTCGACGATCTGTGGCATGTTCTGTTCCTCCTTCATCAGCGTGTACGGAGCGGCGCCGCGAAACTCATCGGCAGGCCGAAGAACGGGAACAGGCCGGGATCCAGGAAGGTGGCCTCGCCGGCGATGCGGCCGCCGGCGACGTCGAGAACCACCAGGGCGAACGGCTCGCCGTACAGGTACTGGCCGAAGGCCGGGGAGCCGTTGGCTCTGACCGGCAGCAGGCGGGAGCCCTGGCACGGGGCTTGGCCGCTCGCGGCGGCCGCGGTCAGGACCGTGTGGATGTGCTCGCGCCCGCGCAACCACCACGCGAACGGCGGCATCTCCGACGTCGCGTCCTCGTGCAGCAGCGACACCAGCGCGGCCACGTCGTACCGCTCGAACGCCGACACATAGCGGGTCAGCAGGCTCTCGTCCACCGTCTCGTCGGCCTGCCCGGCCGGGTCGAGCACCTTGGCGTCCGGGACGGGCTGGATCCAGCGGCCGTGCGGGAGCGGCTCGCCCAGGGCGTCGCCGGGGGTGGCGGCGGGCCCCAGGTCCATGGCGCGGGCGCGGCGCTGCGAGCCTCTCAGCATGTCGAGGCAGACGTTGGTGGCCAGGTGGAACAGCCACGTGCGCAGCGTGCCCCGAGCCGGATCGTAGGTCTGCCAGGCTCTGACGAACGTCTCCTGCACCGCGTCCTCAGCCTCGAAGCCCGAGCCGAGCATGCGGTAGCAGTAGCCGGTCAGCGCCACCCGGTGGTGTTCGAGCTCGACGTCGGTCATCCGGCCGGCGTCACCTCGATCTGGAGCTCCGTCACCCATTCGTCCGGGTTCTCCGGGCAGTGCAGGGAGACCTCCCTGGCCAGCGCGCGCGAACGGTAGCCGTGCTCCTCGATCCAGTGGGCCAGGGTCTGGAACGTCTTCCCCACCTCCTCCATCGACCCGTGGTGGATGATCGTGGCCGCCGTCTCGATAGCCGGCAGGTCGAGGACCTGGAAGTCGTGGTGGCCGGGCGCCGCGGACACCGGCAGGCAGGCGTGGACCATGACGGAGCCGTCGTCCCGCTCCTCGTAGTAGGCGACCCCCGGGCCCACGACCTTGACCGCGGCCTCTTCCACGCGGCGGCAGATCTCGGCGAAGAGAGGCTGGATGACCGGGCCGATGTCCTCTCCCTCGTAGCTGGCCGCCCTGGCGCTGAGCTCGGCGACCCTGATCGGGGCGACGCGCTTCAGCACGACCTCCGCGCTTTCCATGTAGCCCTCCGTCTCGATGGTCCGCAGGCGTGCCTCGACGCTGCGCAGCCTGGCCAGGTCGGTGTTGATCCGGGCTTCGAGCTGGGCGCGGCGCATGCGTACCATGCCGTGCAGCTCCTCCGTGCTGACCTTGTCGTCGAGGATGGCCCTGACCTGCTCCAGGGTGAAGCCGAGGTCCTTGACCGCGACGATGCGGTTGAGCCGGGACAACTGCGCGGCCTGGTAGGAGCGGTAGCCGCTGACCGGGTCGACGTGCGCGGGGCGCAGCAGACCGATCGCGTCGTAGTGCCGCAACATGCGTACGGACACCAGCCCCAGCCTGGCGAACTCTCCGATGCTGAACATGACGTCTCCGGTTTAGGGCCTCACACGGTGTCAGAGTCAACTATGGCGATTTTTCGAGAGTTGGGGTAGCGTCCGAAACGACCGAACGTTCGGTAGGAACCATGATCACAGACCTCACCGACCCCGGCACGGACGCGCACGAGCGGATCAGAACGGCGGCGGTGCTGCTGTTCGCCCGGCAGGGTTACGCCGCGACGAGCATCAGGGACCTCGGCCGGGCCGTCAACATGACCAACGCCGGGATCTACCACCACGTGGGAAGCAAGGAGGCGCTGCTCGCCGATCTCATGCGCGTCGCCCAGCAGGGCCTGAACAGCGCCACGGAACGCATGCTCGCCACGGCCGGCGGCCCCTCCGACCGGCTGGCCCTGCTGATCGGCTCGCTCACCGCCGTCCACGCCTGCGCTCCCCTGACCACCAGCGTCATGGACGGCGAACTGCGCTCGCTCACGCCGGGCTCGGCCGCCCGCGACGAGATCATCGTCCTGCGCGACGCGTACGAGGCCCACTGGAAGCGCACGCTGGCCGACGGCGTGGCGGAGGGCACGTTCCGAGTCGCCGACCAGAAGCTGACCCGTCTCGCCCTGATGTCCATGTGCACCGGCACCAGCGAGTGGTATCGCCCCGACGGGGACTCCACGCTGGAGCAGGTGTGCGCCGAGTTCGTCACGATCGGCCTGGCCGCCGTACGCGCCCCCGTCCAGGTCACTACAAGTCCTGACTTCTCCCTGCTGCCCGACCTTCCGTGGGAGCCACCGGATGTACAGCACGATCCCCGACCTGATGAGGCACGCCGCTAGAACGTACGGCACGCGCGAGTTCCTCCGTTTCCCCGACACCTCGTTGACCTTCGACGCCGCGGACGCGCGGTCGGACCGCCTGGCCGCCGCCCTGACCGACCTGGGCGTGCGTCCGGGCGACCGGGTGGCCATCATGCTGGACAACGTGCCGGAATGGCCGCTGAGCTGGCTCGCGGTCCTGAAGGCCGGGGCGATCGCCGTCCCGGTGAACGTGCGCTACCAGGCGGCCGACCTCGCGCACGTGCTCGACGACTCGGGCGCGGTGCTGACGCTGACCACGGACGATCACGCCGTGATCAACCCGGGCCCGTGCCACGACCCCGGGAGGCTGATCCGGCAGGCGGGCGACCAGCCGGCCAAGGTGACCGTCAAAGCCGACGATGTCGCGAATTTTCAGTACACGTCGGGGACCACGGGCTTCCCCAAAGCCTGCATGCTCACCCACGACTACTGGCTCAGAACCGCCCAGATCGTCGCCGAACAGGCCCGCCTCCGCGACGACGACGTCATGATCATCGCGCAGGCGTACTCGTACATGGACCCCCAGTGGCTCACCGTGCTCTGCCTCACCGGCGGCATCCCGCTCGTCGTGCTCCCCCGCTTCTCCGCCTCCGGCTTCTGGAAGTCGGCCGGGGAACACGGCGCGACGCTCACGTACGTACTCGGCACCATGCCCCTGCTGCTGCACAAACAGCCGCCGCACCCGCGCGAGCGCCACCACCGCATGCGGCTCGTGCTCTGCTCGGGCATCCCGCCCGAACTGCACCGGACGTTCGAGGCGCGGTGGGGCGCACCGTGGCGCGAGTTGTACGGCTCCACGGAGAGCGGCCCCGACCTGGTGGCGCACATAGACGCGGACGACACGGTCGGCACCGGCGCCATGGGCGTCGCGCCGCCCGGCAAGGAGGTCAGGCTCGACGACAACGGCGAGATCCTGGTCAGGGGCGTGCCCATGATGCGGGGCTACTGGAACCACCCCGAGGCGACCGCCCAGGCTTTCAGGGACGGCTGGTACCACACCGGCGACCTGGGTTTCCGCGACGACCACGGCTACCTCCACCACGCCGGCCGGCTGAAGGACATGGTGCGCAGGGGCGGGGAGAACATCTCCTGCGCCGAGGTCGAACGTGTGCTCGCCCAGCACCCGGCCGTCCTCCAGGCGGCCCTCGTGCCCGTCCCCGACGACCTGTGGGGCGAGCTGCCCAAGGCGTTCCTCCAGCTCCGGCCCGGTCACGACCCCGACGCCCGCACCGCCATGGACGTGATCGAACACGCCCGTGACCGGCTGGCCCGCTTCAAGCTCCCGGCGTACGTGGAGTTCGTCGAGTCGTTCACGCTCACCCCGTCGGCCCGCATCGAGAAACGCCACCTGCTCCGCCCGGAACGCGACCAGCGCGCCGCCCCCGCCATCCCCGTCGGCAAGGAGAAATCATGATCGACGTGACCGAACGCGACGAGGTGGCTCTGATCACCCTCGCCCGCCCCGCCAAGCTGAACGCCCTCACCGCCGGCATGCGCAGGGACCTCGCGGCGGCCGTACGCGACCACGGCGACGGCAAGGGCGCCAGGGGCATCGTGGTCACCGGCACCGGCCGGGCCTTCTCCGCCGGAGAGGACATCCACCAGGCCGCCGGCCGTTCCCTGGTCGACGAGGTGGCCTCGTTCCACGACATGACCAGGGCCGTGCTGGAGACGCGCGTACCGGTCGTGGCGGCGGTCAACGGCCTGGCCGTCGGCGGGGCCGCCGAGTGGACGCTGTGCTTCGACACCCGCATCGGCACCCCGTCGGCCGAGTATTTCCTGCCCGAGAACCACATCGGCCTGTCGGTCTCGAACGCCACCAGCTACCTGCTCCCCCGCCTCGTGGGCGCTCGGGCGCTGCGGCTGGTGCTCGGCTCGGCCCGCATGGGCGCGCAGGACGCCCTGGCCGCGGGCCTGCTGGACGAGATCGCCGACCCGGAGGCGCTGCTGGAAACGGCGATCGCCCGTGTGCGCCACTGGACCGCGCCGGGCACGGCCACCACCGTGCACCTCGGGCTGCTGAGGCCGTCGAGACACGAGGTCGAGCGGGCCTTCGAGGCGGAGACGGAGGCGGCCAGGCTCGTGGAGGAGTCGGGCATCGCCCAGGCGGGCATGGCGGCGTTCATCAACCGCAGCCGCGGCCGAGACGCCCCCGGATAGGACAGAACAGCTAGACGACGATCGCCGCGACCACCAGGGCGACAGCGGCCACCAGCACGGCGATGGAGTCGTAGGACCAGGAGATCCGGGCCGGCGCCGCCTGCTCGTCGCGGCGCCTGGCCGCCTCGGCGCGCTCGCGGATCTGGTCGCCCACCCAGTCGGCGTGGGTCTTGCCCGCGAACGCCTCGACCGCCGCCTGCTCCGACCTGGAGAGCGTCGGCTCGGTGTTGAACCGCCCGCGCTGCTGCCTGGGCGCCCCGCGCCGCTGCGCCTTGGCCCGCTCTCTGGCGCTGCTCATGGGTGTCCACAACCGCAGCACCCGCTCGTCGCCGTGGTGCACGTTGATGGAGTGGGAGACCGTGACGTCGTCGATCGAGGCCCACGGCAGGACCGTCGTGCGGAACGGGTTGCGCCCCACCAGCCCCTCTTCGGTGAACACGGTGGCGGGCCGCAGCGCGACCGAGTAGACCAGCGCCGTCAGCACCGCGAGCACGGCCAGCGCCACCAGCGACGCCTTGCCGGTGTAGTGGGCGATGAGGTCCCACACGTTGAACGCGACGAAGGCCAGCCACACCCACGCCAGCGCGAACGCGGTCTTGGAACGGTAGGACTCTTTCACGACTGCCACTTGATCTGTGCGAACCCGGGTTTGATGACGCCGTTGATCAGTGCCAGGCGCTCGTCGAACGGGATGAACGCCGACTTCATCGCGTTGACCGTGAACCACTGCAGGTCGTCCCAGCCGTAGCCGAACGTCTCGACCAGCTTGTGGAACTCCTGCGACACGCTCGTCGAGCTCATCAGCCGGTTGTCGGTGTTGACCGTGACCCGGAAGTGCAGCCGCCGCAGCAGCCCGATGGGGTGCTCGGCGATCGACGCGGCGGCGCCGGTCTGCAGGTTGGAGGTCGGGCACATCTCCAGCGGGATGCGCTTGTCGCGTACGTAGGCAGCCAGCCGCCCGAGCTTGGCGCTCTGGTCGCCGGCCACGGTGATGTCGTCGATGATGCGTACGCCGTGGCCGAGCCGGTCGGCGCCGCACCACTGGATGGCCTGCCAGATCGAGGGCAGCCCGAACGCCTCGCCCGCGTGGATGGTGAAGTGGGCGTTCTCCCGCTGCAGGTATTCGAACGCGTCGAGGTGCCGCGTGGGCGGGTAGCCGGCCTCGGCGCCCGCGATGTCGAAGCCCACGACGCCCACGTCGCGGTAGCGCACGGCCAGCTCGGCGATCTCCATGGAGCGCGCCTGGTGCCGCATGGCCGTCAGCAGCGTGCCGACGCGGATGTCACGCCCTTCTGAGCCCTGCCTGAACCCGTCGAGCACCGCCTCCACCACCTGGTCGAGGCTCAGCCCTCTGGAGGTGTGCTGCTCGGGCGCGAAACGCACTTCGGCGTAGACCACCCCGTCGGCGTCCAGATCCTGGGCGCACTCGGAGGCTACCCGCGTGAGCGACTCGCGCGTCTGCATGACCCCGACCGTGTGGTCGAACGTCTCGAGGTAGCGCTCCAGCGAGCCAGAGTCGGACGCCTCCTCGAACCACTGACGCAGGTTGTCGGGATCGGTGGTGGGCAGCCGGCCGTAGTCGGTCTCCCGGGCCAGCTCGACGATCGTCTCGGCGCGGAGCCCGCCGTCGAGGTGATCGTGCAGCAACACCTTGGGAGCCCGCCGGATCTGGTCAAGCGTGGGACTCATCACGCCATGATACGAGCACTGCCCGGTTTTCGGGTTACGGCTCAGTCGCGGCCGGCCGTTTCCGGGCTGAACGCGGGCAGGCACAATCTCTGTCAGTGGGCCACGTCGACCACCAGCCGGCTGGGCGCTTCCAACTCCTGGATCTGGAACGCGGCCCGCCGGTCCAGCACCAGGCCGATGCCGACGCGGGCCTCGAAGTCGCCGGTCCTGACGACGTCGGTGAGGTTGCGCAGGCCGGCGTGGTAGATCGGGCCGCCCTCCCACGTGGGCGTGCCGTCCTCGTCGTGGGCGTTGCTGGGGAAGAGCGTGACGAGAAGGTACGCGCCGCCGCGGATCTCGATCGGCCGGCCGGAGCCGTCCTCCACGAACTCGTCCACCCATCGCACGTTGTAGCCGGGGATCTCGCCGTCGAGGTCGATGACGACGCGGTCGTACGTCCTGTGCCTGGCGTACCGTACGCCCGTCACGACGGCGGGTTCGATGCCGTCGCGCCGGACGTCCACCTCGGAGGTGCTCGTGGGGGCGTTGGGGCCGGGTGTGTCGCGGGCCGTGGCGGACGACCTGGTGGGGCCGGGTGATCCGGGCAGGGCGGTCTGCTGGGCCGGACCACAGGCGGTGAGAGCGGTGAGACAGGCCAGCGAGGCGAGGGCGCGCGAGCGCGGCGACCGGCGGCCGGGCGGGGATGGCGAGCGCATGCCCGGTAGATGCCCCGCCCCGTGTCGCCGCAAGCGGTGTTTCCGCAGATCGCGCGGCTGTTTCCGGCCGGCAACCGGGCGAACCGCGCAAAGGCGCTCGCATCGCGGCACGGTTCACCACTCGGGCCGTCCGGTTCACCTTCCGTACCGAAACATATGCAAATGCATTTACCGAGGTGGTAACCTCCGCGACATGGACGAGCGATTCGTGGTCGACACCTGGCATTACGTCCTGGCCAGGCACGCCAAGGCCATGTGCGCCCTGGAACGCGAGCTGGGCGACCGGCACGGTCTGGGGCCCAGCGAGTTCGAGGTGCTCGACCGCATCGTCCACCACGACAGGAAGCTGCGCATCCAGGAGCTCTGCGACGAGGTGCACCTGAGCCAGAGCGCCCTGTCACGGGTGGTGGCGCGGCTGGAGAAGGCCGAGCTGGTCTCGCGCGGCGTGTGCGACGCCGACCGGCGTGGCGTCTACGTGTCCATCACCGACGCGGGCCGCACCCGGCACACCGAGGCCCTGCCCACGCATCGCGCCGTCCTGCTCCAGATCTTCGCTGACGCTCCCGCCCCGGGCGGCACCGTCAGCCGGCGGTGACGCGCTCGATGACCAGCGGGAGCCGTTCGGCGTCGGCGGGGGCCACCGCGTAGCCGCCTTCCAGCGCCTCCAGCGCCCGCTCGAAGCGGTCCGCCTCGTCCGCGTGGAGCGTCAGCAGCGGCTGTCCCTCGCGCACCGTGTCACCCGGCTTGGCGTGCAGCGTGACGCCCGCGCCCGCCGACACAGGGTCCTCCTTGCGCGCCCGCCCGGCGCCGAGCCGCCAGGCGGCCAGCCCGACCGCGTACGCGTCGAGCCGGGTGAGAACGCCCGACGCGGGCGCCTGCACGGTGGCGGTCTCGGCCGCCCTCGGCAACAGGGCGTCGGGATCACCGCCCTGGGCGGCGATCATGCGGCGCCAGGCGTCCATCGCCGAGCCGTCGGCCAGCGCCCTCGCCGGGTCCTTGCCGGACACCCCGGCGGCGGCCAGCATCTCCCGAGCCAGGCGTACGGTCAGCTCGACCACGTCGGCGGGACCGCCTCCGGCCAGGACCTCGACGGCCTCCTCGACCTCCAGGGCGTTGCCCACGGCCAGCCCGAGCGGCCGGTCCATCGCCGTCAGCAGCGCGACCGTGCGCACGCCCGCGTCCGTGCCGAGCGCGACCATGGTCTCGGCCAGTTCCCTCGCCGTCTCGGTGGTCTTCATGAACGCCCCCGAGCCGACCTTCACGTCGAGGACGAGCGAGCCGGTGCCCTCGGCGATCTTCTTCGACATGATCGAGGAGGCGATCAGCGGGATGGACTCCACGGTGCCGGTGACGTCGCGCAGGGCGTACAACTTCTTGTCGGCGGGCGCGAGTCCTGAGCCGGCGGCGCAGACGACCGCCCCGGCCTCGCGCAGGACGTGCAGCATCTCGTCGTTGGAGAGCGAGGCCCGCCAGCCGGGGATCGACTCCAGCTTGTCGAGCGTGCCGCCGGTGTGTCCGAGGCCGCGGCCCGACAGTTGCGGCACGTACGCGCCGCACGCCGCCACGAGCGGCGCCAGCGGCAGGGTGATCTTGTCGCCGACGCCGCCGGTCGAGTGTTTGTCGGCGGTGGGGCGGTCGAGGGCGGACCAGTCCATACGCTCGCCCGAACGGATCATGGCCTGGGTCCAGACGGCGATCTCGCGCCGGTCCATCCCGTTCAGCAGGATCGCCATGGCCAGCGCGGACATCTGCTCGTCGGCCACGCCGCCGTTCGTGTAGGCGTCGATCACCCAGTCGATCTGGGCGGCGGTCAGCTCGCCGCCGTCGCGCTTGGCGCGGATGACCTCGATGGCGTCCATCACGAGCTCCGGCTGAGGTCCTGCGGGCCGAACGCGTACGGCAGGATCTCGCCCATCGGCTTCGGCCCGTCGACGGTCTCGACCAGCAGGTCGTCACCGCCGAACTCGTAGAGGAGCTGGCGGCAGCGCCCGCACGGCATCAGCAGCTCGCCGTGGCCGTCGACGCAGGTGAAGGCCACCAGCCGGCCGCCGCCCGATTGGTGCAGCGCCGACACCAGGCCGCACTCGGCGCACAGGCCGACGCCGTAGGAGGCGTTCTCGACGTTGCAGCCGGTGACCACCCTGCCGTCGTCAACCAGCGCCGCCGCCCCCACGGGGAACTTGGAGTAAGGCGCGTACGCGTTGCGCATGGCCTCGGCGGCCCTGGCCCGCAGGCTCTCCCAGTCGATGCTCAATGTTGTTCCCCCCTGCGGTAGCGCACGCCGTCGGCCTTGGGCATGCGCAGCCGCTGCGAGGCGACCAGCAGCACGATCAGCGTGAGCACGTGCGGCGTGATGAAGACGAACTCGTTCGGCAGCTGGTCGACGGTCAGCCAGAGCCAGAACAGCACGACCATACCCGCGGCGGCGGCGGCCATCGTGGTGTACTGCCTGGCGCCTCTTGTCACCATCTCGGCCGGTTCGCCCGAGGCCAGCAGGCGGCGGACCCGCTGCCCGAGGTAGATGAGCAGCAGCACGGCGCCGAACAGGAAGAACGAGGTGACCGCACCGGAGCTGCGCAGTTGCAGGCCGTTGGCGTAGCCGAACAGCCCGGCGCCGGTCGCGAGCCCGCCGGGACGCCAGTTGCCGAAGATCATGGCGGCCAGGCCGATGAAGCCGCGGCCCGCCGTCTGGCCCTCGACGTATTTCGTGGAGACGAAGACGAGGAACACGCCGCCGAGCCCGGCGAACGCGCCGGAGATGACGACGGCGACGTACTTGATCAGATAGACGTTCACACCGAGCGACTCGGCCGCCCACGGGTTCTCGCCCGCCGAGCGCAGCCGCAGGCCGAAGGCCGTGCGCCAAAGAATGAAGAACGTCAGCGGCAGCAGGAGGACGGCGAGGACCACCAGCACGTTGACGTTGTGGGTGAGCCCGCGCAGGAGGCCCGCGAGGTCCGACAGCAGGAACCAGTGGGTGCTCTCCAGCCGTCCGAGCAGGTCGGGTCCGTCCGACAGCAGTGGCAGGCTGACCTCCGGCGGCAAGGTGACCGCGGGCGACGTGGTGATGCCCGCCCCCATCTCCGCCGCCTGGGTCCCCTCCTTGTAGAGCACCTCCGACAGGAAGCGGGTGACGCCGGGGCCGAGCAGGTTGATCGCGACGCCGCTGATGATGTGGTCGACGCCGAACGTCACGGTGGCGATCGCGTGCAGCAGGCCGCCGAGCGCGCCGCCGAGCAAGCCCGCGACCAGCGCCGCGACGGCGCCCCACTGGTACCCGGCCCAGCCGGCGAACCAGGTGCCGAGCACCATCATGCCTTCGAGGCCGATGTTGACCACACCGGCCCGCTCGGCCCACAACCCGCCCAGCCCGGCCAACCCGATCGGCACGGCGAGCAGCAGCGCGGACGCGAACGTGCCGGACGAGGTGATGTCGGCGTAGCCCGTGACGACACGTACCAGCGACAGCAGCAGGAGGAGCACGGCGACGCCGACGAGCGCCACATGGTATTTCCCGACCCTGGTCATGCTCCCACCTCAACCGGAGAGTTCCCGCCGAGTTGCCGGGCGGCCCGGCGTTCTTCGAGTCTGAGCGCGAGGCGGTTGGTCACCTCGTTGGCCACCACGACCAGCAGCACGATCACGCCCTGCATGATCGTGATGACGGACGGCGGCACATCCGCGATCTGCAGCGCACCCTGCGCCCGGTCGAGGAACGCGAACAGCAGCGCCGCGATCGCGATGCCCAGCGGCTTGTTCCTGCCGAGCAGCGCCACCGCGATGCCGAGGAAGCCGAGCCCGGCGGTGAAGTTGGAGTTGAAGGCGCCACGGTCGCCGAGGATCTCGGGCAGGCCGATGAGCCCGGCGATCGCGCCGGACATCACCATCGTCGCGATCACCATCGTCTTGGGGTTGACGCCGGAGGCGAGCGCCGCCGGGCCGTTGAGCCCGCTGGCCTTGACCTCGAAGCCGAACCGGGTGCGTTCGAGCACCACCCAGACCACCAGGCCGAGCACGACCGCCACGAGCAGGAACCCCCACACGCCGCCGCCGCGGGTGGGCGCGAGCATGCCGAACCAGTCGAAGACGAAGTTGAGGTCGGGGAACATGGCCGACTCGGGCAGGTCCGGCGTGGTCGTGGTGAGCTCGCCCGCGGCTCGCTGCCCGGCGAACGGGCCGCGCACGAGGTAGGAGGTCAGGCTGATCGCGATGTAGTTCAGCATGATCGTGGCGATGACCTCGTTCACGCCCCTGGTCACCTTCATCACCGCGGGGATGAGCGCGTAGAGGCCGCCGACGGCCGCGGCGACCAGGATGATCACCGCGATCTGGATCGGCTTGGGCGCCGTGAACGTCGAGCCCACGTAGGCCGCGCAGATGGCCGCCAGACGATACTGGCCTTCCACGCCGATGTTGAAGAGGTTCATGCGGAAGCCCACCGCCACCGCCAGACCGGCGATGAACAGCGGCACCGCGCGGTTGAGGAAGGCCGCGATGCCGTTCGACTGCGAGCGGGCGCTCGCACCGAAGTCGAAGAAGGCGGCGAACGCGGTGAGCGGGTCGGCTCCCGCGGCGACGATGGCGACACTGCAGATCGCGATCGCGAGGATGATGGCGATGACGGCGCCGGCGACGGTGAACAGCGCCCGGTTGAGCCCGGCGGGCATCACGACTCCTCGGTTCCGGCGATCGCGCCGGTCATGTAGCCGCCCAGCCGCTCGGGCGTGATGTCGGACGGGTCTAGCGCGGCCACGAGGCGGCCGCGGTAGATCACCCGGATACTGTCGGAGAGACCGATCAGCTCGTCAAGGTCGGCGGAGATGAGCAGCACGGCCAGCCCGGCCGCGCGGGCCTCGCGCAGGTGGTCCCAGATGGCGGCCTGGGCGCCGACGTCCACGCCCCGGGTGGGGTGGGCGGCGATGAGGAACGCGGGCTCGCCGCTCATCTCGCGGCCCACGATGAGTTTCTGCTGGTTGCCGCCGGACAGTGCCAGGGCCAGCGTGTCGACGCCGGGTGTGCGTACGTCGTAGTCCCGGACGATGCGCCAGGTGTCGGCCTTGGCGGCCCCCCGGTTGATCCAGATGCCGCTGCGCGCGGGCCTCCTGGTCTGGTGGCCGAGCACGCGGTTCTCCCAGAGCGACGCCTCCAGCAGCAGTCCCTGCCGGTGGCGGTCCTCCGGGATGTAGCCGATGCCGGCCTCCCGGCGTTTCAGGGTGGACCAGCCGCTGAGGTCCTGGTCGCCCAGCGTGATGCCGCCGTGCGACAGGCGGATGCCCATGATCGCCTCGATCAGCTCGCTCTGGCCGTTGCCCTCGACGCCGGCCAGGCCGAGGATCTCGCCTTTGTGGATCTCGAACGACACGTCGTCGAGGAGCAGCCGCCTGCCCTCCTCACGCAGCAGGTCGATGTAGCGCTCGACCGGCATGTCCTTGGGCACGGCACGGTGGCCGTCGGCCTCCATGGTGAGGTGCGACACCTTCAGCATCACCGTGTCGGTGACGGTGGACTCGCGCGTCTCGGGTGTGGGCAGTTCGCTGCCCACCATGAGCTCGGCGAGCTGCCGGGCGGTCACCTCTCTCGGGTCGACGCTCGCGACGGTGGTGCCGCGCCGGATCACGGTGATCTCGTCGGCGATGTCGAGCACCTCGTCGAGCTTGTGGGAGATGAAGATGACCGTCAGGCCCTCGGCCGTGAGCTCGCGCAGGTTCTGGAAGAGCTCGTCGACCTCCTGCGGGACGAGCACGGCCGTCGGCTCGTCGAGGATGAGGATGCGGGCGCCGCGGTAGAGCACCTTGAGGATCTCGACGCGCTGCCGGTCGCCGACGCCGAGGTTCTCCACCAGCTTTCCGGGATCGACGCGCAGGCCGTGGGCGCTGGCCAGCTCGGTGATGCGCTTCCTCGCCGCGGCGACGTCGAGCCTGCCCCCCTTGGCCGGCTCGGCGCCGAGGACGATGTTCTCCAGCACGGTGAGATTGTCGGCCAGCATGAAGTGCTGGTGGACCATGCCGATGCCGGCGTCGATGGCGTCGCTCGGCGAGCGGAAGCTGACGTCCTTGCCGTCGACCTTGATCGTGCCCTCGTCCGGCTTCTGCATGCCGTAGAGGATCTTCATCAGCGTCGACTTGCCGGCGCCGTTCTCCCCGACGATGGCGTGCACGGTGCCCTGCCGGACCGAGATGCGGATGTCGTGGTTGGCGACGACGCCGGGGAAGCGTTTGGTGATGCCCGTG
Organism: Nonomuraea longispora; assembly: GCF_004348345.1. Classification (GTDB taxonomy): domain Bacteria; phylum Actinomycetota; class Actinomycetes; order Streptosporangiales; family Streptosporangiaceae; genus Nonomuraea; species Nonomuraea longispora. The sequence goes on from NZ_SMJZ01000009.1 coordinate 53,085, forward strand.
AGCTCGACGGCGGGTCTCGCCGTGGCGAGGGTGTCCGAGCTCATGTGCTCACCGCTCCCAGATCGTTGGTCGGTGCTGGCTCACTTCGCCTCTCCTAGAAGCAGGGCGGCATGACCGAAGGCCCGAAGTTGCGGACTCCGGGCCCTCGGCTGTCGGTCGCGCCCCTGACTACGGCTTGGCCGGGACCGTGATCTTGCCCTCGACGATGTCCTTCTTGGCCGCGTCGAGTTCGTCCTTGATGTCGTCGATCTCGCCGCCCGTGGTGGCCAGGCCGACGCCGTCGACCTTGAGATCGTAGGTGATGTCGGTGCCGCCCTTGGCGCCACCCTGGAAGGCCTTGATGAACTCGAACACGCCGACGTCGACGCGCTTCAGCATCGAGGTCATGATGACCGACTGGAGGTTGCTCTCCTTGACCGTCTGGCGCTGGTCGGAGTCGACGCCGATGGCCTTCTTCTTGGCCGCGGCCGCCGCCTGGAACACGCCGAGGCCGGAGTCGCCGGCGGCGTGGTAGACGATGTCGGCGCCGTCCTGGAACATCTTCTCGGCCGCGACCTTGCCCTTGTCGGGGGCCTTGAAGCCGGAGAAGTCGCCGTCAGGCGTCAGATACTTCACGTCGATCTTGGCGTCCGACTTGACCGACTTCACACCGGCCTCGAAGCCCGCCTGGAACTTTTTGATCAGGTCGTTCTCCACGCCGCCGACGAAGCCGACGTGGCCGCTGTCCGCCTTGGTCGCGGCGGCGACGCCCGCCAGGTAGGAGCCCTGCTCCTCGGCGAACAGCAGGCCCGTCACGTTGGCCGCGTTGGAGGCGGAGTCGACGACCGCGAACTGGAGGTCGGGGTATTCCTCCGCCGTCTTCTTGATGTCCTCGCCGTAGGCGAAGCCGACGCCGATGATGGGGTTGTAGCCGGCGTCGGCCAGCTGGCGCAGCAGGTCGCCGCGGTTGGAGCCGTCGGGGGCCGGGCTCAACTCCTTGATCTCCGCGCCGAGCTCCGTCTTGGCCCTTTCGAGGCCCGCGTACGCCGCGTCGTTGAACGACTTGTCGCCGCGTCCGCCGATGTCGAAGGCCAGCCCGACCTTGAGCGTGCCCTCGGCCTCGCCGGCCGGCGCCTCGCTCGCCGTGGTGCCCCCACCAGTGTCTCCGCCGCAGGCGGCCGCTGCCATGAGCATGACGCCGGCCACCGTGCCGACCGCCATCCTGCTGAATCGCTTGCCGAGCAAGGCGACTCCTTCCATTTCCCGCCGTCTTCCTCCGCTGCGAGTTCGTCGCGCGCGTCAAGGAGCGTACGGCACCTGCACGGAAGATAGTTGCTTGACCAGGGCAGACCAAACCAGCACACAGGGTCGCAACCGCTCCGTTATCGACATCAAGCGCGTCCGTGACCTGAAGCGAACGTCAGGCCTGCGACAAGTTTCGCCCAAGTTCGGGTCTCGATCACTCTTGCCCCCGACCAGATCATGGCGGACATTCCCAGCGACGGCGGAATTTTCCTATCGGAGCACCGTATGCATCCTTGCAAGGTCTTGTCCGTGCCCCTGGTCGCGTTACTCGTCGCGACCTTGACCGGCACCCCGCCCGCCACAGCCGACACCCCCGCCATCAAGATCGACGGCAACGCCACCCAGCCGATCTTCTCCAGGGCGGACGCCATCGCGCAGACCGTGTTCGTCGAGGTCGAGGGGACCGACAGCGACAACGACGGCAGACCGGACCGCGTCGCCGTGGACATCCTGCGGCCCAAGGAGACCGACGAGGGCCTCAAAGTGCCCGTGATCATGGAGGCCAGCCCCTACTACGCCGGCGGCAACGACGTCTCCAACCACCCCGTGGACGTCGACGAGAACGGCGACCCGCTGGCCGGACTGCGCGCCGACGCGGCCAAGACGGTGCCCCAGCCGTTCGACGGCTACTACGACAACTACTTCGTCCCCCGCGGCTACGCCATCGCGCTGGTCGAGAACCTCGGCAGCGGCCGCGCCACCGGCTGCCCCACCTCCGGTGACCGCAACGAGACGGCCGGGCCCAGGGCAGCGATCGACTGGCTGAACGGCCGCGCCAAGGGCTTCGACGCCGACGGCTCCCCCGTCGAGGCCACCTGGTCCACGGGCAAGGTCGGCATGATCGGCGTCTCGTACAACGGCACCCTGCCGAACGCGGTCGCCGCGACCGGGGTCAAGGGACTGGAGACGATCGTCCCGATCGCCGCGATCTCCAGCTGGTACGACTACTACCGCGCCAACGGCGGCGTCCTGGCGCCGGGCGGTTTCCAGGGCGAGGACCTGGACGTGCTCGCCAAGTACGTACTGACCAGGGAGAACGGCCAGGAGGCCTGCGGCGCGCTGATGGACCGGCTCACCGCCGAGCAGGACCGGGTCACCGGCGACTACAGCCCGCTCTGGGACGCCCGCAACTACATGAACGACGTCGGCAAGGTCAGGGCGAGCGTCTTCCTCGTACACGGGCTCAACGACTGGAACGTCAAGACCAAGCAGTTCGCGCAGTGGTGGTACGCCCTGGCCAAGCGGAACGTGCCGCGCAAGATCTGGTTGCACCAGGGCACCCACATGAGCCCCTTCAACCTGCGCACCGCCGAGTGGCTGCGCCAGTTGCACGGCTGGTTCGACCACTGGCTGCACGGCATCGACTCGGGCATCATGCGCGAACCCCAGGCGGACGTGGAGAGCGCGGCCGGCCAGTGGGGCCGGCACGCCAGGTGGCCGCTGCCCGGGACGTCCACGGTCCCGCTCTGGCTGGGCTCCGGCTCGAAGCTGAGCCTGCTGCCGCGCCCGCTGTCCCGTAAGGAGTCGTTCACCGACCAGAAGACCAGGACGGCCGAGCAACTCGTCGAGGCCACCGGCTCCGATCCGAACCGGCTGGCGTACTCGACGGGCGCGCTCCCCGCCGACGTGCGCATCTCCGGGACACCCACGGTCTCGGTGCGTGCCTCGCTGAAGGACGGCGCGTCGCCGTACCTTACGGCCTTGCTGGTGGACTACGGCACGGACGAGCGCCCGAACGGCTCCCTCGTCCCGACCGGCCAGAGCTACTGCTACGGCGAGAGCGTCCCCGACGACTCGGGCTGCACGACGCTGAGGAGGCTCGGCACCGCCGTGACCCCCTACAAGATCGTCACCCGGGGCTGGCTGGACGTGCGCAACCGGCACCGCCCGGACCGGACGGAGCCGCTGCGGCCCGGCAAGGAGTACGGCTTCACCTGGGACTTCCAGCCGACCGACTACGTGTTCAAGAAGGGGCACCGGCTGGGCCTGGTGATCCTTTCGACCGACGTCGACTACACCCTGCGCTACCCGCCGGGCACGAGGATCACGGTCGCGCCGGGACGCTCGTCCCTGCGGCTGCCCGTGGTGTGGGGCCGGCTGATGTGACGGCGAAGGCCCGCCGCGCGTGCGGCGGGCCTTCGTACCGGTTCAGGCCAGAGCGGAGGTGATGGAGTCGAGCGGGCCGACCTCCCACAGCGCGGTGAGCGCGGTGGTGGCCATCACCCGCACGCCCATCGAGATCGCCTTCTCGTCGACGTCGAACGTGCCCTGGTGGATGTCGTAGGTGTAGCCGTCGGGCGAGCGTGTGCCGAGGCGGGCGAACGCGCCTGGGATCGACTCGAGGTACCAGGCGAAGTCCTCGCCGCCGAGCGACTGCTGCGTCGGGACGACCGCGCCCGCGCCGAGCGCGCGCTCGGCGGCCTCGCTCAGCATCTCGACGCTCACCTCGTCGTTGACGACGGGCGGCACGCCACGGGTGTAGTCCATCGTGGCCTCGACGCCGTAGGCGCCTGCCACCGACTCCAGCAGCGACTTGATCAGGTCGGGGGCGGCGTGCCAGGCGTTCTCGTCGAGGCAGCGCACCGTGCCCTCGGCGATGCCGTCGTCGGGGATCGCGTTGGCGGCCGAGCCGGCCACGACCTTGCCCCAGACGAGGCTGAGCGACGAGCGCGGGTCGACCCGGCGCGACAGCGCGGCGGGCAGCTCGGTGAGGATCTTGGCCAGCGCGAAGACGAGGTCGGCGGTCAGGTGGGGGCGGGCGGTGTGGCCGCCGGGGCCCGAGACCCGGATGGACAGCTTGTCGCAGGCGGAGGTGATCGGGCCGTTTCTCAGCCCGACCTGCCCGACGTCGACGCGGGGGTCGCAGTGGAGGCCGAAGATGCGGTCGACGCCGCTGATGCCGCCGTGGGCCATGACCTCGAGTGCGCCGCCCGGCAGTTCCTCTGCGGGCTGGAAGATCAGGCGTACGCGGCCGGGCAGCAGGCCGGCGGCGGCCTGCTGGGCGAGGAAGAGCGAGGTGCCGAGCAGGATCGTGGTGTGCACGTCGTGGCCGCAGGCGTGGCAGGCCCCCGCCACGGTCGAGTGGTAGGCGACGTCCTTCTCGTCCTGCAGCGGCAGCGCGTCGATGTCGGCGCGCAGCGCGATGGTCGGGCCGTCGCCGCTGCCCACGTCGCAGATCAGGCCGGTGCCGCGGGGCAGCACCGAAGGGGCCAGCCCGGCGGCCGTGAGCCGCTCGGCGATGCGTTGTGTCGTGCGATATTCGGCGAAGGCCAGCTCAGGATGCATGTGCAGGTCGCGGCGGAACGCCACGAGATCCTGCTCGGTCTCCGCCAGGAACGCGTCGAGTTCTCCCCGAAGCTCACGTCCCCGCATATGTCACCGTCCCGTCCCAATGCCGCTCTGCCCCGAACGCCTCGGGCCACACGGCTCATGCGCTGTGAAGACTCGTCCATCCCCGCTAGGGGCGCCCGGATCGGGCGGCCGCCCGGCGAAGCAAAAAACACACCCACTGGTGTCGGGTGCGCGAGATCGTCAGCACGGGCTTGCGTTCGTCAGTCGCGAGTGCCGCCGCGGTCCGGGAGCACAGCGGTCGGCCGTGAGCCCGATGCGATGCTTCGACTTTATCGCCCTCGCGCGGTCTCCCGGCGACAGATACACCAAAAGTTAGCCGATGGCATGCCCGTAACCTGGGGTGGGTCACGGTAGGTGAGGGGTTGCATGATCCCGAAATAGTCACAAGGGATCAGTAGATGGTGACCCGTTGTCGCCAGTTCCAAACGTGGTCAGCGATTCCGAATCCTGTCACCTTCCGTCATGGTCATCACACTTCAACGATGGCTGTCTCTGAGAAGAATGCGTGCTTCACTCGCTATATGATCACTAAGATCCCGTTCGGGGAGAAGTATGCTGGGTTGAGCATCTTCGAGCCGGTCGACGGGACCCTGGTGGTCGTGCCCTCGCTCTCCCTGCCGCAGGATGAGCTCCGCCGCATCACGGGAGTCAGGTCGTACGAGGAGCGCCTGCTCTTCCTGCTGCTCACGCTGCGGGAGCCCGGGGTCAAAGTGATCTATCTCTCCTCCGCCCCCATCGATCCCGACATCATCGACTATTACTTCAGTTTCCTCCCCGATCCCGACGACGCCGCCAAGCGCCTCACGCTGATCACGCTCGACGACCCCTGGTCTCAGCCGTTGACCAGGAACCTGCTCTCCCACCCCGACGACGCGATGGAGCAACTGCGATCGGCGATCGACGGTGACGCGTGGCTGGTGCCGTTCGTCCTGAGCGAGCTGGAGGAGGAGCTCGCGTCGTCACTCAACGTGCCCCTCTACGGTCCCGCCACGTCCCTTTCCCATTACGGCTCCAAGAGCGGGGCCCGCGAGGTGGGACATGAAGCGGGTGTGCCGATGCCGCGCGGCTTCGGCGACCTGCGCACCGAGGCCGAGATCGAGGAGGCGATGGAGGGGGTGCCGGGCGACCGGGTGATCGTCAAGCTGAACGACGGCTACTCCGGGCTCGGCAACGTGATCGTCGACAAGGGCGACAGGTCGCTGACCAGTTTCTCCGCGGCGGGAGAGACCTGGGCCAGCTACACCGCCAAGATCCAGGAGCGCGGGGCGGTGGTCGAGGAGTACATCGAGCACCGGCCGCTCTACTACCCGAGCGCTCTGGCCTGCATCACGCCCGGCGGGGACGCCCGGGTGCTGGCCACGCACGACCAGATCCTCGGCGGCGACAGCGGCCAGGTCTACCAGGGCTGCACGTTCCCGGCGGCGGAGGAGTACCGCGCCGAGGTGGGCGCGTCGGCGGCCCGCATCGCCACCACCCTGGCCGAGCAGGGTGTGGTGGGCGTGTTCGGGATGGACTTCTTCGCGCTCAAGGCCGACGCCGGGTACGCGGCGCTGCTGTGCGAGATCAACCTGCGGATCGGCGGCACCACGCATCCGTTCGGCGCCGCCATGCTGACGACCGGGGCCGCGTACGATCCGGCCACCGGCCGCCTCATGTCCGCAGATCAGCCGAAGTTCTACACCGCGACCGACAACTGCGCCTCGGTAAGCCTGCGCGGGCGCACTCCCGGCGAGATCGTCAGGACCGCCGAACGGCTCGGCGTCGGGTTCGACCCCGAGCGGCGCACCGGGAACGTCTTCCACCTGCTCGGAGCCGTGCCCGAGCACGGCAAGCTGGGCTTCACCTCGATCGGGAACTCACGGGAAGAGGCCGACGAGTTGCACGCGCTCACCCGGCGTCTTTACTGCGGCCCGTGACGGGAGCGGCGGCGCCCGTCCCGCCGCGCAGGCCGCGTACGCCGATGACCACCAGGATGACGGCGAGCACGATGTTCACCACGACGAGGATGCCGTGCACCACGTAGAAGCCGGTGGGATGGCCGTCGGCCAAGTTAAACCATAGGTTCACCCACTCGAAGATCATAAATCCGCCGAGGATGATGAGGAATCCGGCGATCTTTCGCGACATGCCCATCTCTCTAGTATCGAAGGTGGATCTCAGGGGGATGTGTCCCCGCATGGGCATTCACACGGAGCTACGCTGAGACCGCCATGTGGACCAAAATCGTGCCAATTGCGGCATTCATCACCTCTGTCTCGCTCACCGGCGGGACCTCATACGCCGCACCGACGTCACCCGTCGGCGGCGAGGCGCTCGGCAGCCATGGCCTGGTGTCGCCCGACGGCGTCAAGAAACCTCCCAAGAGCAAGGCTACGTCGTACGTCATCGCGGACGTCACCACGGGAAACGTGCTCGCGGCGAAGGATGCCCACGGCCGCTACCTGCCGGCCAGCACGCTGAAGGCGCTGACCGCGCTCACCCTCATCCCCAAGCTCGACAAGAGCCGCGAGATCCGGCCGAGCCGCAACGCCTGCAACCAGGAGGGCAGTGCGGTCGGCCTGTCCGTCAAGGCGAAGTACAAGGTCGACGACCTGTTCAAGGGCCTGATGATGTCATCGGGCAACGACGCGGCCATGGCCCTCGCCGAGACCAACGGCGGCCTGGACAAGACCATGCGCGACATGAACGCCGAGGCCAAGCGCCTCCAGGCGAACGACACGGTGGCGAAGACCCCGAGCGGCCTGGACAAGCCGGGCCAGAGCAGCTCGGCCTACGACCTGGCCCTGATCGCCCGCGCCGGGCTGGCCAACCCCGACTTCAAGCGCTACATCAGTACGAGGACCGCGAAGTTCCCCGCGCCCAAGGGCAAGCACTACGAGATCAGCAACCACAACAAGCTGCTCTGGCGCTACAAGGGCATGATTGGCGTCAAGAACGGCTGGACCTCGAAGGCCAGGGCCAGCTTCGTCGGCGCGGCCACCCGCGGCGGCCACACGATCGTGGTGAGCATCATGCGGCACGAGGGGTTCTTCTGGGACGAGGTGGCCAAGCTGCTCGACTGGGGCTTCTCGGTGCGCGGGAAGGCGACGCCGGTCGGGAAGCTCGTCGACCCGCTCCCCGAGCAGCAGGCCGCGCCCCAGCCGCAGGCCTCCACGTCCGTCACGCCCGCCGCCCAGCCGGCGCTGCTGGACAGGGCCGCCTCGGAGCAGACCAGCTCCACCAGGACCATCGGGGCGATCGTGATCGGCGGCGGGCTGCTGTTCGGGCTGATCTGGCTCGCGTACGGGATGCGCCGCAAGCGCGGCAGGTCACGGCTCTGACGATGTCCCCGACGTGGGCACCGGCGACGGGGCCGGCGGCGGGCTGAACCCCGCCGTCGACGTCCACGAGGCGACGAACAGCACGAGCCTGGCCGAGAAGTTGATCCAGACCAGCAGGCCGACGATGACGGTGAACGCGCCGTAGACGGGGTTGCTCAGCGTCTGCCCGAGCAGCAGGGTCGCCGCCTGCTTGAGCACCCCGAACCCGATGGCGCCGAGCAGCGCGCCCTTGGCGATCGCCCGGAACGGAAGCCCCGCCTTGGCCACCCACCCGAGCAGGATCAGGAACAGCAGCCAGTCGGCGCCCACGCTCGCCACCACTCCCGCGATCCTGAGCCCGAGCGTCACCAGCACGGACGAGTCGCCGAACAGGACGTGCAGCACCCTGTCCGTGGCCGTGGTGGCGAACCCGGCCACCAGTACCGAAAGGATCATCGTCACCCCGACGATGACGAGCGAGGCGAGGTCGCGCAGCTTGCCGGCGACGAAGCCGAGCGGCGGCGCGGTCGTCATCGACATCTCGCGCAACGACTCGCGCAGCGCGTCGAGCGCGCCGAGCCCGGCGTAGAGGAGACCGAGCAGGCCGATGATCCCGGCGGTCTCCCTGGCCTGGGCGATGCCCTCGATGTCGAGCTGGCCGGCCAGGCCGGGCAGCCGTTCGGCGATCGCCTGCTGCAGCGCGTCTCGGGTGGCGTCGCTGGTCGTCACGACGAACCCGAGCACGGCGTACGAGAGCGCGAGGAGCGGGAAGAAGGACAGGAACGCGAAGTAGGTGACCGCGCCGGCCAGCCGGTCGCCCGACTGGAGCCGGTAACGCTGCACCGCCCTGATGAGGTGGTCGATCGAGGGTCTGCGGACCCGCCAGTAGGTGACCGTGCGGCGGCCCCAGGCCTTCACCGGCTCGATCCGCTCCGCGAGACTCGCCATCCCACTCCGTTCTCTGGATGATCAGCCTTTCACGACCGTGCCCGCCGTTTCGATCAGGGACGTGAGAACCGTCGCCAGGTCGTACCGGAGCAACTGCCCGCCTCGCTTGACCGCACGCCCCGCGACCAGAACCGTGTCGACACAGGCGGTGTCGGCGTTGAGCACGATCGCGGCGATCGGGTCGTGGGCCGCCGCCATGCCGGGCGTGCCCGTGCGCATCAGCACGAGGTCGGCCTGCTTGCCCGGCCGCAGCGACCCGACGACGTCGCCGAGCCCGATTACCCGCGCGCCCTCGATGGTGGCCATGCGCAGCGCGTCGCGGGTGGTGAAGCCGAGCCCGGCGCCGTCGGGGCGGCCGCGTTCGAGGAGGTGGGCGGTGCGCATCTGGGCGAACATGTCGCCGGGCGCGCACACCACGGTGTCGGCACTGAGCCCGGCCGGGACGCCCGCCGCCCTGGCCCGCCCGGTGATCGGGTAGCCGAGCCCCAGGTTCATCTCGTCGACGGGCGAGACCGAGACGCCGCCGCCGGCTGCGGCGATGCGCTCGAACTGCTCGTCGGTGTAGTGCAGCGCGTGCACAAAGGTGGTCGGGGTGTCGAGCAGCCCGTTCGCCTCCAGGAACGCCAGCCCCCGCGTGGCGCTGTCCGGACCGTGCCCGCCGAGGTGAGCGGTGACCGGCAGGCCGAGCTCCGCCGCGACCCGCCACTCCTCCAGCGCGCGCTTCTCGCCGGCGATCTCCGGCCCGAGCGCGGCGATGACCATCGTGACCAGGCCCGGTGCGGCGAACAGCTCCTCTCGCACCCGGTGGGCCTGGCTGCGCAGGTCGCTGGGCTCACCGCTCTGGCAGTAACCGAACACCGCCCTGATGCCGGAGTCGTGCAGCGCCCGCACGGCCGCGTCGGTGTGGCCGGGCGAGAACTGGGCGTGGTTCCAGTCGAGCAGCGTGGTGATGCCGGAGTCCAGGCACTCCAGCGCGCCGGCCAGGGTGCCCGCGTACATGTCCCGCGGGCGGTAGCGGGGGGCAATCTCGTCCAGGACCCGCCGCAGGTACTCGGGGAACGTGATGTCGGGCGCCACCGCCCTGACGGCCGCCTGCCAGGTGTGGCGGTGGGTGTCGACGAACCCCGGGAGCACGATCATGCCGGTCGCGTCGATCACCTCGGCTCCGGGGACGTCGGCCAGGCCGGGGCCGACGTCGGCGATCCTGCCGTGCTCGATCCGCACGTCCGCCCGGCCCAGCACGACGGGCTCGGGCTCGGTGTCGACGACGACGCCGTTTTTGATCAAGATAGATGCCATGTTGAAAGCTTACGTAGAAGCTTTTTAGAAAGCAATCGGCTGAAGGGTATTCTCGGTGGTGTGAAGCCCGACGAGATCGACGCCATGGCCGTGCGCTGGAAAGAGGCGGGCCTGCCGGCGTCGCTCATCGCCACACTGGAGCTGGGCAAGCGGATCTCACGGCTCAACCTGCTGTTCGAGCAGGCCGTCAAGGCCGAGCTGGCCGACCTGGGGCTGACCTACGCCGAGTTCGACGTGCTGGCCGCGCTCAACCGGGCCGCCCCGCCGCACCGGATGAAGCCGAGCGAGCTGTCCAAGGCGCTGCTCCTCACGTCGGGCGGCATCAGCAACGTGCTCCAGCGGCTGACAGCCGCCGGCTACGTCGAGCGCGAGGCCAACGCGCGCGACGCGCGCAGCCGCTGGGTGCAGCTGACGGACGAGGGCCGGCGGATGGCGGCCGCGGCGCTGGAGGCGTCGGCACGGGCCCACACCGAGGCCGCCGACGTGGTCCCGGAAGAGATCATGCGGACGGCCGCCGACGACCTGCGCGAGATCCTCTCCCGGGTGGGCCGCCGCCGCTACCGCTGACTCCGCGCCCCGCCCTCACTCCCGGGCGGCTCTTCTGAGCAGGGCCGAATCCAGGACAGGCGATCTTCGCGCGCCCTAGCCTGTGCATTCAGGACCGACCCAGGAGGCCCACGCCCATGGCCGAAATCAGCACCGGGCAGATGGTCAGGCTCCAGCGCGAACGAAGGGGCATGAGCACCACCGCGCTGGCGACCCAGTCCGGCTGCACCACCAGGCACATCGAGCTGATCGAACACGGCAAACGCACCCCGTCGCTCCCCCTCCTGCGGGAGATCGCCAAGGTGCTCGGCGTACGAACCACGGTCCTTTTAGGAGAGACGCCGCGCGACTCCCACGAGCCCAGCCGCCCCCAGATCCGCGACATCGAACGTGCCCTGTTCACGTGCCGCACGCTGACCCCCGACCTTGAGCCGCCCGACGCCGAGCAGCTCACCGAGCGCGTGGCGGCCGCTCGCAACGCCTGGTTCACCTCGGCCCGCCGCTACTCGATCCTGATGGCGGCCCTGCCCTCGCTCATCTCAGACGCCGAGAACCTCGCGCTGGAACGCGCCCCGGCCGCCCGCGACGTCGCGACCGACGCGTACCTGCTGGCCAGGGGCGTGCTCAAGCACCTGGGCCGGGTGGACCTCGCCCACCTCGCCGCCGACCGGGCCATGCGCTTCGCCGAGGAGTCGGCCGATCCGCTGATGACGGCGTGGGCGTACTGGAGCCTCGGGCAGTCGATGTTGTCCGACGACATGCACCAGATCGCGTACGACATCGCCCGGCGCGGCCTCGACGTGCTGGAGCCCCACGTCGCCGACGGCGACGAGCGCCACAGGAAGGCGCTCGGCGCGCTGCACCTGCTCGCCGCCGTCGGCGCCGCCCGCTCGGGCGACGACGACGAGGCCAGGGAACGGCTGCGCGGCCCCGCCACGCAGCTCGCGGAGCGGGTCCGCGAGGGGTCGGACTGCTACGACCTGGCCTTCTTCGGGCCGACCAACGTCGCCATCCACATGGCCAGCATCGAGAACGACGCCGGCCGCCCCGACGCCGTGCTGCGCATCGCCGACGACATCGACCTGCGCCGCACGCCGTCGATCGAGCGGCGGACCACCCACCTCGGCCATGTGGCCCGCGCCTGCGAGGACCTCGGCGACGACGCGGCCAGCCTGCTCCACCTGCTGCGCCTGGAGCGCGAGAGCCCCGAGGAACTCGATCACAAGCCGCTGCTGCGCGAGATGGTCAGGGCGCTGGCCCGGCGGGCGCGGCCGTCGTGGGCCCCGGAGGTGCGTTTCCTGGCCGAGCGGCACGGGATCCTGATCTGACAGGCGAACTCTGAGTTCGGTGCATGCGAACTGGGAGATCCTTCGCCTCAGTTCGTCACCGAACGAAGTCTCGATGCGACTCTGCGTTCATGACCACAGCGCCGAGTGCCGATCTCGTCATGGAAAAACTGCTGCAGGAGGCGGTACGCGAGTTCCCCGGCTGGGATTTCGACCGCGACCCCTCCGGCTGGACCGCCATCCGCGGTGAGACCCGGTTCACCCGGCCCAGCCTGGCCGCCCTGCGGGCGCTGCTGCGGGTGCACCGGGTCGTGCGGCGCGGCTGAGCCCGCGCGACCTCCCATGGGAGGGGCAGGAAATCTCCAAGGCGCCTCGCGGCGCGGTTGGCCGGTGACCCCGGCGGGGATGTTCGGGAGCCCGGCCCGGCGTTCGCGCGGGGTCCGGCGGGTTCGCTGATCACCGTCCGAGGAGATCACCATGAACGATCAGCGGTTCGGCGTGCGCTCCGAGGTCGGCACGCTGCGCAAGGTCATCGTGCACCGGCCGGAGCTCAGCCTCAGGCGGCTCACCCCGTCCAACAGCGACCAGCTGCTGTTCGACGACATCCTCTGGGTCGAGCAGGCACAGCGGGAGCACGACGCGTTCGTGGCCCTGATGCGCGAGCGCGGCATCGAGGTCTATTACCACCAGCAACTGCTGGCCGAGGCCCTGGACTCCGGCTTCGACGCCAAGTGGCACGCCATCGAGGAGACCGTCACCCACCTGACGGTGGGCCCGATCCTCGTCGACACCATCAGGGAGACCCTGGCCGGGTGGAGCGGCGACAGGCTGGCCGCCCACCTGATCGGCGGCCTGACCAAGGAGGAGTTCGGCACGGCCGCGATGGAGCACTCGTCGCTGGTCGCCGCGGCGGGCGAGAGCGGGGAGTTCATCCTGCCGCCGCTGCCCAACTCGCTCTACCAGCGCGACCCCTCCGCCTGGTTGTACGGCGGCGTCGCGCTCAACCCGATGTTCTTCCCCGTCCGGCTGCTGGAGACGATGAACCAGTCGACGATCTACCACCACCACCCGATGTTCGCGGGGCAGGACTTCGGCTTCTGGTATCCGTTCGCGGGCGACGACCAGCGCTTCAACGAGGAGGACTACGGCACGGCCGCGATGGAGGGCGGTGACATGATGCCCGTCGGCAACAGGACGGTCGCCGTCGGCATCAGCCAGCGCACCACGACGCGCACCATCGAGCATCTGGCGCTGTCGTTGTTCGCGGCCGAGGTGGCCGAGCGGGTGATCGCGGTCCACGTGCCGAAGAGCCGGTCGTACATGCACCTGGACACCGTCTTCACCCTGCTCGACGTCGACAAGGCCACGGCGTACCCGCCGTTCCTCGAAGCGGCGACCACCTACTCGCTGCGGCCCGGCGACAAGCCGGGTACTCTCGACGTGCGCCGCGACACCTGCTTCGTGAACGCGCTGGAGGAGTCGCTGGGCCTGCGCCGCCTGGACGTCATCCCCACCGGCGGCGACGACCACCAGCGGGCCCGCGAGCAGTGGGACTCGGGCAACAACTTCTTCGCGCTGTCGCCCGGGGTCGTGGTCGGCTACCGCAAGAACCAGTTCACCAACCGCAAGCTGCGCGAGCACGGCGTCGAGGTCATCGAGATCGACGGTTTCGAGCTGGGCAAGGGCCGCGGGGGCGCGCGGTGCATGACCTGCCCGATCCTGCGCGACGACGTCTGAGCACCCGCCGCGGGCCCTCTGCCGTGCGGCCGCCTCCTACGCCGTGGGCAGGAAGCCGACCCGGTCGCGGACCTGGGCCATCGTCTGGCTGGCCACCGCCGACGCCCGCTCGGCGCCGATCGCGAGCATCCGGTCGAGTTCCTTCTCGTCGGCCAGCAGCTTCTCCGTGCGCTCCCTGATCGGGGCGAACGCCTCCACCACGGCCTCGGCCACGTCCTTCTTGAACGTGCCGTAGCCCTGCCCCGCGTAACGGGCCACCAGATCGGGGATGGGCGTGCCGGTCAGTGCCGACTGGATGCGCAGCAGGTTGCTGATGCCCGGCTTGTTCTCCTCGTCGAACAGCACCTCCGAGCCCGTGTCGGTCACCGCGCGCATGATTTTCTTGCGCAGCGGGCCAGGCTGCTCCAGGACGTCGAGGATGCCGGCCGGGCTGGAGGACGACTTGGACATCTTCGCCGTCGGGTCCTGCAGGTCGGTGATCTTCTCGACCTCCTTCAGGATGTACGGCTCCGGCAGCGTGAACGTCTCGCCGAACCGGTGGTTGAACCGCCCGCCCAGGTCACGCGTGAGCTCGAGATGCTGCTTCTGGTCGGCGCCCACCGGGACCCGGTCGGCCTGGTAGAGCAGGATGTCGGCCGCCTGCAGGATGGGATAGGTGAACAGGCCGACGCTGGCGGCGCTCTCGCCGAACTTGGCGGACTTGTCCTTGAACTGCGTCATCCTGGCCGCCTCGCCCATCCCGGTGAGGCAGTTGAGTATCCAGGCGAGCTCGCTGTGCTCGCGCACGTGCGACTGCACGAAGATCGTCGACCGCTCGGGATCGAGGCCGGCGGCGAAGAGCTGCGCGGCGGCCACGCGGCTGCGGCGGCGCAGCGCGGCGGGCTCGGTCGGCACGGTGATCGCGTGGAGATCGACCACGCAGTAGAACGCGTCGTGGGTCTCCTGCAAGGTGACCCACTGGCGGACCGCACCCAGGTAGTTGCCCAGGTGGAAGGAGTCCGCTGTGGGCTGGATGCCGGAGAGTACACGAGGTCTGGCCATAGCAGGCAATTGTGTCAGGAATCCTGGTCAGGCGGCGACTCGACCACCGGACGGCGTTTCACCCGCACCCTCGCGATACGGCGCCCGTCGAGCTCGGTGACACTCATCTCGAAGCCCAGCACCTCCACCTTCTCCCCGGCGGCGGGCACGTGCCCCAGCATGGCCATGACGAACCCGGCCAGGGTCTCATAAGGGCCGTCCGGCAGCCTGATGCCGGTCTCGGTCGCGAAGTCGTTGAGGTTCGTCAGGCCGTCGATCTCGATCTCACCCGCGGGCAGAACCACGACGTCGTCCTCCAGGTCGTATTCGTCCCTGATGTCGCCGATCAGCTCCTCAACCAGGTCCTCCATCGTGACGATACCCGCCGTGCCGCCGTACTCGTCCACCACGATCGCCAGGTGCTGCCCCTCCGCGCGCATCTCGTTGAGCGTGGTCAGCAGCCGCTTGGACGCGGGCACGAACTTGGCCGTCCTGATCGGCACGACCGCGCTGATCGGCTCGCTGCGCCCGGCGAGCTCGGGGTCGAGCAGGTCACGCACGTGTACGAACCCGACGACGTCGTCGTACGACTCGCGGTAGACGGGGAAGCGCGAGTGCGGAAGCGTGGCGGCCAGGCGGGCGGCGGCGTCCAGCGGCGTGTCCGCCTCCATGAACTCGACCTCCGTACGCGGCAGCATCACCTCCCTGAGCTGCCGCTTGCCCGCCGCGAACACCTCCGCGATCAGCTTGCGCTCGTCGGCGGTCAGGTCGGTGTGGCCGACCACCATCTCGCGCAGCTCCTCGGTGGTGACCTCCTCCCTGTCGGCCTTCGGGTTGCCGCCGAGCAGCCGGACCACGCCGTCGGTGGACTTCGACAGCGCCCAGATGATCGGGCGCGACAGGGCGGCGAGCCGGTCGAGGAACGGCGCCACGTACAACGACAGCCCTTCGGCCCGCTGCAGCGCCAGCCGCTTGGGAGCCAGCTCACCCAGCACGAGCGACACGTACGAGATGAGCAGCGTCACCAGCACGAGCGAGAGCACGGGGGCGACGGCGCCGGGCACCCGCCACGTCTCGAGCACGGGCACGAGCTGGGCGGCCAGCCGGTCGGCGCCGAACGCGGCCGACAACATGGTGGCCACCGTCACGCCGATCTGCACGGCGGACAGGAAGCGGTTGGGATCGCGGGCGAGCTTGGCCACACGTTCGCCCCTGCGGCCCCGCTGTGAGAGCTGGCGTACCTGGCTGTCCCTCAGGGACACCATCGCCATCTCGGCGGCGGCGAAGAAGCCACCGATCAGAATGAAGAGCAGTACCAGGGCGATGTTGGCCGCGACGGTGTCAAACATGGTGGTTGGCAGCGTACTCGGCCACTTTCCCGCGTATGCTGAACGACAAGCCGTACAAAATCAAACATATTTGAACAGGAGTGCACATGAGGCTGATGGTCACAGGTGGTGCCGGATACGTCGGCAGCGTCGTCGCGGCTCAACTCGTCGAGGCGGGCCACGACGTGACCGTACTCGACGACCTGTCGACCGGGCACGAGGACGCCGTGCCGGACGGCGCCCGGTTCGTCCGGGCGGACATCACGCAGGCGCACGACGCGCTCGACGGCGTCGACGCGGTGCTGCATTTCGCGGCCAAGTCGCTGGTCGGAGAGTCGGTGGCCAAGCCCGGCCGCTACTGGGCCAACAACCTCGGCGGCACCCTGGCCCTGCTCGACGCCATGCGCGACAAGGGCGTGGCGAAGATCGTGTTCTCCTCGACCGCGGCGACGTACGGTGAGCCCGAGCGCTCCCCCATCCAGGAGAGCGACCCGACGCGCCCGACCAACCCCTACGGCGCCTCCAAGCTGGCCGTCGACACCGCGCTGACCGCATTCGCGCAGGTGCGCGGCCTCGGCGCGGTGAGCCTGCGCTACTTCAACGTGGCCGGCGCCCACGGCCGCTACCGCGAGCGGCACACCGTCGAGACCCACCTCATCCCCAACGTGCTCAAGGTCGCGACCGGCGAGCGCGACAACGTGAGCGTGTTCGGCACCGACTACCCGACGCCCGACGGCACCTGCGTGCGCGACTACATCCACGTGTCCGACCTGGCCAGGGCGCACCTGCTGGCACTCGGCGCGATCGCCCCGGGCGAGCACAAGATCTACAACCTGGGCAGCGGCACCGGCTTCAGCGTGCAGGAGGTGATCTCGGTCTGCCGCGAGGTCACCGGCCACCAGATCCCCGTCGTCGTCGGCGAGCGCCGGCCCGGCGACCCGGCCGTGCTGGTCGCCTCGTCCGCCAAGATCCAGCGTGAACTCGGCTGGAAGCCCGAGCGGGCGGCGCTGGGCGACATCGTCTCCGACGCCTGGAGAGCGCTTTCGCAAAACACCTGATATGAAAGCACGATATGTGCTGGGATACCGAAACGTGAGGAGCTTTTCACCAAGGGTCACGAAGCTGCTCTACGGTGCCCTCGTCGTGGCGGGCTGCCTGATGGCCGCCGCCGGCGTGTTGTTCGCGACGTCGCAGCCGGCACCCGCCCTGCAGCCCACGCCGGCGATCCTGCCCGTGCCGTCGATCCAGTCCGTGCCCGCCGCGCCGACCGTGGCCTGCCCCTAGGGGCGGGCCCCGCCAGAACGCGCACACGCGCCCCCGTCACGACGAGGGCGCGCGTCACGCGTCGCTTTTCCGCTGATGCGTACGCTCAGATGAGGCCCAGCGACGTCACCGCGTCGCGCTCCTCCTCCAGCTCGCGCACGCTGGCGTCGATGCGCTCGCGGGAGAACGGGTCGATCTCGAGCCCTTGGATGATCTCGAACCCGCCGTCGGCCGCGCGCACGGGGAACGACGAGATGAGCCCCTCGGGCACGCCGTAGGAGCCGTCGGAGACCACGGCCGCCGACGTCCACTCGCTGCCGTTGACCCAGTCGTAGACGTGGTTGAGCGCGGCGTTGGCGGCCGAGGCCGCCGAGGAGGCGCCGCGCGCCTCGATGATCGCGGCGCCGCGCTTGGCCACCGTCGGGATGAACGTGTCGCGCAGCCAGTCGGGGTCGACCTGCTCGGCCGCGACCTTGCCGCCCACCTCGGCGTGGAACAGGTCGGGGTATTGGGTCGCGGAATGGTTGCCCCAGATCGTCATCCGCTTGATCTCGGTGACCGGCACCTGGAGCTTGGCGGCCAGCTGGGACAGAGCGCGGTTGTGGTCGAGCCTGGTCATCGCCGTGAAGCGGTCGGCAGGCACGTCGGGCGCGTTGCGCTGGGCGATGAGCGCGTTGGTGTTGGCCGGGTTGCCCACGACCAGCACCTTGACGTCGTCGGCCGCGTGGTCGTTGATCGCCTTGCCCTGCGGGCCGAAGATGCCGCCGTTGGCGCCGAGCAGGTCACCGCGTTCCATGCCCGCCTTCCGCGGCATGGCGCCGACCAGCAGGGCGACGTTGGCGCCCGCGAAGGCGACGTTGGGGTCGTCGGTGATCTCGATGCCGGACAGCAGCGGGAACGCGCAGTCGTCGAGCTCCATCGCGGTGCCCTCGGCCGCCTTCACCGCCGCCGGGATCTCCAGCAGGCTCAGCTTGACCGGGACGTCGGCGCCGAGCAGCTGCCCCGACGCGATGCGGAAGAGCAGCGCGTAGCCGATCTGGCCGGCTGCTCCGGTGACGGTCACCTTGACGGGCGCAGTGGCTGACGACGCCATGGCCTTCCCCTAACTCGCAGGACGATTGGTTGACCTTCGGGATGTTACCCGCACGTCATCAGCAGGTTTCCATCGCGGGTACCTTCAGCTCCATTTCGAAATCGACCCTACCGAACCGGCTCGTCAGAAGCCTCTCGATGACACCCCTGGCGTAGAGGTCGGCGATGACGGCCTTGATCGCCTTGCAGGTCTTCACGTCGCCGTTCCTGATGCCGACGGCGTAACGCTCGTTGTTGAGCTTGGCGCCGAGGATCTTGTAGCGCATGCTCTCGCGTTGCGCGAAACCGGCCAGCACCACGTCCTCCCCCGGCACGGCGGCGACCTTGCCGCTTCTGAGCAGGTCCATGCAGGCGGCGTAGTCGCTGGTCGGCACCGGCTCGACGGTCACCTTGTCCTGCACCTCGCCGAGTGAGCCGCTCGGAGCGCAGACCTTCTTGCCCTTGAGGTCGCCGAGCTCGTCCAGGCCGCTGTCCTGGCGCACCAGCAGGTCGCGGTGCGCCAGGTAGTAGGGGCCCGCGAACTGGGTCTTGCCCTTGTCGACGGAGTAGGCGGCGACGACGAGATCGACCTTGCCCTTCTCCAGCGCCCCGGCCCTGTCACCCCGGCTGACCTGGACGAACTTCGTCTCCTTCGCGCCGAGCTCCGTGGCGAGCTGCCTGGCGACGTCGACGTCGAAGCCCTCGAAACCGTCGCCGTCGCGCAGGCCCACGCCCGGCAGGTCGCCCCGCACGCCGATCACGATCCGCCCGGTGGCGGCGACCTTGTCCACCACGGACGGGCGCGTGGGATCGACCGTCGGGCCGGGCGTACCGCCGAACGGCAGCGCCAGCCAGCCGTTCGCCGCCGCCAGGACCGCGGCGGCCGTGACGGCGGCGAGCGTGGCGAACGCCGCCGCCAGAAGCCGCGCCCGCCGGCGCCGCTTGCTCTTCTTCGCCGGATACGGGGCCCCGCCGCCCTCAGGGGGCCCCGCTTCGCCCGGAGGGTTCGCAAGCGCCGTCGGCTGCTCCGTGGCGGCCTGAGAGCCGGTTTGCTGCCCCGTCGCGCCCTGAGAGCCGGTTCGCGGCCCCGTGACGCCCTGAAGGCCCGTCGCGGCGTACCCCGGGCCCACGCCTGTCCCTGTCTCCGGACCTGCCTCAGGCTCCGCGCCCGCCGACGTCTCCGTCCCCGTCGCGCCGTGCCCCGTCGTGGACCAGCCCGTGCCGGCCTGACGGCCCGTCCCCTCGGACGTGCCGTGGCGGGACGGCATGGCCGAGGCCCGCCGGCTGGGATGGTCGGTGATCGAACCGGCCGACACGCGGATGAACGGCGTCGTGTCGTCGCCCGCCAGCTGCACGCCCTTGGTGAGCACGGCCGTGGACGCCCCCGCCGTGGACGACTGCCCGAGCAGCCGCAGCAGGATCTGGTCGGCCGAGGGCCGCTCGGCCGGCGACTTGGCCAGCGCCGAGCTCACGACGCTGCGCAGCGGCTCCGCCATCATGGAGACGTCGACCTCGTGGGTGAGGATCCGGTTGAGCACCACCGCGATCGACTTGCCCTCGAACACGCTCTCTCCCGTCGCCGCGAAGGCCATGGTCGCCCCCCAGGAGAAGACGTCGGTGTAGGGGCCTATGTCGTCGCCCGCGATCTGCTCGGGCGCCATGTAGGCGGGCGTGCCGATGGCCCGGCTGGTGATCGTGCCGGTGGAGTCGATGATGCGGGCGATGCCGAAGTCGACCACGCGCGGCCCGTCAGCGGCGATCAGCACGTTGTCGGGCTTGAAGTCGCGGTGGATGATCGAGGCGTGGTGGATCGCGGTCAGGGCGGTGGCGGTGCCGATGGCCAGCCGGTCGAGCGTCGTGCCGGTGAGCGGCCCGTCGCTTTCCACGAGGTCCCTCAGCGCCATGCCCTCGATGTATTCGCTGGCGATGTAGGGGGTGTCACCGTCGAGGTCGGCCTCGATCACCCGGGCCGTGCAGAACGACGCCACCCGCTGCGCGGCCTTCAACTCCCTGGCGAAGCGCGACCTGGCGATGGTGTCGCCGCTGAACTTCACGTGCAGCAGCTTGATGGCCGCGCGCTCCCCCTCGTCGTTGACGCCCAGGTAGACGATGCCCTGACCCCCTTCGCCGACCCGTCCGGACAGCCGGAACGACCCCAGATGGGTGGGATCGCCGGCCACCAGCGGCGAGATTCGCGGCATACGTCATCCCCACGTGTTCTTAACCCCAACGACGCAAACTTTACGACGCCCAGCCACTTCCCAGGGATTTGTTAAGCCTTCGAGACCTTGGGGTTTGCGGACGTGGCCGTGGGCACGGTCGAATGTGCAGCAGACGATCACGAGGAGCCGATGATCATGAACCGTCCTTACGACATCGTACTTTTCGGTGCAAGCGGATTCACCGGCGCCCTCACTGCCGCCTACCTCGCCCGCGCCGCCGGCCCCGGTGTGCGGTGGGCCGTGGCCGGGCGCGACCGGGCCAAGCTGGAGCGGCTGGGGCTCGACGTACCCATCCTGCTCGCCGACGCCACGGACCCGGACTCGCTGGCCGAGCTGGCCCGCAGTACGCGTGTTCTCGTCACCACGGTCGGCCCCTACGTCACGTACGGCGAGCCGCTCGTCGCCGCCTGCGCCGACGCCGGCACCCACTACCTCGACCTCACGGGCGAGCCCGAGTTCGTGGACCGCACGTACGTCCGCCACCACGATCGGGCCGTCACGAGCGGAGCCAAGATCGTGCACGGCTGCGGCTTCGACTCGATCGTCTTCGACCTCGGCACCCTCTACACCGTCTCCCATCTGCCCAAGGACACACCACTGACGGTCAGCGCCTTCCTGCGGGCCAACGCGCGTTTCTCCGGCGGCACGCTGGCCAGCGCGATGGACATCGTCGGCCGGGCCAGGCAGGCGGCCGAGGCCGCCGCCCAGCGCCGCGCCGCCGAGGCCGGGCCCGTCGGCCGCAGGGTGAGCGCACGGGCGGGCGGCCTGCGTTACGTGGGCGGCTGGGCGCTCCCGATGCCCACCGTCGACCCGCTCATCGTCGGCCGCTCGGCCCGCCTCCTCGACCGCTACGGCCCCGACTTCACCTACCGCCAGCACATCGCCGTCAAGACTCTCCCCGCCGCGCTGGCGCTCGTGGCGGGCGCGGGGACGTTCGCGGCGCTCGCCCGGCTCCCTGGCATACGCGAGCGGCTCCTGGACCGGGTGCGGCCCGGTGAGGGCCCGTCACCCGAGCAGCGGGCGAAGAGCTGGTTCAAGGTCACGTTGCTGGGCGAGGGCGGCGGCGAGCGGGTCGTCACGGAGGTCGCGGGCGGCGACCCCGGCTACGACGAGACCGCCAAGATGCTCGCCGAGTCGGCGCTCTGCCTGGCCTTCGACGACGTGCCCGGCCTGGCGGGCCAGCTCACGACCGCCTCGGCCATGGGCAGGCCGCTCATCGACCGGCTGCGCGCGGCCGGCATCTCCTTCACCACCCGATCGGGGTGACGCAGCCGCCCGGACCAGCGTGCGGGGCCACGCGGACTTCCGCCGGTTGTGGTCGGGCTCGGCCGTCAGCCAGTCGGGCTCGGCCATGGGGATGGTGGCGCTGCCCGTCGTGGCGGTCACCGTACTCGAGGCATCCGCGTTCGAGGTCGCCCTGCTGTCGGCGCTGACGGCGGTCGCCACCGCGCTCCTGGCTTTCCCGCTGGGGCGGCACGTCGAGTTCCGGCGCAAACGGCCGTCATGATCGCGGCTGACGTCGCCAGGTGTGCCTGCCTGGCGGGCGTACCGATCGCGGCCTGGCGTGCTGACGTTCGCGCAGCTGTGCGTGGTCGCGGTGGTCAACGCGACGTGCCAGATCGCGTTCGCGGCGGCGTTGCTGCTGCCACGCGCTCCTAGTAGGGCAGGCTCCACGTGAGGAACGACTTGCGCAGGTACGGAGCTTGATATTTCGGGTACGCGACCGTCCGCGGGTCGCCGTCGGAGGTGTAACGCATGTCCGGGTTGTTCTTGAGCCAGTCGAGCCACGCGTGCGAGCAGAACTGCTTGCAGTCGCCCTTCTTCTCCATGACCCTGATCCGCGGGATGCCGGCCGGGTCGAACGACTTGCTGAACGGGGCGGAGGCGGGCCTGTAGCCGGCCAGGAACGCCCCCTGGTGCTTGAAGTGTTTGCCTCGCATGGCCCACTGCTTCCTGCGCGGCTGGCTGCCGTAGGGCAGGGAGATCGTGGTCGGCTTGACCGAGGACAACGTGCCGACCTGCTTGGCGATCGAGCCGATCTGCTCCTCGACCTTGTCGTGCGACAGCCCGCGCAGGTTGAGGTGGTCGCGGGTGTGGTTGCCGATCTCGAACCCGTTGTTCTTCAGCCAGAGCAGCATCTGCGCCTGCTCCTCGGGGGTGCTCTTGCCGAACATGTCGCGCGTCACGTAGAAGGTGGCGACCGGGCGGAAACCCGGGTTCTTGGCGGCCACGTCGAGCAGGATCTCGACAGCCGTGTCCTTCTGGGGCACGCCCATCTGGTTCAGGGTGAGCTGCGAGGGCGAGGAGTCGTCGAAGGTCAGCACCACGGGATGTTTGCCGGCCGGGATGTCGATCTTGCCGGCCACCATCTCGGCGGCCGTGATCGGCACGTACCCCTCCTTGACCAGCCGTTCCAGATCCGCGCGGAACTGCTGCGGCGTGCGGTCGTCCGTCGTGGTCGGCTTGGGGATGACCCGGTGGAACATCAGCACCGGGATCTGCCCGAGCTCGTTCGCCTTCACGGCGGCCGCGGCCTCGGCCTTGGCCTCCTTGCTGACCTTGACCTTGGCGGCGGCGTCGGCCTTGCTGTCCGCCAGCTTGGCGGTGTCGGGCGGCGAGTCACAACCGGACACCATCGCGACGGCGGCGACCAGTCCCAGCCCGCCCAGAAATCCCAGTCGCATCCGAACCCCCCGAGACACGTACGACCGTTACGGTAGGTAGCGGTATGTGCACCTACAGGGAGGCTCCTACCCAGGTGATCAACTGCGCCACGCGCACGACGCCGTCAAGAGATGGTCTGGAGAGTGCGGAGAAACGTGAAAGAGGCACACGAAACGGCCCCTACCTGTGATCGCAGGTAGAGACCGTACGTGACGAACTAGGCGGACATCTTCTTCTTGAGGTTCTCGTCCAGCGCCGCCAGGAAATCCTGGGTGGTCAGCCACTGGGCGTCGCCGCCGATCAGGAGCGCGAGGTCCTTGGTCATCTGGCCGCCCTCGACGGTCTCGACGCAGACCCGCTCCAGCTTGTCGGCGAAGTCGGTCACCGCGGGGGTGTTGTCGAGCTTGCCCCGGTGGGCCAGGCCACGCGTCCACGCGAAGATCGAGGCGATCGGGTTGGTGGAGGTGGGCTTGCCCTGCTGGTGCTGGCGGTAGTGGCGGGTCACCGTGCCGTGCGCGGCCTCCGCCTCGACGGTGCGGCCGTCGGGGGTCATCAGCACCGACGTCATCAGGCCGAGCGAGCCGAAGCCCTGCGCCACCGTGTCGGACTGCACGTCGCCGTCGTAGTTCTTCGCCGCCCAGACGTAACCGCCCTCCCACTTCAGCGCCGCCGCGACCATGTCGTCGATGAGGCGGTGCTCGTAGGTGAGGCCGGCCTTCTCGAAGTCGGCCTTGAACTCCGACTCGTAGACCTCGGCGAAGATGTCCTTGAAACGGCCGTCGTACGCCTTGAGGATCGTGTTCTTCGTCGAGAGGTAGACCGGGTAGTTGCGGGACAGGCCGTAACGCATCGACGCGCGGGCGAAGTCGCGGATCGACTCGTCCAGGTTGTACATCGCCATAGCGATGCCGCTGCCGGGGAAGTCGTAGACGTCGAGCTCGATCGGCTCCGAGCCGTCCTTCGGCGTGAACGTCAGGGTGAGCGTGCCCTCGCCGGGGACCCTCAGATCGGTGGCGCGGTACTGGTCGCCGAAGGCGTGACGGCCGACGACGATCGGCTTGGTCCAGCCGGGGACGAGCCGCGGCACGTTCGACATGATGATCGGCTCGCGGAAGATGACGCCGCCGAGGATGTTGCGGATGGTCCCGTTCGGGGACTTCCACATCCTCTTCAGGCCGAACTCCTCGACCCGCGCCTCGTCCGGGGTGATGGTGGCGCACTTCACGCCGACGCCGTACTTCTTGATGGCGTTGGCGGCGTCGATGGTGACCTGGTCGTCCGTCGCGTCCCGATGCTCGATGCCGAGGTCGTAGTACTTCAGGTCGACATCGAGGTAGGGAAGGATCAACTGGTCCTTGATGAACTGCCAGATGATCCGGGTCATCTCGTCGCCGTCAAGCTCGACGACCGGACCCTCCACCTTGATCTTGGGCATGCGAATGGTTCCCCTTCAATGAATTGATGCGTTGAGGCTATCGGACCGTCAAGTCACCCAGCTAAAAGGGACAGGATCAGCGCCTTGAGCTCGTTGTTGTAGAGCAGCAGCGAGGTCAGGACCAGCACGAAACCGAAGACCGACAGGGTGATGACGTCCGTCCGTTTGCTCCGCACGGACAGTTGCCCGTCGTACCCGGCGAAGCGGAGGGCGGCGGCGACCATGATGACGGCGCCCATGGTGAACCCGCCCCAGCGTGGGTCCACGAGGTAGGTCACGAGCACGCCGACGACCGCACCCACCAGGATCAGCGGGTACGGCCCCCAGCTCTCGCGTTCAGTCCCTTGGCTCAACGCATCCACTCACAATCGTCATGGTCCCATTCGCTCGGCCTCATCGCGGGCGTTCATGGTCGCATTCGCCCCGGCTCATCGCTCGTCGATCGGCTTCCATTTCTGGTCCGTCTCACCGATGTACTCGCTGTCCGGGCGGATGAGCCGGTTGTCGGCGTGCTGCTCGATGACGTGGGCGGTCCAGCCGGACATCCGGCTGATCGAGAAGACCGGCGTGAACAGGTCGGTTGGGATGCCGAGGTAGTGGTAGACGGACGCGGCGTAGAAGTCGACGTTCGGATAGAGGCCCTTCGTCTCGAAGACGACCTCCTCCATCTCCTTGGACATCCGGTAGTAGGTGTCGTCGCCGGACGACTCGGCCAGTTCGGCGCTCATCCTGCGCAGGTGGGTGGCGCGCGGGTCCTCGGTCTTGTAGACGCGGTGGCCGAAGCCCATGATCTTCTCGCCGGCCGCCAGCTTGTCGCGTACGGCCTGGGCCACGCTGCCCGCCGTCAGCGACTCCAGGGTCTTCATGACCTGCTCGTTCGCCCCGCCGTGCAGCGGGCCCTTGAGGGTGCCGATGGCGGCGACGATGGCGGAGTGCATGTCCGACAGCGTCGCGGCGCACACGCGGGCGGCGAACGTGGAGGCGTTCATGGTGTGGTCGGCGTGCAGCACCAGGCACTCGTCGAAGATCTCGACCTCACGGGGGCCGGGAGTGCGGCCGGTCACCTGGAGCAGGAAGTTCGCGGCGATGCCGAGCGAGGGGTCGGGGTCGGGAACGCTCCCACCGCTGCGCGCGGCGTGGAAACGGGCGACCAGGAGGGGTTGCTGCGCGGTCAGCCGGGCCGCCTTGCGCAGGTTGGCGTCCGGGGTGATGGAGTCCTTGTCCGGGTCGTCGGCGCCGGACAGCGAGACCAGCGAGCGCAGCGCCTCCATGGGTTTCTGTTTCTCGGCGATTTCGGCGATGTTCGCCGAGACCAGGGCACCGAGCTCCCTGCCGCTCACCAGTTCGGCGGCGTACGCGTCGAGCTCGGCCCGGTCGGGCAGCTTGCCGCGCTGCAGCAGGTGTGAGGTCTCCTCGAACGTCGCACGGCCGGCCAGGTCGTGGATGTCGTATCCACGGTAGAAGAGCCGGCCGGCCTTTCCGTCGATGTCGCTCAGCGCTGTGGACGCGGCGACGACATCGGCCAGACCTTTCGTGGGCTTGTCCGCCATGGGTGTTTCCTCCGCTTATCTTCCCTCCGAGTCTACCCGTGAGCAGGCAAAACCGGCTTCAAAGGTCCAGACCAATTTCACGCCGGATTCTCCTTTCAGCAAAGGAGATTCCGCATCCCCTCGTTTGGGTAAGCCGGAGCTGTAGTAATAGTTACGGCGGGCTACCTGGGGAGGAACTGCCGTGCCCAGGAGTAGGCGTGCCGTTCATACGCTGCGTCAACCCAGGGGAGGAACCGCCAGTGGAGGGGCCGTTCATACGCATCGAGGACACCGGCGAGGTGGTCCCCTTGCGCCCCGAGATCACAACGGTGGGGAGGGGCCGAGGTGTCGACATCCGGCTCACCGATCCCAGTGTGTCTCGTCTCCATGCCGAGTTCGTCAGACGAGGACCCTACCTGTATGTCGTCGACCTGGGTTTGTCCAGGAACGGCACGCGGGTGAACGGCAGGCCGATCGCCCGGAGGGTCCTTGACGACGGTGACGTCGTCTCCTTCGGCGCTGCCAGGGGTCGCATCGGTGGAGTCCCCCGTGAGGACTTCACCCCTGAGGTCGAGCTGCGCAGGGCGGCCGCGCCCGAGCTGACCAGGCGCGAGGTCGATGTGCTGACCTCGCTCTGCAGGCCGGCGCTGTCGGACGAGGCGTTCGTCGCCCCGGCGACCGCACGCGAGATCGCCGACGACCTGGTCGTGACCGAGGCCGCGGTCAAGCAACATCTGCTGCGGCTCTACCAGAAGTTCAGGATCCCCGAGGGCACCAACCGGCGCACACGGCTGGCCAACGAGGTCGTCGCGCTCGGTCTGGTACGCCCTACCCCCGTGGTGCCGCCACAGAGGTCGTCGGGAGCCGCCGAGCAGCCGTCGGCCGCTGGGCGAAGAGCTTCTTAGGTGTCCGAGAGGTCACCTGTGTAGAACGGTTCGCGACCGGGGCCACGGCGAGGGGTTCCGGCAGCGTCGGAACCAGCACGAGCGGTGGCGTGGGCATGCACTCCGGCCGGGCGTGCCGGTTGATCGCCGGCCGGATGACCGGCCGGCGACACGTACGGGCGCAGCACGCCCGCGAGCCGGCTCAGATGACCCGGAAGCCGTTGCTGGGCTTGCCGGTCCTGTTCGCGCGGTCGACGGCCACCACGTAGTAGTGGTCGCCGCGCTTGCCGTCGGGGTCGGTCCAGCGCACCTGCCGGTCGCCGGGCACGACGGCCACCAGGTGGCGGGCGTCGGCGAAGTCCCTGCCGGAGCGCGACTGCCGGTCGAAGCGGAAGACGGCGAACTGGAACGGCTCGTCCCGTCCCGTCGCCACCGCCCGCACCTCGACCCCGCCGTGGCGGCGCAGCGCGTACGCCAGCACCGGCCGGCGCGGCGGCTCCCCCTTGGCGAGCCTGGGCAGCACGGGCGCGAGCGCGGGCCGCTGGTAGTGCTCGTCGACCGCGGTGGAGATGGAGGCGATCCTGTCGGCCTTGACGTCGTTGGCGTTGTACCAGATGTCGCCGCCGATCTCGGGGTGGTCCCTGTTGAGGGTCAGGTGCCTGGACAGTTCGTCCGGCGCCTGCCACTCCGCCGCCTGCGCGGGGTCGCCGGCCTTGTACGCGGCCTGGCCGATCCACAACTGCGTCTTCGTGCCCGCGGCGACGTCGGACCACCACGGGACGAGCTTGGAGTAGTCGGCCGGCGGCTGCCCGATGTACCAGTAGAGCTGCGGTGCGATGTAGTCGAGCCAGCCCTTCTTGACCCAGCCGCGGGTGTCGGCGTGCAGGTTGTCGTAGGACTGGCCGCCGTTGGTGTCGGACCCGAGCGGGTCGCTGGCCTTGTTGCGCCAGATGCCGGACGGGCTGATGCCCCACGCGATCTCCGGCTTGGACTCCAGCACCCGCTGCTGCATCTCCTGGACCATGAGGTCGACGTTGTTGCGCCGCCAGGCGGCCAGGTCGGGGAAGCCGGCGCCGTGTTCGGCGTACGCGGCGCTGTCGTCGAAGTCCGCGGTGTTGGTCGGGTAGAAGTAGTCGTCGAAGTGGAGGCCGTCGATGTCGTAGCGGGTGACCGCGTCCATCATGGCGTCCTGGCAGAATCTGCGCACTTCCGGCATGCCGGGGTTGTAGTAGAGCTTGCCACCGAACGGCAGGATCCAGTCGGGGTGCTTGCGCCCGGGGTGGTCGGGGTGCAGCTTGCCCGGGTCGTCCTGCATCGAGACGCGGTAGGGGTTGAACCACGCGTGGAAGGCCAGGCCGCGCTTGTGGGTCTCCTCCACGGCGAACCCGAGCGGGTCGTAGCCGGGGTCCTTCCCCTGCGTCCCGGTCAGATACTGTGACCAGGGTTCGAACGGTGACGGCCAGAACGCGTCCGCGGTCGGCCTGATCTGCACGAACACCGAGTTGAGCCTGCGCTGCACGGCCACGTCGAGCCAGGCGAGATATTCGGCCTTCTGCTCGTCCGCGGTCAGTCCCGGCTTCGAGGGCCAGTTGATGTTGACCACGGAGGCGATCCACATGCCGCGCATCTGGCGCAGCGGCGGGATGTGCCCGCCCGTCGACGCGTAGGCGGGCAGCGGGACGGCGGAAGCGGCGGCGGCGAGGGCTAAGCCCTTCAGGAGAGTCCTTCTGC